>NZ_JADCJY010000002.1:333600-667200 GCF_014982715.1 Gallalistipes aquisgranensis | reverse complement strand
TACGCACCCGTGCGCCGGTCGCCGGCAAGAGTAGCAAGCTACTCTATCCGCTGCCCCTCGACTTGCATGTGTTAGGCCTGCCGCTAGCGTTTATCCTGAGCCAGGATCAAACTCTCCATTGTAAAAAATTCACTTTGTATCGTTAGAGTCCTGACTACTTATTTTCCTTTAAAGGAATTGATAAATACTACATTTTTCTTTTCTCTCTTTTTACCAGTAACTCAAAGAACCTCATTTGGTTCCAGCGTCTCCTTCCGAGAAATTCCCCGCTGGAAAATCGCCCGATTTCGCGAGCGAAAGGACTACAAAGGTAAGACCTTTTTTCGTAATCTCCAAATTTA
Source organism: Gallalistipes aquisgranensis (assembly GCF_014982715.1). Lineage (NCBI taxonomy): Bacteria > Pseudomonadati > Bacteroidota > Bacteroidia > Bacteroidales > Rikenellaceae > Gallalistipes > Gallalistipes aquisgranensis. The sequence goes on along the minus strand of NZ_JADCJY010000002.1, from coordinate 666,859 downwards.
TTTTTTCAAGAACTTCATCTGAATGTGCTATCGGAAACCGTTATTCTCATTCAGCGGGTGCAAATGTAGGGACTTTTTTTAACTCTGCAAATTTTTCGCGCTTTTTTTCGCAATTTTTTTCACGATTTCAGGACATCGCCCATCAGGAAAAGCACATAAAATCATAATTATCAACACAATAACATATCATTGCGATTTTCCCCGCACAGGACGGATATAACGGATTTTCCCGGAAAAATATTTTACGGACAGCCCGAATTCCCCGCAAATGAAACGCCGGAAAACAGCGAAAAAATTTCACTCCGTATCCGGAAATCCGGAAATCAAAGGATAATGGACCCTCCCTTTTCGAGCGTTTTCCTCACTGCTCCGGGATCGACCCGTGCGATAGAAGTGCTCCCGTCGAGGGCCAACCAGGAAGCGACACCCGCGGCCTCCCCCAGCTGATTCATATTGACCATGACCCGCACACCCGAAAAAGCGGCCATCTCGGTATCGAGCATCCGGCCCGCCAGTATCAGATTGTCGTAACGGCCGGGAATGAGCGAACGGAGGGGGACCTGGTAAAAGACCGGATTCTCACCGGTCTCGGGACGCCACCGTCCCGTCTGTTTGGGATAACCGGGCCGCATGTAGACCTCCGTACCGTCCAGATACCGGAAAGTCAGCCCCGGCTTCCCCTGGTGGTGGATGTCGAGCCGGTAACTCCCGTTGGCCACGGCATCGTCGTAACGCTTTCCGGAGAGCATGTCTTCGTCCCGCAGCCGGTGCAGACAGCGGAAATGCCGCGTTTCGCGCACACCTATGCAGGAAGGCAGCCCGTTCAGGCCCAACTCCCTGCCCGCGTACTTCCGCATCATATCCATGATGGCCCTCACCTGCCGGCGTCCCTCCATCTCGGCCCGGGTCAGCTGGACGGCATCGCTGCAATCGACCCCGCTCACCCGCGTCGCCGCGAGCATAAAAGTCTTCGTCCCCGGAAGCGGACCGCCCCAGACGAATCCCGAAGGGATACCGAACTCCTCTCCGTGTTCCCGGATGATACGGTTGATCTCCTTCGCATCGTACTCTTCGATATGAGCGCACATGGTGGGCGGCTGCATCAGTTCGTGCGTATAGGAAGGCAGCCCCAGCCGGTGGCAGAGGTCGCCGTCTCCGGTGGCGTCGATAAAATACTTCGCCCGGATCACACCGCGCCCCGACTTGTTGTCGACGACCACGCCCTCCAGACGCCCCTCCCCGTCCGTCACGGGCTCGGAAAAGAGAGTGTGCAGATAGGGCCGGACACCCGACTCGAGCACGAGTTCGTCCAGCTCCATCATCAGTTCCTGGGAGTTGAAACGGAATCCGGTCGAGGGACTCCGTTTGTATTCGAGCACGGCATTCCGCCGGGCCAACCGCTCGATCACCTCCTGACTGAGCCCGGCGATGATCCGGTTTTTGAATTCCGCATCCAGGAACGAGTGCCACACGTTGACCAAAGCACGGGTCGCCACGCCGCCGAAGGCATTCTGGCGCTCCACGACGATCACCCGTGCGCCCAGGCGTGCAGCCCGCACGGCCGCGAAAACGCCCGTGCAACTGCCGCCGAGCACGCATATATCGGCCTCGTCGATGACGGGCAGCCGCGAAGAAGATCCGTCGCGCCTCTTCCCCGCACAGGCCAGCGAGGGGAACAGCGCCCATGCGGCGGAGCCCAGCGCGAGTTTCTCCAGAAATTGTCTTCTGTTCAGATTCTTTTTCATAGGTATCGAGTTTTTTCAGGGAATCGGGTAAGGTTTTCCGTGTAAAGATAGCAAAAAAACGAATCGGACCGCTTCCGGCCGGATCGGGCGCCTGCCGGAAACGGCGCAGGATAAAAAAAATCCGCCCGGGCCGTGTGTCCCGGGCGGATTATTCACTCTTCTTTCGTCCGATCAGTAGGAACGGGCGAACAGCACACGGCGATGCGAAGGTCTGCCGGAATAGATGCAGGCACCCTCCTCCTCGGGTGCGTCCACGGGAATACAGCGGATCGTGGCCTTCGTCTGCTCCTTGATCGCCACCTCGGTCTCCACGGTGCCGTCCCAGTGGGCCAGCACGAAGCCGCCCTTCTCGTCGAGCACGCGCTTGAACTCGTCGTAGGTGTCCACCCGGGTAATCATGCTCTCCCGGAACTTCAGCGCCTTGTCGAAGATGTTCTGCTGGATTTCGGTCATCAGTCCCTCGATCCGGTCGGCCAGCCCCTCCTGCGGAACGGTCTCCTTGGCGAGCGTGTCGCGGCGCACCAGCTCGATCGTCCCTCCGGCCAGATCGCGGGGTCCCATCGCCAGACGGACGGGAACGCCCTTGAGCTCGTACTCGGCGAACTTGAATCCCGAACGCACGTTGTCGCGGTCGTCCAGCTTGACGCTGATCCCCCGCTGTTTGAGTTCGGCGGCGATGGCCCCCAGCTTCTCCCGGATGGCCGCCAGTTCCTCGGGTCCTTTATATATAGGTATCATCACCACCTGGATCGGCGCCAGTTTCGGCGGCAGCACCAGCCCGTTATTGTCCGAGTGGGCCATGATCAGGGCCCCCATCAGACGGGTGGAAACGCCCCACGACGTAGCCCATACGTAATCGAGCTTCCCTTCCCGGTTCACGAACTGCACGTCGAACGCCTTGGCGAAGTTCTGCCCCAGGAAGTGCGACGTACCGCTTTGCAGCGCCTTGCCGTCCTGCATCAGGGCCTCGATCGTGAGGGTGTCCTCGGCCCCGGCGAACCGTTCGTTTTCGCTCTTGTGGCCTACGATGACCGGCACGCCCATCCAGTTCTCCGCGAAGTCCTGGTAAACGTGGATCATCCTGCGGGCCTCCTCCATCGCCTCCTCGCGGGTGGCATGGGCCGTGTGGCCCTCCTGCCAGAGGAACTCGGCCGTGCGCAGGAACAGACGGGTGCGCATCTCCCACCGCACCACGTTGGCCCACTGGTTGCAGAGCACGGGCAGGTCGCGGTAGGACTGTATCCAGTTCTTGTAGGTATTCCAGATGATGGTCTCCGAGGTGGGACGCACGATCAGCTCCTCTTCCAGTTCGGCATCGGGATCGACGATCACCCCTTTCCCCTCGGGATCGTTCTTCAGACGATAGTGCGTCACCACGGCGCACTCCTTGGCGAAGCCCTCCACATGGTGGGCCTCCTTGCTGAAAAAGGACTTCGGAATGAAGAGCGGGAAATAGGCGTTTTCGTGCCCGGTGTCCTTGAACATCTGGTCCAGCGCACGCTGCATCTTCTCCCAGATCGCATATCCGTAGGGTTTGATCACCATGCAACCCCGTACGGCCGAATTCTCGGCCAGTCCGGCTTTCACCACCAGATCGTTGTACCACTGCGAGTAGTTCTCCTCCCGGCGGGTCAGCTCTTTCAGCTCTTTTGCCATAATCGAATCGAATTTATCACGCAAAGGTAGAAATTTTTCACAATTTCGCACAATTTGGTTACCTTTGATTGCGAAGGAGTCTCCGGTTTCTGCCGGACCCGGGGGCGAAACGGCAAAAACAGGCGCCGGAATGTGCAACAAAACGCATCGTTTCCACGTCTTATATATAAATAAGGAAACCGGCGGCCGGCACAACTTTCCGGTACGGTTTTCGTTAGTAAAGAAACGGTATAAAACACGACATTATGAGAACAGCAGCATCTTATCTGGGAATGATCGCCGCGGGCATCGCGCTCATCGGGCTCAGCGGATGTTCGGCGACCCTCTACACCTCCCCGTCGTCCCGCGCGGTCGCGGACGACCTGTACGGGATACACGACCGGCAGGCCATCGCCCGCCAGGAAGCCCTCGAACAGGAACAGGCCCGCAAGGCAGCGGAGACCGCGGCGCTGGCCGAGGCGAAAATGGAGGGGGAGTATCTCCGGAAATATACCGGCAATCCCTACGAGGACGTGCTGGCGGACACCTATGACGATGCCTATGCCCGCCGTCTGCGGGGCTTCAATTCGCCGACCTACAAAATGCCCTCCAGCTATTACAACTTCAAGATCAGCGATGCGGCGAACTATGCCTCGGCCTACGATCCCTCGTTCTACAACGTGATGGTCATGGGCGACGAGGTGTGGGTGGAGCCCAAATACATCACCTCGATGTTCGGCTACTGGGGCGCATCGCCCGTCAACGTCAACATCAACCTGGGCTGGGGTTATCCCTACTGGGGCAGCTACTGGAGCTGGTACGACCCCTACTGGGGCTGGGGCTCGCCCTGGTGGAACCGTCCCTACTGGGGCCCCTATTACAGCTGGGGTTATTATCCCCACTGGGGTTGGGGCTACCCCTACTGGGGAGGACACCACCACTGGGGAGGCGGCTACTATTCGCGGCCGGACGTGACCTACCGGCCCAACTACCGGCCCTACAACAACGGCGGCAACCGCTACGGCTCCTCGACCGGCTACCGCTCCAACACGCGCAACAACGCGGGCAGCTACAACAGCGGCTACCGTAACCGCTACGACAAGGACAACTCCTCGACGCCGGGTTACCGGTACAGCCGGCCGAGCAACAGCAACAGCGGAAGCACGTACCGTCCCGGCGGCGGTTCGGGTTCGCACAGCACACCCTCGGGCGGCGGCGGCAGCTACGGCGGCGGTTCGCGCGGCGGCGGCGGACGGGGCAGATAATTCCGTGCACAACGACATGTACCACTTAACGACAATCGGACGATGAAAACGAAGATATGGATCACAGGCGCCCTGTGCGCCGCTACGGTCGCCACGGCGGGGGCGCAGGGAATCAGCAACGACGCCGTGCTGGGCGGCAAACTGCTCGGGGTCTCCTATTTCGACCTGACCACCATGAAGATGTTTTCCCAGCGCAACTACGCCTACGGGACGGCCCGTTCGTCGGCCATGGCCGGAGCCTTCACCTCGCTGGGCGGCGACCTCGCCTCGATGGGCATCAACCCCGCGGGACTGGGCATGTACCGCGCCTCGGAGTTCGGACTCTCGCTGGCCGTGGAGACCAACAGCACGCACGAAAGTTACCCGGGCGACCTGTGGAGGGAGGATTACAACCGCACCCGGTTCGTGCCGACCAACGTCAGCCTGGCCCTCAACCTCTACCAGGGTTCGGGAGCGCTGACCAGCTTCACCTTCGGCTTCGGCTACAACCGCCGGGCCGATTTCAACTACCGCTCGACCGTGGGGCTTCCGCACGACAACTACACCATCGGACAGATTTTCGAACGGCAGCTGGACGGAATCCCCGAAGCCGACCTCAGCAGGGACTACTCCTACGGGGACTTCCCGACCTCCATGTGGGGAGGCATCCTGGGCTACAAGGCCTACATGATCGACCCGGCCGATGAAAACGACGAATACGACCTAACGACCGTCAACCCCTACAACCCGTTCAATCCCGGATCGGGTCCGGGCGTCCTGACCGACGTGGACCACCTGCTGCAAAGCCGGACGAAAGGGTCGATCGGAGAGTACAACATCTCGGCGGGCATGAACTTCAACAACCGGGTCTACGTGGGTCTGGGCATCGGGATCCAGGACATCTACTACCGGCAAGACGAAATATACAGCGAACAGTACGTCAACGACAAGGAGCTGCCCAACTACGGCGGATACCTGTATAACATGTACTACGGCCAGCACGTGAAATACACCGGCACGGCCGTCGACTTCAAACTGGGCATCATCGTGCGGCCCGCAGGCGGACTGCGGGTCGGCGTGGCGTTCCACTCCCCCTCCTTCGTCTCGGTAGACCAGGAGTACGGGGCCGACATGCAGACCGAACTCAACGACGGGCAGAGGCACTTCGCGGAGACCAATCTGCTCTCCTACGACTACCGCTTCTCCTCGCCCCCGCGGCTGCTGACGGGAATCTCCTACACGTTCGGCAACGTGGGCGTCATCTCGGCCGACTACGAACGGGTATGGTACAACGGCATGCGCATCAGCGACAAGGACGGCTGGCGGGACGATTACAAGGCGGCGGCCAAGGAGATTTTCAAGGGAGCCGACAACGTACGCGTGGGAGCCGAATTCAAACCCCTGCCCTCGCTGGCCCTGCGGGCCGGCTATGCCTACTACGGCTCCATGCTGCGCGATGACGACCGCGTGTTCGACGGGCCGGTGGGCGAACGCAGTTATAACGTCTCGGCCGGTATCGGGTACCGCAAAGGGATCATCTCCCTCGACCTGGCCTACACCTATATGAACGAGAAATTCACCTCGTACGACCTCTTCTACTACAAGGAGCCCGGTTACGAGGCGATCTCCCAGAGCGGTTACCTCACCCCCGAGCGTACACGCCACCTGGTGACGCTCTCTTTCGGTGTCCGTTTCTGACGGGAACGCCGCTTCCAAGAACCGGAACCCCGGAAAAAAGCCCCGACCGTACCATCCCGCGGCCGGGGCTTTTTTTCCGGAAACGGACCGTAGGAAAGATCCCCGCCGGACAAGGAGGCGGGACCAGAGACAGCAACCGCCCGCAGAATCAGAAGACGTCCCGCAGGATCGGGATCGACTGCACGCGGTGGATCGAATCGAGATGGTAGCCGAAATAGGTGAGCATGGCGTTCAGGAAATCCGAACGCTGTCCCCGCGCCAGACGGACATCGCCCAGCTCCTTCACGTCGCAGGTCATCATCCGGTGGAGTATCTCCGCATGTTCGGGCGAAAGCATCAGCCGGTGCTGGGGCATCACGGGGCTGAACAGCCCCTCGCGGATGTCGAACCAGCCGCCCGGCAGGTATTCGTTGCCGGGATAGAATCCCAGGAAGGCGCTCAGACGCACCAGAAACCAGAGGTGGAAATTGGACACTCCCTCCTCCAGGGAGTCGAGCGCCACCACCGCCCCCGCGACGAAATCGAACAGGGAACTGTTGGGCTCCACCTCCCGGATCAGACGGTAGAGCACCTCGGCCATAAAGAGAGAGATGGTGCTCTTGCGGACATCGAACGGAAGCGACGACAGCGGCACCGGCATACGCACCTCCTTCATGCGGTGCATCTGCCCGCGGGGCGGCTCCAGCCCCTCGAACTCCACGAGGAACATCGGCTGGAAAAAGGCGCCCTTGTTGCCCTTGCCCCTCACGCTGCGGACGCCCTGCACCAGATAGTTCTGGCGCCCCAGCAGATCGGTCAGCAGATAGACCACCAGCGAACTGTCGCCGTACTTCACGGTATGGAGCACGACCCCGCGGGCCTTGTAACTCTTCATCCGGCCCTCCCTATGCGAAACGCTCCTTCAGAAAAGCCGCCAGACGGGCCACGGCCCGTCCCCGGTGGCTGATCGCATTCTTGGCATGCGTGTCCATCCGGGCAAAGGTACGGTCGCAGCCGTCGGGCAGAAACACCGGATCGTAGCCGAATCCCCCCTCCCCGTCGGGAGCCCGCAGGATGACGCCCCGCACCTCTCCCTCGAACAGGTACTCCCGTCCACCGAGAATCAGGGCGATCACCGTGCGGAACCGCGCCGTACGCTCCCCGTCCGGCACCTGTTCCATGTTTTTCAGCAGAAACGCCGTATTGGCGGCGAAATCGTGCCCTTCGCCCGGGGCATAACGGGCAGAGCGGACGCCGGGAGCCCCCCCGAGCGCATCCACTTCCAGTCCGGTGTCGTCGGCGAAACAGTCCGCCCCCGTCCTCCGGTACAGGTAGCGCGCCTTTTCGAGCGCATTGCCCTCCAGCGTAGGCTCCTCTTCCGGAATCTCCTCCGTCACCCCGCACTCGCGCGGAGTGACCAGCCGGAACCGCTCCCCCAGCATCTCCTGCACTTCGGAGAGTTTGTGGGCGTTATTGGTCGCAAAAATGATCTTCATGTCCGTGGGTTAAAAAAGCGTACCGGGACCGGCCATCGGCGTCACACCCCCGCCGCAGGAACTTTCCGGCGCATCGGGCTGCGTGACCAGACGGCTGAGCCGCAGGTCGGCCTCGATTTTGTCTATGATGGTCTTCACGAGGGTGTCGATCGGACTGCCCGGCGAGTAGTCCGCCGGACAGACGTAGCTCACCCGGTTGTCGCGGATCAGCCCCTCCATGGCAAAGCGCTTGTCGCCCGAACAGGGATTGTAGACGGCGATCGAGTGGCCGCCCTGCTGCTTGACCAGCTTCATGCAGGGGATGTCGGTCGTTCCGTCGCCGATGTAGATCATGCGGCCGAAGGGCACGGGCCGCTTCTCCTCCTCGATGAAGCGGTTCACCTCGTGACTGTCGTAGACCGACTCCACCCCCTTGTTGATCTTGAAGATGAACTGGGTCTTGTTGGTGTAGTTCACCGCCACGGCAGGCCAGTAGGCCACCCCGTCCACGTCGTAGAGGAACGAGCAGGCGTATATCTTCCGGAACTCGTGGGCGATGGAGGTCCCTTCGATCATCTCCTTGAGGCCCGACGAGTTGATGTAGTGCTGCATGTTGATTCCCCGCTCGGCGGCGTACCGGTTGATCCGGGAAAACCACTCCCTCACGCCCTTGTAGAGTGTGATCTTGGCACCCGAGGCGCGGAAAGCCTCCTTGCGCAGCGAAAGCCCTTTCGCCTTGGCCTCGTGGATCATCTTGAACATGTAGGCCAGGATCGGATCGGCATCCTGCAGGCGGGCCGTCTCGTTGCTCTCCAGCCAGAACTCCTTGTTGCTCTTGCCCACGGCGGGAATGAAGTCGTACTCCTGCATGTTCCCTGCGGAGAGCGTCCCGTCGAAATCGTAGATCAGGGCTACGGTCGGTTTCTGTTCCATATCTCGTATCTGTTCGGACCCGCCCTTGCCGGCGGGCTTCCTGCGGCTAAAGGTACGAAATTTGAAATTATTTTCGTACTTTTACCGTATAAAACTCATTCGACATGACATTCTCCGAACTGGTCAGACACCGGCGCAGCTGCCGGAAATTCACCGATGCTCCGATTCCGCCCGAAACCCTCCGCACGATTCTCGACGACGCCCTCACGGCTCCCTCGTCGAAGAACGTCCGTTCCACGCGCTTCATGGTGGTCGGCGATCCGGAGACCCTGGAGCGCATCTCGGAGATGCGCGATTTCGGCTCCTCCTTCGTCCGGGGAGCGAAACAGGCCGTCGTCGTGCTGGGCGACACGCAGGCCACCGACCTGTGGCGGGAGAACTGCGCCATCTCGGCGACCCTGCTCCAGCTCTCGGCCGAGGCGCAGGGGCTGGGCTCCTGCTGGGTCCACGTCCACGGACGGCCCCGGCTTCACGACGTCCCCGAAGGGGAGCAGGCCGAAGAGTATCTGGCCCGCCTGCTGGAGGTGCCCGAGCCCCTCGGCATCCTCTGCGTGGTGGCGCTCGGCTACCCGGCCGAACCGCCCCGCCCCCACCGCGAGAGGGACGACTCGGACAAGATCGTCTATAAATAAATCCATAATAAAAATCCGCATCGTATGAGACTGCTTTCCCGAACCGCCCTCGCATGCATGACCCTGCTGGCCGTCTCCTGCTCGACCCAGAAAAGTTTCAAAATGGCGCTCCTGCCCGACACGCAGACCTATGCGTGCGACTATCCGGAGATTTTCCACGCCCAGACCCGCTGGCTTGCCGAGCACCGCAAGGAGATCGCCTTCGTCCTGCATCTGGGCGACATCACCAACAACAACAGCGAAAAACAGTGGGAGGTGGCCGCCGCAGCCATGAACCGGCTGGACGGCAAAGTACCCTACGTACTGACCGTGGGCAACCACGACCTCGGGGAGAAGGGCCGGACCGGCACCCGCGACTCCCGGCTCTTTAACCGTTACTTCCCCTACGAGAAATACAGCCTGGACAAGCACTTCGGCGGGGCGTTCGAACCGGGGAAGATGGAGAACGTCTGGCACACGTTCCGGGCCGGACGCACCGACTGGCTCGTCCTCTCGCTGGAGTTCGGCCCCCGCGACAAGGTGCTGGAGTGGGCCGGGGAGGTGATCCGCAGCCATCCGGACAAGAACGTCATCATCGACACGCACGCCTACCTCTACTCCGACGACACCCGCATGCAGAAAGGACACCGCTGGCTGCCCCAGCACTACGGAGCCGGCAAGAACGCGACCGGCGGCGAAGCGGCGAACAACGGAGAGCAGATGTGGCAAAAACTGATCGCCAAATATCCGAACATCGTGTTCGTATTCAGCGGCCACGTCCTCAACGACGGCACGGGCCTGCTGGTCAGCGAAGGGGCCGGAGGCAACCGGGTGTGCCAGATACTCTCCAACTACCAGCGCGGAGTGAACGGCTCGAAAAACGGCGGCGACGGCTTCCTGCGGATCGTAAGCGTGGACACCGCCGCGGGCACCGTCTCCGTGCAGAGCTACTCCCCCTACACGAACACCTACAAGACCGAGCCCGACCACCAGTTCACCGTCAAGGGGCTCAAATTCCGGTAATTCCGGGCATACACCGGAGAGACGGGGCCCACCCCCTTCCGGAACCGCCACGACCGAAACGAAACGGGGGCGTCCGCAAATCGGACGCCCCCGTTCATATATGAATGAGCCGGAACTATTCCACGCGACGGATCGAAGCTCCCAGCGCATTGAGACGGCCGTCTATATTCTGGTATCCGCGGTCGATCTGCTCCACATTCTGGATGACGCTCACCCCGTCGGCCGACAGGGCGGCGATGAGCAGCGCCACCCCGGCCCGGATATCGGGCGAAGACATTTTGGTGGCCCGGAGCCTCAGCCGGTGGTCGTGGCCGATCACCGTGGCCCGGTGCGGGTCGCACAGGATGATCTGCGCCCCCATGTCGATCAGCTTGTCCACGAAGAACAGACGGCTCTCGAACATCTTCTGGTGGATCAGCACGGCCCCTTTGGCCTGCGTGGCCACCACGAGGAAGACCGACAGCAGGTCGGGCGTCAGGCCCGGCCAGGGCGCGTCGTCGATCTTCATGATCGAACCGTCCAGGAAACTTTCGATCTCGTAATGCTCCTGCTTCGGGACGAAAATGTCGTCGCCCCGCTGTTCGAAACGGATACCCATGCGGGCGAACTGGGCGGGAATGATCCCCAGATTGTCGAACGAGACGTTCCGGATCGTGATTTCGGAGCGGGTGATGGCGGCCATCCCGATGAAACTGCCCACCTCGATCATGTCGGGCAGCAGCGTGTGGTCGGTGCCGTGCAGCTCCTTCACCCCCTCGATGGTGAGCAGGTTGGAGGCGCAGCCCGAAATGCGGGCGCCCATGCGGTTGAGCATGCGGCAGAGCTGCTGGATATAGGGCTCGCAGGCGGCATTGTAGATCGTGGTCGTTCCCTCGGCCAGCACGGCGGCCATGATGATGTTGGCCGTGCCCGTCACCGACGCCTCGTCGAGCAGCATGTAACACCCCCTGAGGTGCCGGCCCTCCACGGCGAAAAAGTTCTCCCCCCGGTCGAAATCGAGCGTGGCCCCCAGCTTCCGGAACCCGATGAAATGGGTGTCCAGCCTCCGCCGGCCGATCTTGTCGCCGCCCGGCTTGGGCAGGTAACCGATCCCGAAACGGGCGAGCAGCGGACCGACCACCATGACCGATCCGCGGAGCCGGGCCCCGCGCCGGCGGTAGTCTTCGCTTTTGAGATACTCCATATCGATGTTCCGCGCCCGGAACGTGTAGGTGCTTTCGTCGAGCTTTTCCACCTCGACGCCCATGCACCGGAGCAGTTCGATGAGCTGCAACACGTCCACGATGGCCGGCACGTTGCGCACCGTGACCTTTTCGGGTGTGAGCAGCGTAGCGCAGAGAATCTGCAACGCCTCGTTCTTGGCCCCCTGGGGGGTGATTTCGCCGCTGAGCGGGCGGCCTCCGCATACTTCGAATGTTGCCATACGACCGGTTTGTATTAAATCCGATTCGAAGATAGCAAAAAATGTCCGATTTCCGCAAGCGGGAGCGCCTCCTCCGGACTATTTCCCCTCCCCGTCCGCCGGAAGCGTGATTTTGCGGATCAGCATCCCGTAGTTGGTGACGGGAACCCCGGCGGCCACGGCCGCGCGGATGCGTCCCTGCACCTGGCTGCGCGTGACCATGCATCCCCCGCACTGCACCACCAGCGCATACCCGGCCAGATCGGCCGGGAAGGGCTCCAGCCCGGAGACGAACGTGAAACGCAGCCGGCAGCCGGCGCGGGCCTCCAGCCAGCGGGGAATCTTCACCCGGCCGATGTCCTCGCAGCTCACCTGGTGCGTGCAGTTCTCGGCGATCAGCACCCGGTCGCCCTCTCTCAGCGCGTCGACCCGCTCCAACCCTTTCTTATAGGTTTCGAAATCGCCTTTGGCGGCGGCCAGCAGGATGCTGAACGAGGTGACCTCCACCTCCCTCGGCACCGCGGCCCGCACCCGGGCGAACGCCTGGCTGTCGGTCACCACCAGCTTCGGGCGGCGCGAGGCGTCGAAAAGCGGAAACGGGGCTCCGCCCGTACGGCCGCCGCCCTCCGCGAACAACCCCTCCAGTTCGTCCGGCTGCACCACCACGGGCACGGCGCGGCGGTCGAGCAGCTCCCGGATCGCCTGCACCTGCGGCAGGATCAGCCGGCCGGCCGGAGCCTCGCTGTCAATCGGGCACACCAGCACCACCCGGTCGCCGGCCTCCGCCCGCTCCCCGAACATCGAGGGAACCCGGCAGGCCCGTTCGGGCAATGCCTCCCGGACCGCATCCAGCAACCTATCCCGGTCGCCCTCCGCCGGGGCGCACACATCCACCGGAATCATCCTTCCCCGCACCGGACCGCACCCGGCCGACGGGGTGCCGAGGGCCTCCGACCCACATGCACCCTCCTCCCGACCGTTCCGGACCAGCAGATAGGGCAGCGCCAGACGCTCGAAGCGGCGCACCAGCTCCTTCTCCGGCTCCCCCCAGCGGCGGAAGACCAGCAGGGCCAGGTCGACCTGCAGGAGACTCTCCCAGGTGCGGGCCACCCTCCGCCGTCCCAGCTCCGAAGAGTCGTCCACCCCGGCCGTGTCGAGCCAGACGACGGGGGCGAAACCGAGTATCTCGTAACTCTTGCGCACCACGTCGGTCGTGGTGCCCGCCTCGGGCGAGACGATGGCCGTCTCGGCCCCGGTGATGAAATTGAGCAGCGAACTTTTGCCCGCGTTGCAGCGTCCGTAAATTCCGATATGGGGTCTGTTTTCCCTGCCTGCCTGCATGTGAGGATCGTTTTTTCCGCGCGGGGAAGGCTCTGCCCTCCGGCGGCGGACCGGACCCGGCAGGGACCGTTTCGCCGGCAGGGAGGATCAGATCACGCCCAGCGCGTAGGTTTTTACATCGCCCAAAGTTATACTATTTCCGCTAAGAATGATCAGACGCTCGATCACATTGCGCAATTCGCGGATGTTTCCCGTCCAGGCCATCTTCTTGAGCTCCTCCACGGCCGAGGGATCGACCTCCTTGCGGGAGATGCCGTACTCGTCGCATATCTTGTCCACGAAATACTCCACCAGCAGGGGAATGTCCTCCAGCCGGTCGACCAGCGGCGGCACCGAAATCACGATCACGCTCAGCCGGTGGTAAAGGTCCTCGCGGAAATTCCCCCTGCGTATCTCCTCCTGCAGGTTCTTGTTGGTGGCGGCCACCACCCGCACGTTCACCTCCACGTCCTTGTCGCTGCCCACGCGGCTGATACGGTTCTCCTGCAGGGCCCGGAGCACCTTGGCCTGGGCCGAGAGGCTCATGTCGCCGATCTCGTCCATGAAGAGCGTCCCGCCGCTGGCCTGCTCGAACTTCCCCTTGCGCTGTTTGATCGCCGAGGTGAAGGCCCCCTTCTCATGACCGAACAGTTCGCTTTCGATCAGCTCCGAGGGAATCGCCGCGCAGTTCACCTCGATGAAGGGCCCCGCGGCCCGGTTACTCTTCTCGTGAAGCCAGCGGGCCACCAGCTCCTTGCCCGTACCGTTGGCCCCGGTGATGAGCACCCTCGCCTCGGACGGGGCCACCTTTTCGATCAGCCGCTTGACGTGGACGATCTGTCTGGAGTTGCCTATGATCTCCTCCACTTTCGAACCGCGCCGGCGAGCCGGTTTCGCCTGTGGCACACCGTTTGCTTCCTCTCCGTCGGCCCCGGTCCCCTCCAGCCTCTCGAGCGCGGAACGCAGCGCGGCCAGCAGGCGGTTCATGTCGACCGGCTCCGTGATGAAATCGACCGCCCCGGCCCGCATGCAGCGGACCACCGTATCGACGTCGGAGTCGTGGGAGAGGACGACGACGGGAATCTGCCGGCGGGAACCGCACGCAGCGGCACTCCCCGCCGCCTCCAGGAAAAGGGCCGCGTCGCACAGCACCAGGTCGAACGGTACGGTGCGGCAGAGTTCCATGCCCTGCGCGTAATCTTCGGATGTCTCCACCCGGTAACCTTCATACTCCAGACGCTCCTTGAGCGTATTGCGGATGCTTCTCTGTGGGTCGATAACCAGTAGTTTTGTCATAAATACTTAAATAAAAATATTGGAACAATAATTTTGTATAGTTTTTGTTTTTCTGAAAATTCGGTGTAGCTTTGTCCCAAAGTTACGAATTACTTACGGTATATCAAGCCGTAGCGAGGCCGGCAGGGCATGGGCCCGGACCGGATTTCAGGACCTCGTTCCCGTCATTTTTCCCGCCTTCCGCCGACACGGGGCGAACCGGGGGGATCACCGCCGGAAGAGAAACGGAACAGAAAAGGTCCGAACGTATCATTTATTTATATGGAGAAAAACTATAATTACGAGCGCAAGAAATTGCTGCTGCCCGAGTACGGACGTCACATCCACGAAATGATCGACTACCTCTCGACCATCGAAGACCGCGACCTGCGCAACCGCCAGGCCCGGGCCGTCATCGCCGTGATGGCCAACATCAACCCCATGCTGCGCGACAGCACGGACTTCAACCACAAGCTCTGGGACCATATCTTCATCATGTCGGACTTCAAGCTGGACGTCGACTCGCCCTATCCGATCCCCACCTCCCAGCAGCTCTACCCCACCCCGGAGAAGTTGGCCTATCCCTCGAAGAAGATCGCCCGGAAGCACTACGGGAAAAACGTGCAGCGGATGATCCGCTCGCTGGAGGAGATGCAGGGCCGTGCCGACATCGAGGAGGCCGTGGGCAACATCGCCCGATACATGCGCACCAAGTCGTACGAATACAACCAGGAGCATCCGAACAACGAGGTGATCATAAAAGACATAAAGAGCATGTCCGAAAACGGCATAGATGTGGACGAAGTTGCTCTCAACAACCTCAAAAGCGACTATAAACAACACTTTTCCGCCCGACCCCAGAAGGGGAACTACCCCAACCGGAACGGCAAGAACAAGAACAACCGGAACAACAAGAACAACAACGCCCGCCAGCGCTATATGCGTCCCAAACAATAACGGTGCCCGTTCCGCCGGAACCCCGCCCGCACCCCGAAGCCGGGCCTGCCGGCAAGTTCCCGCAAACGAAAATCACCCCTGCCGGAAACCGTTCCGGCAGGGGTGAAATCGTATGAAGCGAACCCGGAAAACAAATGCACCGCCCCGCGGAGAGGGCGTTCCCGTCACTTCCGGAACGCCCGGTCCATCTCCCGGCG
This sequence comes from Gallalistipes aquisgranensis, assembly GCF_014982715.1. Classification (NCBI taxonomy): domain Bacteria; kingdom Pseudomonadati; phylum Bacteroidota; class Bacteroidia; order Bacteroidales; family Rikenellaceae; genus Gallalistipes; species Gallalistipes aquisgranensis. The sequence continues at coordinate 651,365 of NZ_JADCJY010000002.1, read as the reverse complement.
GGCGTCCTTCTCCTTGAGGTATTCGCGCTTGTCGTAACTCTTGCGACCGCGGGCCAGCCCGATCTGGAGTTTGGCCAGCCCCTTTTCGTTGATGAAGAGCCGGATGCCCACGACGGTCAGCCCCTTGTCCTGCAGGGCACGCTCCAGTTTGGCGAGCTCCCGCCTCTGGAGCAGCAGTTTACGGTCGCGCCGGGGCTGGTGGTTGTTGTAGGTTCCCCAATGGTACTCCGAGATATTCATCCCCCGGACATAGAGCTCTCCCCGGTCGAAGTAACAGTAACAGTCCACGAGCGAAGCCTTCCCCAGCCGGAGCGACTTGATTTCGGTTCCGGAAAGCACGATACCGGCCACGTAGGTGTCCAGAATCTCGTAGTCGTAGCTCGCCCGCTTGTTGCGGATATTTATGTTCCTGTAATCGGTCATCGTCCGCAAAGGTAATGATAACTTTTCAAATCCGCCGCCCGGCGGCACAAATATTGCATCCGTTACCGGCAAAGAGCGTACCCGGGGCCGGTGAAGGTAACTAATTCTTTTATCTTGAATATGCCCGAGGCATAGACCATACGACCGGCCGGGCCCTGCGTTCCGGCCCACGGCAGCTCCCCTGCGGGAACTGCGACCCGGCCCCGGAGCGCTCTTTTTCCCCGCAGCCGCCCGCCGCACTCCGCATTTCTCCCCGATTTATTCGGCCCGGGACCGTCCGACTCCGGGGAAAATTCGTACATTTGCGGAAAGCAAACGAAAACTCTCTTCTATGGGCAACCTGTTTCTGACCGTCATGTGGAATTTCGACCCGGTATTCTTCCGCATCGGATCGGTCGAGATACGCTACTACGGGGTGATGTGGGCCGTGGCCTTCGCCATCAGCATGTGGCTTTTCATCAACTTCGTCAAACGGGAGGGATACCCCGACAAGGTGTTCGACTCGATCTTCTGGTTCGGCACCCTCTCCACGATCATCGGCGCCCGGCTGGGCCACTGCCTCTTCTACGAGACGGACTACTACCTCTCGAACCCCGTGCAGATACTCAACATCCGCCAGGGGGGGCTCGCCAGCCACGGAGCCGCCATCGGCCTGCTCGTGGGACTCTGGCTCTTCTCCCGCCGGAACCGGATGCCCTACCTCTGGTCGCTCGACCGGATCATGGTCGCCGTGGCGATCAGCGGGGTCTTCGTCCGGCTGGGCAACCTCTTCAATTCGGAGATCTACGGCATCGAAACCGCCTCGCCGTGGGGGTTCGTCTTCCTGCGGGCCGGCGAGACCGTGCCCAAGCACCCCACGCAGATCTACGAGGCGCTCTGCTACCTGGCCACCTTCTTCGTCCTGCTGTGGCTCTACTACGGCCGCGACCTGGCCCGCCGAAGGCCCGGGTTCATGTTCGGGCTGGGCGTCTTCCTCATCTTCGTCTCGCGTTTCTTCATCGAGTACATCAAAAACCCGCAGGAGGAGTTCGAGCTGAACATGTCCCTGCTCATGGGCCAGTGGCTCAGCATACCGTTTATCCTGCTGGGTATCGTCATGATGGTGTGGGCCCTGCGCCGTCCGGTCCTGGAGCCGGAACCGCTCGACCGCATCCGGGAACGGGTGGAAGGCGAGAACAGGAAAACGGCCGCAAAAAAGAGAAGATGAAAGCGATCGACAAACTGATATTCAACGCACTGGCCACCCGGCAGAGGATCGTCCTGCCCGGTGTGGGAAGCCTCGCCGTGGAACACCGTCCGGCCCGGATGTCCGGACGGAACCGGGTGGAGGCGCCGCTGAACCGGGTGGTATTCTCCCGGCAGGAGAAACCGGGCTACGAGGCGCTGCCGGAGCTGATCGCGCGGACGGCCGGAGTGGACTCCGGAGAGGCCGCCCGGCTCTACGAGACATGGCTCGGAGGCGCACGCACCGAAAAAGGGGTGACGATCGGGGGAACGGGCGACATCCGGCAGGACTTCTTCTCCCCGTCGCCGGAACTGGAGGCCCTGCTCAACCCGGCCGGAACGACCGCCCTGATGCTCAAGATCCGCAGACGGACGGGACGGACGGTCCTCGCCGTGGCGGCTGCGGCGGCATGTGCGGGAGTTGCCGCATTCCTTCTGATCGGCGAACCCGGACAGGAAAGGCGACCCGCCCCGGAGACATCCGGAACCATAGCCGCGGCGACGCAGCCGCAGCCGGGTTCACCGGCAGGAAGGCCGGCCCAGACCATTCCGGACAGCACCGGAACAGCCTCCCCGCAACAGGGGGAGACGACCGCGACGGAACGACCCGCCGCCGCTCCGGAAACCGCTCCGGCGACGATCCCCTCCGTCTCCCCCGATCTCTATTACGTAGTGGCGGGCGTGTACAGCACCGAAAAGAACGCCGACACGTTCATCGCCGGGGCGGCGGCCCGCGACGGAAGCCTCTCCTTCGCCAAGGCACGCATGGGCAACGGGAAGATCCTCGTGAGCGTTTTCTCCTCGCCGCAGCAGGCGGAAGCCGAACGCGAACGGGCCAGGCTCGCCGCGAAACATCCCGACCTGTGGATATACAAACGCAAAAAATAGGGCGCGAACCGCACGCGTCATAAATGAAAACACCCGGCCTCGGCCGGGTGTTTTCCGTATCGGTCGACGGAGCACCTAATTCCGGGAGGGCAGGAAGGAGTAGTTCCTCGAATACTCCATCATCTGGGCCGGATAGTCGGTCGGATACTCGATCTTGATGTCGATGATCTCGCCGTTCTCCATCACGGGCTTGTAGACGGGATTGATGAAACCGGCATAGGGTTCCAGACGGAGCCTCGCATAGCGCTCCAGCACCTCGGCGTGCAGTTTCGGATCGACCTTCACGCCGTAGGTCTCCACCAGGTCGCGTCCGGCGGCGAAATCGCCCTCCGACTTGATCCGCTGGATCTCCCGCAGCAGATCGCCGAACAGGGCGCGCAGCTTGCCGAAGTCGTTCACCACCACGTAGGTCTTGCCGTTCTGTTCCACCAGTTCGATCACGTTGTCCGCCCGGCCCTTTTCGTAGCACCACTCGGAGATCAGCTTGCGGTTGCGCATGTGGGCCTCCTCGACATCCTTGCCGGGTTTGATCCGGGTCAGCTGGGTCATCAGCCCGTTCATGACATAGTGGGCGTATTCGGCCTTGGCGACCTCGTCCGAAGGCACGACGCCCAGCTCCACGAGCTTCGGGTCGGCCAGATAGTAGAGCGCGAAGAGGTCGGCGCGGGCCTCCTCCAGCGTGGAACCGTAGTTTTTCAGCTCGTCGCCCTTCACACCGGGAGCCAGCTGCCCCGAACCGTGGCCGAGACACTCATGCAGGTCGGTGTGCAGGTTGTCGCCCAGACTGCCGTACTGCCGCATCCGCTCGCGGTCCTCCTCCCGCAGCACGAATTCCTCCTGGAAACCGTTGCCCTTGGCCGCCTCGTCGTAGGCGTCGGTGATATTCTGGATGGTGACGGATTTCGAACCGTAGTCCTTGCGAATCCAGTCGGCATTGGGCAGGTTGATGCCGATCGGGGTGGCGGGATAGCAGTCGCCGCCCAGTATGGCCGCCGTGATCACCTTCGCCGACACGCCCTTCACCTTCTTCTTCTTGTATCTGTCATCCACCGGGGAGTGGTCCTCGAACCACTGGGCCGCCTCGCTGATAGCCTGCGTGCGCCGGGTGGCCTCCTCGTTGCGGAAGTTCACCAGCCCTTCCCACGAAGCCTTGTAGCCCAGCGGGTCACCGTAGGTCTCGGTGAAACCGTTGACGAAATCGACCCGGGAGACAGTGTCCTGCACCCAGAGGATATTGAACCGGTCGAACTCCTTCAGGTCGCCCGAACGGTAGTAGGAGATCAGCGCCCCGATCGTCTCCCGCTGATGGGGCTCGGCCACCTCGGCGGCCTTCTCCAGCCAGAAGACGATCTTCTCGATGGCGGGCGAATACATGCCGCCCACGCGCCACACCCTTTCGACCAGCTTGCCGTCCTCCTTCACCAGCTGGCTGTTCAGCCCGTAGGAGACGGGAGTCGCATCGCCCGGAACAGCCATGGCGGCATAGAACGCTTCGGCCTCCTTCTGGGACACACCCCGGTAGTAGTTCATGGACGAGGCGGCCAGCATGTCCTGTCCGGCCGTCTGGTCGAGGCGCTTATGGTAGAGCGCAGGATTGAACATGACGGGCTTGACCACCGTCATCAGCTCGACCATCGTGCCGAAATCCTGCGGAAAACTCTCCGCGGGGGTCACCATCACGAGCGAATCGAAATAGGCTTCGCTGAACTCGGGGGTGAACTTGTCGTTCGAATAGTGGTGATGCACGCCGTTGGCGAACCACACCTTTTTCAGATACTTTTCGAAAGCGGCCCACTGGGGCGTGGTCCGGTCGCCCGGATAGTCGGCATAGATGGCCTCCAGCGTGCGCCGCAGGGGCAGGTTGTAGCGGAAATTCTGGTCGAACAGGATATCCCGCCCGCAAAGGGCGGCCTCGTTCAGGTAATAAACCAGCTTCTTCTCCGGCAGGGTCAATTCCTCGAAACCGGGAACCTCGTAGCGGAGCACCCTGATGTCGTCGAACCGGTCGACGACCCAGTCGTTTGCCTTCTCCGCAGCGGGTCCCTTCTTCTCCCCGCACGCGGTCATTCCCGCCGCAAATGCACTCATAACGAACAATATTACTGTTTTTTTCATGGACTGAAGTTTTGCGTTCGAGGCAAAGTTACGTGATTTTCACTGAAAAAATTAGTAATTTGTAATCTAATTTCTAACTTTGCCCTGCCGAAAAGCGACATTTTTGTAGAACCAAAATCTTGTTCATGAAAGTTTTCAGCAAGAGTTCCGACCTCAGAGCCTTTCTGGACGGCGTTCCCGCTCACACTCTGGGATTTGTGCCGACGATGGGCGCCCTGCATGCGGGACATCTCTCGCTGGTCGCCCGGGCACGCAAGGAGTGTGCCACGGTGGTGGTGAGCGTATTCGTCAACCCCACCCAGTTCAACGACAAGAACGACCTGAAGAGCTATCCCCGCACGCCGGAGGCCGACATCGCCCTGCTCGAAGGGGCCGGAGCCGACGCGGTCTTCATGCCCCCGGTCGAAGAGGTCTATCCCGAACCCGACACCCGGGTGTTCGACTTCGGGCAGATCGACAAGGTGATGGAAGGGGCCTTCCGGCCCGGCCATTTCAACGGCGTGGCCCAGGTGGTGAGCCGCCTGTTCGACCTCGTCCGCCCGGCCAGGGCCTTCTTCGGCGAAAAGGATTTCCAGCAGATCGCGGTCATCCGCGCCATGGTGGCCCGGCTCGGGCTTCCCGTGGAGATCGTGCCCTGCCCCATCGTGCGCGGCGAGGACGGACTGGCGCTCAGTTCGCGCAATGCGCTGCTGGACGCCCCGCACCGTGCCGCCGCCCCCCGCATCTATGCCGCGCTGAAAGAGGCGGTCGCCCGGCGGGAAGAGATGACGCCGCAGGAGCTGCGGCAGTGGGTGACAGAGCGGATCGACAGCGACCCGATGCTCGAAACCGTCTATTTTGACATCGTGAACGCCGACACGATGCAGCCCGTGGAGAGCTGGGACGAACCCTGCGGCAAGCAGGGCTGCGTGGCCGTGCAGGCCGGGTCGGTGCGTCTGATTGATAACATTTGTTTCGAATAGCCATGCAGATCGAAGTTCTCAAATCGAAAATCCACCGGGTTTCGATCACCGAAGCCAATCTTCAATACGTGGGCAGCATCACCATCGACGAGGCGCTGCTCGAAGCGGCCAACATGATCCCCGGCGAGAAGGTCCAGATCGTCAACGCCAACAACGGCGAACGGCTGGAGACCTACATCATCAAGGGGGAGCGGGGCAGCGGATGCATCTGCCTGAACGGTCCGGCGGCCCGCAAGTGCGCCGTGGGAGACGTGGTCATCATCATCTCCTACGCCCTGATGGATTTCGAGGAGGCCAAAACCTTCACCCCGTGGGTGATCTTCCCCGACACGGCCACCAACCAGCTCGTGCGGTAGCGCCGACGCGACAAACGACTTACCGGAGGGTACCCGACCGACAGGCGGCGACCCTCCTTTTCGTTCGTGGCGCCCCGTGCGAATCCCGACGGAATCACTTCCCACACCAATAAACCGAATACAGACAGGCCGGACAGCCGCCTCCCAGAACCCTGCCGTCATGCGTATCTTCATCCGAGGGGCCGTAGCCCGTTTTCCGGAATTCCGCTTCACGCACCCCGTCGACTGGACGATCGGCGAGGGAGAGAACTGGGCCGTGGTCGGCCCCAACGGGGCGGGCAAGAGCCTGCTCACCGACCTGCTCCGGGGACGCATCGTCCTGCGGGAAGGAGAGACGGGCACCGATGCGCCGGAGACACCGCTCTACAAAGCCGTACGCTCGATCTCCTTCCGGGACATCTACTCGCTCGCGGACTGCCGGGAAGGGTACAGCCAGCAGCGATGGAACGCCTCGGACGCCGAACAGTCGCCTACGGCCGGCTCGCTGCTGTCTAAATTTCCCGCCGAAAAGATCGGCCGCTATGCCGGAGTGCTCGGTATCGGGGATCTGCTCGACAAACGGCTCGTGGCTCTCTCCAGCGGAGAACTGCGCAAATTTCTCATCACGCGCACGCTTCTGGAGGAGCCCCGTGTACTGATCCTCGACAATCCGTTCATCGGACTGGACGCCGCCTCGCGCGGAGTACTGGACCGGACGATGGAGAGGCTCTCCCGCAGCGGCGTGCAGATCGTGCTCGTGGTCTCCGACCCGGCCGAAATCCCGGAATGGACCGACCGAGTGCTTCCCGTCCGGGCCCTCACCTGTCTGTCCCCGGTCTCCCGGAGAGAGTTTCTCTCCGACGCGGCCCTGCTGGCGGAGCTCTTTCCCGAACGTTACGGCACACCGCACCTTCCCGACCTTCCCGAAGAGGAGGAGAGGGCGCCCGAACCCTATGACGAGGCGATCCGCATGGAAGCGGTCCGTGTACGGTACGGCGGCCGCACGATTCTGGACGGAGTGGACTGGACGGTGCGGCGGGGCGAGAAGTGGGCCCTGCTCGGCGACAACGGCAGCGGCAAATCGACCCTGCTGAGCCTCGTGTGCGGCGACAACCCGCAGGCCTACGCCAACCGCCTCACCCTCTTCGGCCGGCGGAGGGGCACGGGGGAGAGCATCTGGGAGATCAAACGACGCATCGGTTACCTTTCGCCGGACGTGCACACCTACTACATGAAAGACACCCCCTGCCTGCAGGTGGCGGCCTCGGGCTTCTTCGACTCGGTGGGGCTTTACGACAAGTGCACGTCCCGGCAGAGGGACCTGGCTGCCCGCTGGCTCGACGCGTTCGGGGCAGGCCACCTGGCCGGACGGTCGTTCGTCCGCATCTCCTACGGGGAACAGCGGCTGGTGCTGCTGGCCCGGACGCTGGTCAAGGACCCCGAACTGCTCATCCTGGACGAGCCCCTGCACGGGCTGGACGCGGGCAAGAAGGAGCGCGTGCGGCGGATCGTCGAGACCTTCTGCGCCCGTCCGGGCAAGACACTGATCTACGTCACCCACTACCCCGGGGAGATTCCCGCCTGCGTGACCCGGTGCAAGAGGCTGGAAAAAAGAGGTTAGCCCGGCATACTTCCGGCCCGGTCCTCCGCGTTTTTATGCCGGCGGCGGAGACGATTCCGCGCGGTTTTTCGTATCTTTGCCATCCGAATCAAAAACGTAACGACTATGGAGAAAAAGATCAGAGCGGCCGTCGTAGGGTACGGCAACATCGGAAGATACGTGGTGGAGGCGCTGGAGACGGCACCCGATTTCGAAATCGCGGGCGTGGTGCGGCGCGATCCGTCCGACCGGCCTGCCGAACTGGCAGCCTATCCCGTGACGGGAACGGTGGAGGAGCTGGGTCCGGTGGACGTGGCGATCCTCTGCACCCCCACCCGCAAGGTGGAGGAGTTCGCCCTGCAGATGCTGGCCAAAGGCATCCGCACGGTGGACAGTTTCGACATCCACACCGACATCGCCGGACTGCGCGGACGACTGGACGAAGCCGCACGCCGCCACGGGTCCGTGTCGGTGATCTCGGCGGGCTGGGACCCGGGCAGCGACTCGATCGTGAGGGCCCTGCTGGAAGTGTGCGCCCCGAAGGGAATCACCTACACCAATTTCGGTCCCGGCATGAGCATGGGCCACACGGTGGCCGTCAAGGCGGTCGAGGGAGTGAAAGCCGCCCTTTCGATGACCATCCCCACGGGTACGGGCATCCACCGGCGCATGGTCTACGTCGAGTTGAAGGAGGGATACGAATACGCCGACGTGGCCGCCCGGATCAAGGCGGACGACTACTTCGCCCACGACGAGACGCACGTGATGCAGGTGGAGAGCGTGGACGCCCTGCTGGACATGGGCCACGGCGTGAACCTCACGCGCAAGGGTGTGTCGGGCCGGACACAGAACCAGCGGTTCGAATTCAACATGAGCATCAACAATCCGGCCCTGACGGCCCAGATCCTCGTATCGACGGCCCGCGCCGCCACCCGTCAGAGACCCGGGGCCTACACGATGATCGAGATTCCGCTGATCGACTACCTCTTCGGGGAGCGGGAGGAACTTATCCGGAGGCTCGTTTAGGAAATCCGAGAAAACAACAACGATAAATGCAAGAGGATATGAACACGAAGTATTACCTGCCGGTGCTCGCGCTGGCCGTGGCGGCCGCCGGGTGCGGCAACTCCGGCAAGAAGGGCGCCGAAGGGGGTATCCGGCTCGAGAACCTGGACACCACCGTATCGCCCCGCGCCGATTTCTACCGGTACGCCTGCGGGGGCTGGATCGACAACAATCCCCTCAAGCCCGAATACTCGCGGTTCGGCTCGTTCGACAAGCTGGCCGAGAACAACCGCGAACAGATCCACGGACTGATCGAGGAGCTAGCGGCCGGCCGGGCCGAAAAGGGCAGCGTGGCGGAGAAGATCGGCACGCTCTACAACGTGGCGATGGACACCGCGAAGCTGAACGCCGACGGGGCCGCCCCGATCGCCGGCCAGCTGAAGGCAATCGACGGGCTGACGGACAAAAGCGGGCTCTCGGGACTGATCGCCTCGATGCGCCGCGAGGGGTTCGACCCCTACTTCGCCCTCTACGTGGGTCCGGACGACAAGAACAGCACGATGAACATCGTGCACACCTATCAGAGCGGGCTGAGCCTCGGGCAGAAGGAGTACTATCTGGAGAACGATTCGGCCACGACGGCCGTCCGGGAACGGTTCCGCGACCATGTGACCAGGATGTTCCGCCTGGCGGGCAGCACGCCCGAAGAGGCGGCCCGGGCGATGGAAGACGTGATGCGGATCGAAACCCGGCTGGCCGGAGCCTCGCTGTCGAACGTGGAGCTCCGTGACCCGCAGGCCAACTACCACAAGATGACGCTGGCCGAAGCGGAGAAGACCGTGTCGGGCATCGACTGGAAGGTCTACCTCGACACGCTGAAGCTGGGCGGGGTGACGGAGCTGAACATGAGCCAGATCGCTCCCGTACGGGAGACGGCCGCCATTCTGGCCGAGGAACCGCTGGAGGCCCAGAAATCCTATCTGAAATGGAAGGTGATCGACGCGGCCGCGCCCTACCTGAGCGATGCGTTCGTGGAGCAGAACTTCGAGTTCTACGGCAAGGCGCTCTCCGGCAAGAAGGAGATGCAGCCCCGCTGGAAGCGGGCCGTGAGCGCCGTGAACGGCGTGCTGGGCGAAGCCGTGGGACAGATGTACGTGCAGAAATACTTCCCGGCCGAGGCCAAGGAGCGCATGACGAAGCTGGTGGCCAATCTCCAGCAGGCGCTGGGCGAGCGGATCGACGCCCTCGCCTGGATGAGCGACACGACCAAGGCCCGTGCCCGCGAGAAGCTGGCCGCCATCCTGGTCAAGGTGGGTTATCCCGACAAGTGGCGCGACTACTCGGCACTGGAGATCGGGACCGACTCCTACTGGGCCAACATCGTGCGTTCGAACCGCTTCGACACGGACTACATGACCGCCAAGGCCGGCAAGCCGGTCGACCGCAGCGAATGGCTCATGACGCCCCAGACCGTGAACGCCTACTATAATCCGGCCACCAACGAAATCTGTTTCCCGGCCGGCATCCTGCAATACCCCTTCTTCGACATGAACGCCGACGACGCCTGCAACTACGGGGCCATCGGCGTGGTGATCGGCCACGAGATGACCCACGGCTTCGACGACCAGGGACGCCAGTTCGACAAGGACGGCAACCTGAAGGACTGGTGGACGGCCCAGGACGCCGAAAACTTCGAACGGCGGGCGCAGGTGCTCGTGGACTGGTTCGACGGGATCGAGGTGCTGCCCGGCCTGCACGGCAACGGCAGACTGACCCTCGGAGAGAACATCGCCGACCACGGCGGGCTCCAGGTGGCCTATCAGGCCTTCAAGAACGCCACGGCCGGCCAACCGCAGCAGACGAAGGACGGCTTCACGCCCGAACAGCGCTTCTTCCTCTCCTACGCCAACGTGTGGGCGGGCAACATCCGGGACGAACAGATCCGGGTGAACACCAAGTCCGACCCCCACTCGCTGGGCCGCTGGCGGGTGAACGGCGCCCTGCCCCACATCGGCGCCTGGTACGAGGCGTTCGGCGTGGAGGAAGGCGACCCGATGTATCTGGCGCCCGAAAAACGGGCCGTGATCTGGTAGCGCGGAGCGGGCAGGCACGCCTGTTGCAGCAAAAAGGGAGAGGGCCGGAACCTCTCCCTTTTTGCTTGTCGCGGAAAATCGCTATCTTTACGTGACCGAACGGAAAAAACACCGATAAAACGAAACGATATGGAAAACTTCATTTTTCAGAACCCGACCAAGCTGATCTTCGGCCGGGGAACGATCGAGAAACTGGGCGGACAGATTCCGCAGGGGAAACGGATCATGCTCACCTTCGGAGGGGGCAGCGTACGCCGCAACGGCGTCTACGACCAGGTGACGGCGAGTCTCCGCGCCGCCGGACACGCCTTCACCGAGTTCTGGGGCATCGAGGCCAACCCGACCGTGGAGACGCTCCGCAAGGCGATCGCGCAGGGCAAGGCCGAGGGAACCGACTTCCTGGTAGCCGTGGGCGGCGGTTCGGTGATCGACGGCACGAAGCTGATCTCGGCAGGGCTCCGCTACGAGGGCGACCCGTGGGAGATCGTGCTCTCGGGCCGGGCCAAAGGCGAGACGGTGCCGCTGGCTACGGTGCTCACGCTGCCCGCCACGGGCTCCGAGATGAACTCGGGCGCCGTGATCTCCCGCAGCGAGACGCACGAGAAATTCGCGTTCTACAACCGGAACCCCGAGTTCTCGATCCTCGATCCCGAGGTGACCTACTCGCTGCCGGCCAACCAGATCGCCAACGGACTGTCGGACACCTTCGTCCACATCATGGAGCAGTACATGACCCGCCCGGGCCAGTCGCGCGTCATGGACCGATGGGCCGAAGGGCTGTTGCTGACGCTCGTGGAGATCGCCCCGAAGATCAAGGCCGATCCGAAAAACTACGACCTGATGGCCGACTTCATGCTGACGGCCACGATGGGTCTGAACGGCTTCATCGCCATGGGCGTGGAGCAGGACTGGGCCACCCACCAGATCGGCCACGAACTCACGGCGCTGCACGGACTGGCGCACGGTGCCACGCTGGCCATCGTCCTGCCCGCCCTGCTGCGCACGCTCCGCGAACAGAAGGGAGACAAACTGGTGCAGTACGGCGAACGCGTGTGGGGCATCGCCTCCGGCACCCGCGACGAGCGGATCGACCGGGCGATCGAGTGCACGGAGCAGTTCTTCCGCAGTTTGGGGCTGGCTACACGGCTGCCGGAGGCGGGCATCGGCAGGGAGACCCGCGACGAAATCGTCCGCCGGTTCACCGAACGGGGCGTCCGCTTCGGCGAGCGGCAGAACGTGGACGGGGAGATGGCCGGCCGCATTCTGGACAACGCCATGTAACAGACGGAGCACGAACAGGGGGGAGATAGTCCGAAAGGTCCCTTCCCCCCCGACAGGGACAGCCCCCTGCCGCAGGCATTTGCGGCAGGGGGCTATTCGTCGGAAACGTCCGGAAAAGCTCCGGCCGGTCCGTTTTTTCAGGATATACCGTTCTTTTCGGAAACGGTTTCCCCGCAAAATATGCGGGAATCTCTCCGGCCGCAGGAGATTCCCGCAGCAACACGGGATTTTATTTTCTACCTTTGTTTCCGAAACCGAACGCACATGACCCAACAGGAGAGAGATGAATTCACGGCCGCCGTTTTCGATGCGGTCCGCGCCGTACCCCGCGGCCGGATCACCAGCTACGGAGCGATCGCCCGTGCCGTCGGCCGGCCGAACCTGTCCCGGATGGTGGGACGGATACTCGCGGGCTGCGAGTGTTCCCGCCGCGGCATTCCGGCGCACCGGGTACTCGGAAACGGAGGCCGGCTGTCGGGAAAGGCGGCTTTCGGGGCTCCGGACAGGTTGCAGCGCCTGCTGGAAGAGGAGGGGCTCGAAATCCGGAACGATCGGGTCCGCCGCTGGAAGGAGGCGTTCTGGGACCCGGCCGAGGAGTTGCTGCCCGAATAAGCCGGTCCCGCTCCGGCCCCTGCTGAAAAGGGCCCCGCAACGGACAGTCGCCCCACCGGAAACCGCCCTCATCCGGAGACACAAGTCCCCCGCAGGACGGCAAAAAAAGGCGACCGTACCCTTTCCCTCACGGAAGGTATTACTATTACAGACAAACGACAGCCATGCAAAACAATCGAAAAAATATGACACGAACGGAAATCGACAACACGGAGCATCCCCTTTTCGCTCCATTCGAAAAACTCTACGCCGTCAGTTTCCCTCTTTTCGAACAAAGGACGAGAATGCAGCAGGAAGCGGCGTTCGGCAGCACGAACTACCGACTGGCAGGATTCGCCGACGAAGATTCGTTCTCGGGATTCATCTCTTACTGGGAGTTCGACACGTATGTCTATATCGAACATTTCGCCATCGACACGGACAAAAGAGGCAGAGGACTCGGCAGCGAAATCCTGCGGTCGTTCATTCGATCCGCCGGCAAGACCGTGCTGCTGGAAATAGACCCTCTCACGGACGAAATCTCCCGGGCACGTCTGCGCTTCTACGAGAAATGCGGACTCACCCGGAATCCCTTCCCTCACACGCATCCGCCTTACCGGGAGGGACACCGCCCCCACCCGCTGATCGTATTGACGACGGGAGGACCCATACCGGAGGAGATGTACCGGACATTCGAACACGATCTGCATGCAGTCGTCATGAAGCGGTGAAAAGTCACGGAAACCGGCCCGTGCGGGAATCCGATACGGCCGCGGGAAAAGCCGGAATCCGAATCCGGAGCGGGTACAAGCGGATTTTCCGGACCGGCTGCCGGCCGGCTCTTGCGATTCCGTCAAAAAATGGATAATTTTATCGCCGATTGCCCGGATAATTTTGCAATCCCCACCTGAAACGAACCTGTCAGAACCCGTATGGAAATCAGAAAAGTCGTCATCGCGGCCGATTCCTTCAAGGGATCGCTGACCTCGGAAGAGGTAGCGCGAAGCGTCGAGGAGGGCGTGCACAGCGTCTGTCCCGGCTGCGAAACCGTAAAAATCTACATCGCCGACGGCGGAGAGGGCACGACGGAAGCCCTGACCCGCACCCTGGGCGGAAAGATCGTGGAAGCGACGGTCCACGATCCGCTGATGCGTCCCGTGAAAGCCGCTTACGGGCTGGTTGAGGGAGGCGGAACCGCCGTAATCGAGATGGCTTCGGCCAGCGGACTGCCGCTGGTGGAGCCGGAACTCCGCAATCCGATGAAAACCACCACCTACGGCACGGGCGAACTGATCCGCGACGCCCTGAGCCGGGGATGCCGCCGGTTTCTGGTCGGCATCGGGGGCAGCGCGACCAACGATGCGGGCACGGGCATGCTCCAGGCGCTGGGTTACCGGTTTCTGGATGCTGCCGGCAAGGAGCTGGGCCACGGCGGGGAGATACTCTCCCGCATCGCCGCGGTGGACGATACGGGAGCCCTGCCGGAGCTGGCCGGCTGCGAATTCGTCGTGGCCTGCGACGTGACCAATCCCTTCTCCGGCCCCACGGGAGCGGCCTGCGTCTTCGCTCCCCAGAAAGGGGCGGACGCAGCCATGGTGCGGGAGTTGGACGAAGGACTGAAAAGTTTCGCAAAGGTGATCCGCACCCACACCGGCACGGACGTGGAACGGCAGGCCGGATCGGGAGCGGCCGGGGGTCTCGGCGGAGGGCTGGTCGCCTTTCTGGGCGCCACGCTCGCCTCGGGCATCGACATGGTGCTGGAGGCCATCGGATTCGACGAACTGATCCGGGGCGCCGACCTCATCGTCACCGGAGAGGGAAAGCTCGACGGACAGACGGCCATGGGCAAGGCTCCGCGCGGGGTGCTCGACGCGGCCCGGAAACAGCGCATTCCGGTGGTGGCCGTAGGCGGAGCCGTGGAGAGCGTCGGGGAGCTGAACAGGCAGGGATTCGCCGCCGTCTTCCCGATCCTGCCCGGACCGGCCACGCTGGAGCGGGCCATGGAGAACGGGTATGCCCGGAGCAACGTGCGGCGCACCGTCGAACAGCTGATACGAACGATTCATCTCATAAACCGATAGAACCATGAGCGCATTGGGTGCCCTGATAGGGTTGTTGCTGTCGATCCTGCTGATCGTCAGGAAAGTGTCCCCCGTTTACAGTCTGATGATCGGAGCCCTCGTCGGCGGGCTGGCCGGCGGGTTCTCGCTGGTGGAGACGGTGGGCCACATGGTCACCGGCACGCAGGAGATCGTCCCGGCCATCGTCCGGATTCTGGCGGCAGGCGTGCTCTCGGGCGTGCTGGTCACGACCGGGGCCGCGTCGTCCATCTCCCACACCATCATCCGGAAACTCGGGGAGCGGCACGTCTATCTCGCGCTGGCCCTCTCCACCATGCTGCTGACCGGGATCGGGGTCTTCATCGACGTGGCGGTCATCACCGTGGCCCCGATCGCGCTGAGCATCGGCCGGAGACTCTCGATCCCCAAACTGAAACTGCTGCTGGTGATGGTCGGCGGCGGAAAGTGCGGCAACATCATGTCGCCCAACCCCAACACGATCATCGCCGCCGAGAATTTCGACGCCCCCCTCTGGTCGGTCATGACGGTGAACGTCCTGCCCGCGCTCGTGGGGCTGCTGGTCACGGTCTACGTCGTGAGCCGCCTCGTGCCCTCGAACGGGGAGCTCGTCGGGGCCGGAGGCGCCGAACCGGAAGAGAAGGATCTGCCTCCGTTCTGGGCCAGCATCACGGCCCCGGTGGTCACGATCGTGCTGCTTTCGCTGCGCCCCCTGTGCGGCGTGGTGATCGACCCGATGATCGCCCTGCCGGCGGGGGGCGTGGCAGGAATCGTCGCCATGCGCAAATGGCGCGACCTGGGCCCGGGTATCCGCTACGGGCTGGACAAGATGTCGGTCGTGGCCGTACTGCTCGTGGGTACGGGCACGATCGCCGGAATCATCAAGGCCTCCTCCATCAAGGATGTGGTGATCGACCTGCTCGCCCACTGGGACGTGAACGGCGTGCTGATCGCTCCCCTCGCGGGGACGCTCATGTCGGCGGCCACCGCCTCCACCACGGCGGGAGCCACCATCGCCTCGTCGTCGTTCGCACAGACGATTCTGGCGGCCGGCGTCAGTGCCGTCTGGGGCGCGGCCATGGTCAACTCGGGCGCCACGGTGCTCGACCACCTGCCCCACGGTTCGTTTTTCCACGCCACGGGCGGTTCCGTGGAGATGAAGATGAAGGAACGGCTGCGGCTGATTCCCTACGAGACCCTCATCGGCTTCGTGCTGGCCGCCGGAACGGTGGTAGGCTGCCTCGTCGCCGGAGCGTAGGGAGCGTTACCGGTCGATTCCCTCGCGCGACAGGACGCCGGCCGAGTAATAGTGCCGCACCTCGCGCATCTCGGTCACCAGGTCGGCCCGGTCGATGAGCGCCTGCGGGGCGTAGCGCCCGGTGATGACGATCTCCGTGGCCGGAGCCCGCCGGTCGAGCAGTTCCGACACTTCGTCCACGGCCAGCAGGCCGTAGTGCAGGGCGATGTTCAGTTCGTCGAGGACCACCACGCCGTAACGGCCTCCGGAAGCCGCCTCCGCGCATCGGGCCAACCCTTCCCGGGCCGACTGCACGTCGGCCGGATCGGGATGGCGGCCGAGGAAACATCCGCGGCCCAGTTGTTCGATCCGCACGCGGCCGTACCCTTTCCCGGCACGGCCGAAAAGCTCTTCGATACGCGTCTCGCCGTACTTCATGCTCTTGACGAACTGGCCGATATAGACGTCTTTCCCGGCGCAGAGCGCTCGCACGGCCAGCCCGAAAGCGGCCGTGGTCTTCCCCTTTCCGTCGCCCGTATAGATATGGACGTATCCCCTGTTTTCCATCGCAACGATTGTTTTTCACAAAAATAAGCCATATTTTCGGACCGTCATAATCAGAAACCGATGATCCCCCTGTACGAAAGTTCGGACACGACCGCCGTCATACCGGCGGAGGAGTATATCGCCCGGTACCGCGACACCGAACGGTTCATCGCCTACTGCCGGAAGTGCGACCGTTACGGGGCCTGCTGGGCCTGTCCGCCGTTCGGACCCGGAGCGGACGCCTGCCTGTCGGGTCACCGCACCGTGCTGCTCGTGGGCACGAGAATCCTGCCGGACCCTGCCCTGCGCCGCTGCCGGGAGGCCGGCCGCTGCCGGGAGATCGGGCGCGAAATGCTCGGCCGGGAACGGGCGAGGCTCGATCCCCTGCTGCTGGAATGGGAACGGAACGATCCGGGCAGCCGGGCTTTCTTCGCCGGAACCTGCCATCTGTGCCCGACGGAGGGATGCACCCGCCGCGAGGGGCTGCCGTGCCGGCATCCCGGTCTGATCCGCCCGTCGCTCGAGGCGTTCGGATTCGACATCGGCCGCACGGCTTCGGAGCTGCTGCATATCGAACTGAAATGGAGCCGCGACGGCCTCCTGCCCGAATATTTCACCCTGGTCAGCGGAGTGTTCTCCGACCGCAAACCCGAAGAGATCACATGGAACAGAGCGTAACGCGGAAAAAAGCCGTATTCAACTGGAGCGGGGGAAAGGACTCCGCACTGGCATTGTACAAGGTGCTGCAGGAAGGGGAGTTCGAGGTGGTCTCGCTGCTGACGACCGTCAACCGCGACACGCACCGTTCGTCCATGCACGGCATTCCGCTCGCCCTGCTCCGGCGGCAGGCGGAGAGCATCGGGCTGCCGCTACACGTGGTCGGCCTGACCCCGAAAGGCAATATGGAAGACTACGAGTCGGCCATGTCGGAAGCCGTGCGGCATTTCGTCGGGGAGGGGGTCCGGCACTTCATCTTCGGCGACATCTTCCTGCACGACGTCCGCACCTACCGGGAGCGGCAGCTCGCCCCCTACGGCATCGAAGTGGTGGAGCCCCTGTGGGACAGGAGCACCGGGGAGATCATGGAGGAGTTCCTCGCCTCGGGACTGCGCACGATCGTCGTGACGACCACGGCGGAGATACTGGACGAACGGTTCCTGGGGCGGCACATCGACGCGGGATTCGTCCGCGACCTGCCTCCGGAAGCGGACGTCTGCGGGGAAAACGGGGAGTACCACACGTTCTGCTACGCCGGAGGCATGTTCCGCACCCCCGTGGCCTACCGGCTCGGGAAACCGATGCGGGCGAGCTATCCCGTCCGGCTCGAGGACGGCACGGAGAAGGTGTACACCTACTGTTTCGCCGACCTGCAGGCGCCGGAATAGGAGGCGCAGCCCCTATCCCTGCGGACCGGAGAGCTCCCGCAGACAACGCTCCAATTCCTCGAACGAGGCGAAGCGCCGCACATGGCCGGTCGCTGTATCCGACAGTTCCAGTTCGGAGGGAGAGAGCGCCCGGATGCGGCAACGGACGGAGGAGTCCCGGGAAACACCGAATCCGTTGCGGGACAACAGGTTCTCCGTCCAGTAGCGCAACGCCCCCTCGGCTTCGAGGCGAATCTCGCCGCACGGCCGGACATGGAGCAGGAATTTTCCGCGAACCGTATCGAACGCGATGTCGCCGCCGTCGAAAAAACGACCCACCTCGCCGCGCAGGACGATGTCCTCCGTGGTTCCGCACGCCATGCCGGCCGAAGGGGAGAGCAGCCACAGACGGTCGGCCAGCAGGAGGGCCTGGTCGATGTCGTGGGTCGAGAGCAGGATCGTCCGGCCGCTCCGCGCCAGATCGTGCAGCAGGTGCATGACCTCGATCCGGCTGGCCACGTCCAGAAAGGCGGTCGGCTCGTCCAGCACCACCACGGGACACTCCTGCGCCAGCGCCTTGGCGATCATCACCTTCTGGCGTTCTCCGTCCGAAAGCTCGGCCATGTAGCTCTCCGCCTTGTGTGCGACGCCGGCCTGCACGAGGGCCTCGTCCACGGCCCGGCGGTCTCCGGCCGAAAGCCTCCCGAAGAATCCCGAATGGGGGTAACGGCCCAGAGCGATCACCTCCCGCACCCGCAGCCCCCCGGCATGGGTCCTGTCGGTCAGCACCAGCCCGATCGTCCGCGAAAGCTCCGCACGGGAATAGGCGGACAGGGGACGGCCCTCCAGCTGCAGCGTCCCCGAAAGGGCGGGCTGCGAACCGGTCAGCGTGCGGAGCAGCGTCGATTTCCCCGCCCCGTTCGGCCCGATGAGGCAGGTCAGCGTCCCGCGCCGCAGGCCGAAACGGAGGCCGTCATAGAGCCTTCTCTCCCGCTTCGTACCCCGGTCGTATCCGATGGCAAGCCCTTCCGCCGAGAAAACACACTGTTCCATATCAGTTGAAATATTGGATTCGCTTCTGGTTGACGATCACATAGAGGATGACGGGCACGCCGAGCACGGGGGTAATCACGTTCAGCGGCAGGACCGACGACCCGCCGGGCAGCGTGCAGCACAGGTTGCAGAAGAGGGCCACGGCGGCCCCGAGCAGCAGGGTGACCGGCAGAAGGATCGTGTGGTTGGACGATCCGAGCAGCAGCCGGGCCATGTGCGGCACGGCCAGTCCGATGAAGGAGACCGGACCGCAGAAAGCCGTGGTCACGGCGGTCATGAGGCCCGTCGCCGCCAGCATCCAGATACGCACCCGGCGCACGCGGACGCCGAGGTTCTCCGCATAGCGCTCCCCGAGCAGCAGGGCGTTCATCGGCTTGACCAGCAGCAGGGAGACGGCCAGCCCCGCCGCAACCGGGCCCCCGAAATAGGGCATCTGTTCCGGGGAGACCCCCGAGAAGTCGCCCATGCCCCACATCGTGTAGGAAAACACGCCCTCGGCCGAAGCGAAAAAGTTGAGCAGGGAGATCAGCGAGGAGGTGATATACCCCACCATCAGCCCGATGATGAGCAGCATGACGTTGCTGCGCACCAGCGTCGAGAAGAAGATGATGACGGCCAGTACCAGCGAAGCCCCGGCGAAGGCGCCCGCCACCACGGCCAGGTAACCGCCCAGCGGCGTCCCGGAGAAGGAGCCTCCGAGAGTCCCCCCCGTCAGCAGCAGGACCACGGCCACGCCCAGGCTCGCCCCGGCGTTGATGCCGAGGATCGAGGGTCCGGCCAACGGATTGTTGAAGACCGTCTGAAGCATCAGACCCGACACGGCCAGGGCCGCCCCGGCCAGCACGGCCGTGACCGCCTGCGGCAGCCGGGACTGCAGGACGATGTAGTCCCACGTCTCGCGGCCGGACGAGCCGCCCAGCAGCGCGCGGACGACCCCCTCGGCGGGGATTCCGACCGACCCCCAGAAGAGGTTGGCCAGAAACAGGAGCACGATGCCGGCGCCCAGACCGGCGAAAAACAGTGCGGATGAACGGTTCGCTCCCATGCCTCAGTCCCGCATCCGGGCAAAATAACGGGGCGTGTAGTCCGGCAGCAGTTCCGGATGCAGCACCCACACCAGGTCTTTCAGAATATAGTCCGGATGGACCGTCAGGTCCTCGTAATAGGTGGTGCGGCCCGTGTTGCAGGCGAAAACCGACTTGTTCCGGAAAGCGTCGAAAAGCGCATAGCCCGCGTAGTCGGCCTTCAGATCGGCATAGGTCATATCCTCCGACCGGTTGTACTTCATCACCCAGACGTCGGCCCCGGCGGCCCGTTCGAGCACGTGCTCGAAGGAGAGGGGCACGGAGCCCGTGTCGGACGTATCGTCCCAGAGATAGTCGGCCCCGGCGTCGCGGTAGATCGCCGCCATGTAGCTCCGCCCGCCCGGCACGTACCATGCAGGTCCCATCCGGTACTCGGCCAGCAGGGTCGGCCGGGTCTTCACGCTGTCGGCGAGCCGCTTCGTCCGGTCGTAGGCCTCCGCCGTGCTCCGGAACAGGGAGTCGGCCTCCGCCTCCCGCCCGAACAGGAGCCCGAACAGTTTCACCCACTCGGACCGCCCCAGCGGATGGGTCTCCATGTAGTCCACGCACTCGACGATGGGCACGCCGATCTTCTCCAGCCGCCCATACCCCGCCTGGTCGTCGATGGGCGAGGTGAAGACGGCATCGGGCGCGATCTCGATCATCTTCTCCATGTCGGGCTGGACCGACTCCCCGAGGTCGGCGATCCGGCCCCCGGCCAGCCCCTCCTTCACGAAGCCGACATCCATGTAGCGCGAGCCGCACACGCCCGCCACCTCTTCATGCACGCCCAGCACGTCCATCAGGCTGCAATGCACCGAAGTATAGACCACCACGCGCCGCAGAGGGGTGCGGATCAGCGTCCCCGCGGGCAGGGAGGCGGGCAGAGGACGGTCCGAAGGCACCAGCACGTAGCGGTGGAGCACCTTTCCCGTATCCCACGGATTAGCGATCTCGACACAGGTATATCCGTCGCGGGGTTCGATCCTGAATCCCCGGGCATACCGCACGCTGTCGGCCGTCCCGCCCTCCCGCACGCCGGAAGTCCGGCCCGGACGGCAGGAAGCCAGCGAGACCGCAACGAG
Source organism: Gallalistipes aquisgranensis (assembly GCF_014982715.1). Taxonomy (NCBI): domain Bacteria; kingdom Pseudomonadati; phylum Bacteroidota; class Bacteroidia; order Bacteroidales; family Rikenellaceae; genus Gallalistipes; species Gallalistipes aquisgranensis. The sequence continues at coordinate 630,421 of NZ_JADCJY010000002.1, read as the reverse complement.
CAACAGACAAAAAAGTATCTTTTTCATTTGCCGGAAATTTATTCGTTCGAAGTCGATATTCCATACGGTTTTTCCACATCGGCATGGGCCCGCACGTGAGCGGCCGGCCGGAATATACGGCAGAAGGCGGCGGCAAGCACGCCCCCACCGACATCGCTGCCCGTACCCGCAAACATGACCGGATGCAATTTTCCCATATCTCCACGCTCATTTCGTCCGGAAGCGAAGACACAAGGAGAGGATTCGACCGCGAGCCCGATTCATTCCGCCTTTCTTCCGAGGCACAAACCGAAACAAGGACGCATGGCAGGTCTTCTGACTCGTTCCCGTCCCGGCGCCTTCCCGATCTCGATCAGTGGCAAAGAATGCCGGGACGAACGGTGCCCTGTGCAGGCAGGAACTCACAGCAGCGGAAACTGTCGCCGACTTTCACGGCGTTCCCTTTTCATCGGGCCGTCCTCCCACGGAGGCGGCCTGCGAACCATCGCCCGTACAAAGGTAATGTTTTGTTTGGAAATACCCTCACCCGAACCGCATCCGAAGCGAAGAAGCCGCACCGGGGCGCTCCTGTCAGGAACGGGACAAGCCTGCCGCACGTCCCGGAATCCGGCGGCAGGACGTCAGAACTCCACGGTGAGGCCGACGGCCGGCACCAGCGAGCCGCTGACCTGCCCGATATACTTCATCCGGTAGCGCTGCTCCGAAACCGGAGCGGAGGGATTCTCCACGACGCCCGTACTCATCAGCACATCCGGCTGGCGGAGCTTGCTGCCCGTGACGTTCTGCAGGTCGAGGTAGACACCCAGCATACAGCGACGGAAATAGAAGGTCTTGTCCACCCGCACGTCCAGTTGGGCGAAAGCGTCGAGCCGGCCGCGGTTGTACTGCGAGTAGTCGTAGTACGGGCGCCCCGAAGCGTCCCAGGCCTCTTTCAGCGACGATTTTTCGACGTCGTAGGGCGTGTAGGGTGCCCGGCCCACAGCACTCAGTTTGGCCCCCACGCTCCATGCACGGGGCAGGTCGTAGGTACCGCTCAGGTTGACGACGAAACGGCTGTCCCACGCCGAGGGAATGTACTCCGCCCGGCGGTCGCGGCGGAACTCGCTCCGGTAGAGGGTCGCCGAACCCACCAGACTGATCTTCCCGGGGATTCGCCAGCGGACCATCGCCTCCACGCCGTAGGCGCGCCCCTCGGCCGAGGAGACGAGCGGCTCGTCGCCCACCGTGCCGTAGTCGTTGCCCTTGCAGGTGAGGGGTATCCCGTCCGTCACGGAGAGAGGGATGTCCGTATAATATTTGTAGAATCCTTCGACGGAAACGACCAGCCGGTCGCGCAGCCGCCAGTCGAAGCCCGCGGCGCTTCCGGCCACGCGCATGTAACCGAGATCCCGGTTGACCAGGACGCCCGCTCCGTCCCGGAATCCCAACGCCGTGAGCGGCGGCAGCTGATAGTAAAGCCCCGTGCTGGCTCCCACGGACCATCCGCCGCCCAGGGCATAGGAGAACGACAGGCGGGGGGAGAGCCGCTCCCAGAGACGGGCCGTGCGGCCCGACCAGTCGCACCCGTCGAAACGCAGGCCGCCCGAAACGGAGAGCCGGTCATCGGCCGAACGGTAGTCGGCTCCCGCGAAGGCGCCCCACCCGACGATCCCCAGCCGGGTGCGGTAATCCGCCACACCGGCCTGCTGTGTGTAAAGGCGCCGCAGGGTGCGGTCGGCATAGTGCAGGTAGTTCACCTCCGCCCCTTCGCGCAGGGTCCAGCGGCCGAAGTAGGAGCGGTTCTCGGCCCGCAGGGTCGATTTCTGCTCGACGGCCCTCGAACGGAGCGTCAGATAATCCTCGGAGGATTCGTCGTTGTTCCGGTACTTGACGTTACGGTTGTTCAGATAGTTGTGGCTCAGGGTGACCGTCAGGGTGTGGCGCCCGGAAAAACGGCGGTAAGAGGCTCCCACCGTGAAGGTCTCCTGTTTCAGCCGCGGGAGGTAGCTGAGCAGGTATTCGGCATCTTCGCCCTTCTCGTCCGTATTCAGACGCATGTCGTCGATCCCCGCCAGCCCGAGCAGGAGCAGTTCGTCACGGTCCGAAAGACGGATCCGGAACTTGACCTGCCCGTCGATGTAGTTCGGAAGAAAGGGAAGCCCGAGCATCCGGAACAGCAGCTGGAGATAGGATTGCCGCAGGGAGAAGAGATAGGTGGTCTTCTCCCCGATGTGGCCGCTGCCGCTGACGCCCGCCTCGGAAGCCCCGAGGGTCGCCTTGAAGGTCTGCCGGTCGGGATCGCCGTCCCGCAGCCGGAAATCGAGCACGGAGCTCAGCGCCCCGGCCCTGTCGGCCGGAAACGCGCCCGTGTAGAAACTGATCTCGCGGATCAGATCGGCATTGACGATGCTGACCGGACCGCCCGAGGCTCCCTGCGTGGCGAAGTGGTTGATATTGGGAATCTCGATCCCGTCCATGAAGAAGCGGTTCTCGGAGGGACCGCCCCCGCGGACGATCAGGTCGTTACGGTAACCGACCGGCGAAAAGGAGACGCCGGGATAGGAGCGTACGATCCGCGAAACGTCCCGGTTCGAACCGGGGCTCTTCTCGATCTCCCCGAGGCCGATGATCTTCATGCTCACGGGACTTTCGGCCACCCGGCGGAAGGGAGACGGCCGCACGGAAACGGCTTCGACCTGCATGACGTCGGGCTCCAGCTCGATCTCGACGAAAGGCGTGTTGGCCGAAACGATATATTCGGGCGAAAGAAGGCTCTTGTAGCCCAGCGAAGAGACCGAAAAGCGGCAGATACCGGGTGCGACGCCCGGGAGGGTGAAGTGTCCCGCCGTATCGGTCGAAACGCCCCGCTGTTCCTGTCCGGCGATGACGACGGCGGCATAGGGCACCCCCTGGCGGGTCCGGCTGTCGATCACCCGGCCCCGCACCGGATAGCGCTGGGCTCCGGCCGTCAGCGCCGGCAGCAGAGCGCACAGGCAGGCGAGTATCCGTATGAAAACAACCGATCGTTTCATCCCCGCAAAGAAACGACTATCGTGCCAATTTACAAAATAATTCGGAATCGGATTTCCGGATGCGGCATCCCCCACGGCCCGGCGGCCGGGTCCGCCGGACGGTCCGGTCAGACGGCGGTCAGCTCGTGCCAGATGCCGAGCATCTCCTCGCACTCCTCACGGGTTCCGGGGACGACCAGGGGACGCATCACCACCCGGGCGCCCGTCCGGGCCACGAGGCGTCCCACCCGCGTGACGTAGTCGCGCCAGTGTTCGCCCTCCAGGCCCGGGATGCGGCAGTAGAGCACGGTGCCGGTCCGGGCACACCGCTCCAGCAGATATTCCAGATCGTATTTCTCGGGATTGCCCAGATCGACCGCCCGGATACAGGAGAGTCCGGTCAGCTGGTCGAAAAGGGTGGGATGCAGGCCGCAGTAGTGGAGAAACGCACCGCCGAACGGCTCGACGGAGCGCTCGACATAGGGCAGGATCACCTCGTCGATCATCTCCGGCGAGAGAAGCGTGGCCGTATCTTCGGAGATGCGGATGCCCGCATCCGGAAAATAGAGCCCCTGCGGCGTGCCGTGTCCGTGGATCATGCTGCCGGGCTCCTCGTGGTTGAACTCCTTCATGGCCCGGGACGCCCGCAGGAAAAGGTCGAGCGCGACCTCCATGATCTCCTTCACCTCCGCGGCCCGGTCCGGATCCATCAGCGCATAGAAGATGTCGTCGCCGCAGAGCAGGTGGGCCACATCGAAAACGCCCTGGTTGTCGGCCATGTAGGCCCGTATCTCCGGATCGGGATTCAGGTCGTTGTTCCGGTAGAATCCCTCCAGCAGGGCGTACACCGGGGAGTCGGCGATGTTCCGGTCCCGGATCGCCCGGATCTCGTCGAACGGCATCGGGCGGCCCGGCCAGGGCATGCTCTCCGCCGTCACCTCGAAGTCCTGGCCGCCCAGGGCCGGCACGACGATCACGCCCAGATTGGGCCGGATCGAGGGAATACCGTCCGTCGGCCAGCCGACCGCGCTGCGGGAACGGGCTGTCTCCCCCTCCCACATCAGCCGGGGATCGTGGAACCGGTTCACGTAATCGGTCATGTCGTAAAGAAGGCCGTCGTTTGGGGGAATGAAGAGCAGGCTGGGACCCTCGCCCTTCCAGAATTTTTCATGCAGTACGATTTTTTCCGCTGTCGTCATGGGTCGAAATGTTTATCGGGTTCATTCGGTTTCTTCCGGTCGGATTCCTGCCCTTCCCCCGTCACGGCCGCCGGCGGGGTCCGGCCGGCGAACCGGCCTCACAAAAGAGGGGAACTGCCTTCCTGTCTCCGGGAGAGACCCCCTTTTCACAGGCCTCCGAGGGCGGTTTTCATCCGGGCGGACTCCGCCGGCGGCCGCCCGGATTCCTCTCCTCGGACGAACAAATGTAAAGCATTTTTTTGCGAAATAAAAAATTTTTTATATTTTTAGCGCAAACGATTGTGCGAATGAACCTTTTTTAAGATGCTTCGTCACCTATTATATAAGGGAGAGGATGCCGCCGGGAAAAATTTTCCGGCAGGGGCCGGAGCCGGCCGGTTCCGGAGCGGATATTTTCCCGTCCGGAACGACATCGGGCACAATGGTTTGCGCAATCCCGGGACAGAGCCGGCACACGGCCCGGTCCCTGTCGGAAGCAGCACAGTCCGCACGGAATCCGCAGCCGTCACGGGAAACGATCCGCCCCGGACCCGGACCGTTCCTCCGCCGTCCCTCTCCGGGGCAACCCCTCCCTGAAAACGGATCCGGCACGACTTCCGGCGGCATCCACCGGCCGGGAAACGAACGCCTTTGATTGCTAAAACGATATAACCAACTCATTTTCCGACAGAAACGCGATCCGGAAAAACCGAACCCCCAAACCGCTACCGAAACCCGAACCTCATGAAAACGCTGCAATACATCGCTCTGGGAGTCCTCCTGGCCCCGGCCGCAGTCGCGCAAGACACGAACGTCGTGCCGGAAACCGTGGAGATTCCGGCCGGATTCTTCTACATGGGCTCCAACGGCCTGGGACACGACTACGACGAGGCTCCGATCCACCGCGTCGAGATCACCCGTCCGTTCCGGATGGGGGTCACGGAGGTGACCAACCTGCAATACGAACAATTCGACCCGGGCCATAAACGGCTGAGAGGCAAATACGGTTTTTCGAAGGAAGACGACGAGGCGGTGGTGTTCGTGTCGTGGTACGACGCGACGGCCTACTGCGCCTGGCTCTCGGAGAAGGAGGGAAAAACCTACCGCCTGCCCACGGAAGCCGAGTGGGAGTACGCGGCCCGCGCCGGGAATTATTACAAATACGGCTGGGGCGGCGTGTTCCCCGACAACATGAAGAAAAACAACTTCGCCACACACCACGAGACCTATTCGTTCGAGCCGGTCGACCTGCACAGCATGCGCGGGGGACGCGCCCATCCCCTCGGACTGTACGACATGCACGGCAACGTGGAGGAGTGGTGCCTCGACTGGTACGGACCCTACCTGCCCGGCACCCGGACCGATCCGGTGGGATATGCCGACGGGGAGTTCCGGGTGACCCGCGGAGGCAGCCACAGCACTCCCGTGGAGTATCTCCGTTCGGCCAACCGTTCGGCCATGCTGCCCGGGGACAAGCACTACCTGACCGGATTCCGGGTCGTGCAGGCCGACTATCCGAAAAGCACCCCCCTCCACCGGGAGACACCGGCGGACAGGAGCGTGTCGCAGCAAACGCACGTGTGGCACAAGGCGGACACGGCCGTATTCATGGAGCCCGTGGAGTTCGTCAAGGCTCCGGAGTGCGGCAGCGGAGTGCCCTTCTACCGGCACAACCACCAGCCGGCCGTCACGTGGTGTCCGAACGGGGACCTGCTGGCGATATGGTTCAGCACGGACAGCGAATTCGGACGGGAGATGACGGTGCTCAGTTCGCGCATGGAGGCCGGGACGAACGAGTGGCAGCGGCCGAAGGAGTTCTACAAGGTGCCCGACCGCAATATGACCGGCGCGGCGCTCTTCCACGACAAACGGAACGGGACCCTGATCCACATGAACGGGGTGGAGGCGGCCGGCTGGTGGCGCAACCTCGCGGTGGTGATGCGCAAAAGCCACGACAACGGCGCCACCTGGACCAAAGGCAAACTGGTGCTGCCGGAACACTGTCCGGGACACCAGGTCATCGCCGGCACGTTCTGCCGGGCCGACGGCACGCTCGTGCAGGTGTGCGACGCGATGCCCTCCATGGAGGGCGGCAGCATCGTCCACACGAGCGACGACGGAGGGGAGACCTGGAGGACCCGGGGAGAAGCGGGCAATGGCGACTTCGCCGCGGGGAAAACCGGCCGCTCCATCGCGGGCATCCACGCCGGCGTAGTGGAACTCAGGAACGGCGACTTGTTCGCACTCGGCCGCACCGGCAACATCCCCGACAAGAACGGAGTGCCGCGGATGCCCGTATCGGTCTCGAAGGACGGCGGGGAGACTTGGACCTACTCCGCCTCGGTCTTCCCGCCCATACGCGGCGGGCAGCGGCTCGTGCTCATGCGGCTCGACGAAGGGCCCATCCTGCTGGTCAGCTTCGACCCCGGGACGAAAGACGATTCGCAGCCCCGGGGCATGTACGCCTCCCTTTCCTACGACGAGGGAAAGAGCTGGAGCCCGAAAAAATTCATCACCGACGGCAAACACCGTTTCATGGACGGCGGGGCATGGACGGGACACTTCATCATGGACTCCCTGCACGCCGAACCCAAGGGTTACCTGGCCGCCACGCAGACCCCGGACGGAATCATCCACCTGCTCTCCAGCAAGAACCACTACCGGTTCAACCTCCGGTGGCTCGAACAGTAGCCCGGCTCCCGCCCGAACGATACGAAATCAACCCAAAACATAACCATACGAATGACATGAAAAAGACTTTATCCTGTTCCTTTATTTTTTATTTTAATCTATTTATTTGTCTCGCGGGGCTCGCCTCGTGCGCCGCGCAGCCCGAAAAGGCCGGCAGGGAGCCCGTCAAGGTGATCTTCGACAACGACATGGGCAACGACATCGACGACGCACTGGCCATCGATATGCTCTACAAATACGCCGATGCGGGGATCATCGACCTGATCGGAATCACCTCGAACAAGGTGGAACCCGCCAGCGTGGAATACATCGACATTCTGAACAACTTCTACGGATACCCCGACATTCCGGTCGGACGGCTCACCGGCGTGGAACAGTACGACCGGCCCAACAGCTATGCCCTGCAGACCGCGGCGGACCCCTCCTACAAACGGAGCATCGGAAACTACGACTCCCTGCCCGAGAGCGTCGATCTGCTGCGGCGACTGCTCGCGGCGCAGCAGGACAGCTCGGTGGTCATCATAGCCACGGGATTCTCGACCAACCTCGCCCGGCTGATGGACTCGAAGGCGGACGCCAGCTCCGAACTGGACGGCATGGAGCTCATCCGCAGAAAAGTGAAACACCTGCACATGATGGCGGGCGACTTCCGGCAGGAGAACCCCATTCAGGAACATAACGTCGTGTTCGACATCCCGGCGGCGCAACACGTGTACGACAGCTGGCCGACGCCGATCACCACGAGCCCCTTCGACGTGGGCGAGAAGATCCTCTACCCGGTCGAGTCGATCCTGAACGACTTCGGGTTCACGGACAAACACCCCGTGGTGGAGGCCTACAAGGTCTACAAGAAGATGCCGTACAGCCGTCCCACCTGGGATCTGACCTCGGTGCTCTACGCGATCGAACCCGACAGCGGCTATTTCGAGGTCGTCGGCCCGGGCCGCGTGCATGTCGACGGGAAGTCGATCACCACCTTCACCCCCGAAGCCGGAGGCCCCCACTTCTATCTCGCGGCCGACAGCCTGCAGCGCGAACGGATCAGGAACCGTTTCGTCGAAATCATCACCCGGGAACCGGCCGCACTCTCCCGCGAAACCGAACGATAACCTAAAACACACTTTTTTATGAGCAAATTCATCAGACGACTACTGCTTTTCCTGTGGCTGCCGCTCATTCCGGCGTCCGCCCTGTCGCAGAACGCGACTGTCAGGGGAAAGGTGACGGACACGAAAGGGACGCCGATCGCCGGCGCCACCGTGATCGTCAAGGAGACCAACAAGGGCACCATTACCGATGCCAAAGGAATGTTCAGCCTGAGCGCACCCAAAAACGGCAACCTCGAAATCTCCTTCCTCGGCTATAAGAAGAGCGCCCTGCCGATCGGCGGAAAGACCTATCTCGACATCCGGCTCGAAGAGGAGACCACGGCGATGGACGAGGTGATCGTGGTGGGATACGGCACCCAGAAGAAGATCAACCTCACGGGCGCCGTGGCCCAGATCAAGGGCGACCAGATATCCAACAAGCCCAGCACCAGCGTCCTCTCCGCCCTGCAGGGCGAAATGCCCGGCCTGCTGGTGACCCAGCAGAGCGGCCAGCCCGGCGAGGAGGGCATGCAGCTCCAGATCCGGGGATACTCCTCAGCCAACAACGTGGAGACCCTCGTGCTGATCGACGGCATCGAAGGATCGCTGGAGACGGTCAACCCGAACGACATCGAGTCGATCTCCGTGCTGAAGGACGCGGCCTCCGCCTCGATCTACGGATACAAGGCGGCGGGCGGCGTGGTTCTGGTGACGACCAAGCAGGCCAAGGCCGGCAAGGTAAAGGTCTCCTACAACGGCTCTTACAGCATCACGATGCAGGGGCGTATGCCCAAACGGCTCGATTCGTGGGAAGAGTACGAGATCGTGACCCGCGCCAGCGACGGGGGCATCATCGACTACCAGTCGATGGAATACTACAAGAATCCCAACCTCGAGGCGCTGATCGCCGGCGACACGAAGCTGGGCTATTACGCCAACACGGACTGGGTGGACATCGGCCTCAAGTCGGTCAGCAACATGCAGCGCCACTCCCTCTCGCTGCGGGGCGGAACCAAGCAGCTGAGCTACTCGCTGTCGATGGGCTACTACAAGCGGGACGGCTTCATCAAATACGGACCCGACAGCAACGACCGGGCGAACATGCGTCTGAACATGACCTCCCGGCTGAACCGGTACCTCACCGTCGACCTGAAGCTGACCGGCGACCGCTCCGAAGTGAAGGAGAACGCCTTCACCTCGAAGGGCGTGATGGCCAAGATATACCGCAGCCGCACCCGCTCAACCGTCTATTTCCCGCAGGACGAGGACCCCATTCCCAACGGGAACATCTACGCCGGGCAGGACGCCGACAACCCGATCGACATCATGCGGAACGCCGGGACGAGAAGCACCGTCAACAACGACTTCTCGGGCCAGCTGGCGCTCACCGTGCGCAACGTGCTCCCCGGACTCAAGGGAACCTTCAGCGCCTCCCGGAAATACCGGGCCGCGCTCCACGACCGGAAGACCCACCAGATCAACTGGTACAGCCGGGGGACCATCCTGCACCGCCAGTCGCAGACGATCCCCAACGGAGTGCTCAAGCAGCGGGACAACACCTACACGGACCTGTTCCGCGGCGTGCTGGACTACGACCGGTCCATCCGCAAGCGCCACAACTTCCAGGTGATGGCCGGCGTGGAGTACGAACACTACGTACTGAACCGGATGAACGCCAGCAAGGACTACCAGCCCGACGGCATCTATTCGCTCAACTTCGGCAACGCGGCCTCGGCCAAAGCCGCCGACGAGATCCGCGAGTCCAAAACGCAGTCGGTGTTCGGCCGCTTCAACTACAACTACCGGGAAAAATACCTGCTCGAAGCCAACCTGCGCTACGACGGCAGTTCGCGCCTGGCTCCGGAGAACCGATGGAAACTCTTCCCCTCGGTGGCCCTGGGCTGGGTCGTCAGCAAGGAGCGGTTCCTGCGGAACGTGAAGGCCATCGACATGCTGAAAGTGCGGGCGTCATGGGGACAGCTGGGCAACGCCACCGCAATCGGGTACTACGACTATATCCCGGTGGTGGAAGACGGAACCACCATCTTCGGCGGAGGCATGGAGTCCACGAACTACGTCGCTACGCTCGCCTCCCTCCAGAAGACCTGGGAGACGATCGAGATACAGAACATCGGCCTGGACCTCGCCCTGCTGAACCAGCGGCTCCAGTTCTCCGGCGACTACTACGTCAAACGTAACAAGAACATGCTCTCCCAGACCAAGTGGGTCCCTTCGCTGATCGGAGTGAACGTCCCCTACCTCAACGTGGGTGAACTGAAGACCTGGGGATGGGAGTTCGAGATCACGTGGAGAGACCGCATCGGAAAGGACTTCAACTACTTCGTGTCGTTCAACCTCTCCGACAGCCAGAACAAGCTGGTGAAGTACGAAGGGGAGAACATCGTGGGCGAAGGGATCGTGCAGCTGTTGCAGGGCTACCCCATGAACACGATCTGGGGCTACCGGACCAACGGGCTCTTCCAGGAGAAACCCTCGAGCGAAGTGGCCAACTACCAGCCGGGCAAGAGCCTCACCGGCGCCGGCGACGTGATCTACGTCAACCGGGACGACGACCCCAACATCACCATCGGCGACGGTACGCCCGCCAATCCCGGCGACCTGGTCGTGCTGGGCACCACCGACCCGCGCTACACCTTCGGGCTCAACCTGGGCTTCGAGTGGAAACGGTTCAGCTTCTCGGTCATGCTCCAGGGAGTCGGGAAACGGAAATTCCTGCTGGACGAGGAGACCCTGAACCCGACCGCGGGCTCCCTCTACCAGGCCGTGGATTTCCACCGCGACTACTGGACGCCAGACAACCGCGACGCCTTCTTCCCGCGGCCCGTGTACAAGGGAGGCTCCTACAACTACAAGCCCTCGGACCGCTGGATCCAGGACGGATCGTACATCCGGCTGAAAAACATACAGATCGGGTACACCATTCCGATCAAGAAAAGCTTCATCGAGAACCTCAACGTCTACGTCTCCGGCGACAACCTCTACGAATGGACGAACACCTGGAAATCGTTCGATCCGGAGGCTCCGGCCATCGCCAGCAGTCAGGAGTGGTATGCATTCTTCCGTTCCGTATCGTTCGGACTCAACCTCACCTTTTAAACCGATCCGGCCATTATGAAAAAGACCATTCATAAAATATCCGTTCTCTGCGCATGCCTGTCGCTGTTTTCGGCATGCGACCTCGACGTCTTTCCGGAAACGTCCCTGAGCGAACCCCTGTTCTGGAAAAGCGAATCCGACTTCAAAAACGCGGCCAACCAGCTTTACAGCCTGCTGGGCCACCGATTCGGGGACACGCGCGCGGATGACCTCTACCGCAACGCCGTCCCCGACGATATCAGTTCCGGCACCTGGATCGTGCCGGCCACCAGCGCCGACTGGACCAACCCCTACAAGTCGATCTTCGCCGCCAATCGCATCATCGAAAACGCCCCGGCCGAAGAGAGCGCCACGGGCGAAATCAACCGTTTCGTCGCGGAAGCCCGCTTCTTCCGGGCCTACAACTACCACCTGCTCGTCTGCAAATACGGGGACGTCCCCTACATGGACCGCACGGCCGGAGACATAGACGATCCCGTGCTCTACCTGCCGCGCACCCCGCGGGCCGAGATCACCCGGAAAATCTACGCGGATCTGGAGTGGGCGGCGAAATACCTCCCGAAACCCTCGAAACTCGATGCCAAACAGTACGGACGGGTCACCTGGAGCGCAGCCAAGGCACTGAAGGCGCGGGTGGCGCTGTACGAAGGGACCCGGGCGAAGTTCCACGGCTACGGAACACCGGAAGAGGACCTGAAAATCGCCTACGAAACGGCGTGGGAAATCATGGAAACGAAAGAGCACACGCTGTACAAGAAAGGGAGCACGCCCTACAAGGACCTCTTCGTGTACGAGGGAGAGGGCGCCGGAAACACGGAAAACATCTTCGTGAAGGTGTACGGTTTCCCCGACAACCTGCTGGTGACGCACAACTACGCCTACCAATATTTCGCCAATTTCGGCGTCACGCGGAACTTCCTCAACCTCTACCTCACGGACGAGGGGCTTCCCTACCAGGACAATCCCGCCAACGAGGTGACCTACAACGACTACATGGACGCCCGGGATCCGCGGCTCGTGCAGACGATGGCCCGCAGGGGGGAGCTCTTCTACCACAACTACAACTTCACGCCCTACGAACAGTCCAAGACGGGCTTCGGCACCCATAAATTCGTCATCAGAACCGGCGAACAGGACCAGCCCTCGACGCTGGACTGCCCGCTCATCCGCTATGCCGAAGTCCTGCTGATCTATGCGGAAGCCAAATTCGAACACGACGGCTCCATTTCGGACGACGATCTGGAGCTGACGGTCAACCAGCTGCGCGGCCGGGTGGGATTCGGCGTGAAGCTGACCAACGACTTCGTCACCGAACACCAGCTCGACATGCGGACCGAGATCCGGCGGGAGCGCTCGGTGGAACTGGCCCTCGAAGGATTCCGGTACGACGACCTGATCCGTTGGAAAACGGCGGAGGAGGTTCTGCCGCAGGAACTCTACGGAGCGAAGTTCATCCAGGGAGAGTGGGGCTCCAAAACCGAGGAGACGCTCGACGAGAACCTCTCGCCCGACAAGCTGATCATCGTCCAGCAGAAGAGCGGTCGTTTCTTCAATCCGGAGAGGGACTACCTCTACCCCATTCCGACCAACGACATCGCCCAGAGCAAACAGGTGATCGTACAGAACCCGAACTGGAAATAACACATCGACTCAGAAATGAAAAAGAACATATTTTTACTGCTGGCAGCCGCCCTCGCCTTCGCCTCCTGCGACAAGGACGACCAGAACTATCCGGACGGCTACGACACGCACTACTACGTGGCCTACAACTACAACACCTCCTCGACCGGTTCGCTGGTGTTGCAGAACTCGACGCACTCCATCGACCGGGACGCCGCCACTCCGCTCAAACTGCAAATCAAATTCATGTCGGAGAATCCGCGCGATTTCGACGTCCGGGCCAGGCTGTACGTGCGTAACAGCCACTACTTCCTGCGCTCGATCGGAGTGACGGCTCCGCCCGAAAACTACTTCGCCACGGAGGATTCGCTGGCCGTCCCCGGCGTGGACTTCCAGCTGCTCGACAAGAACATGAACGTGATGACGCCCGTGCGCGCGGATTCGGTCACCTATTACGAAATCGTATTCCCCAACGCGCAGAAAACCGTGGAAACGATCTACCTGCAGCCGCTCAACAACGAGGACTATGCCCACATGCGCTGCGTGTGGCTCAGTTTCGCCCTGCACAAGATCGAAACCCGCATCTCCGAAGAGATGCTCAAGTACACGGCACTGAACGTCGACGCGGGACCATACAAGGTGAGCACCATGTCGAACTCCTATTACCGGCGCATTAACATCAGATAACGCCATGAAAAACGGAATATCCATCCGGATCTGCGCCCTGCTGGCATGCGCGCCGCTCCTCCTCGGGAGTGCGGCGGCCCGGGCGGCGGCTCCGGAGACGATCGACCTTTCGCGGGCGGCCGTCGTCTGCACACAGGACGACCCGATCGCGGCGCGGGGAGCGGAGATCCTCCGGACGGAGGCCGCCTCGCGCACGGGAATCGAACTGCCCGCCGCACAGGGAAGCGGAATCACGATCGTGATAGGCACCGAAGCGCACCTGACCGGCAGCGACCCCGCCGCCGCAGCCCTTCTGGGAAAACTCCCGCCGACGGGCGCCGACGGTTTCAAAATAGCGTTCGACCGGGCCGGGAACAGGCTGCTGGTCGCAGGTCACGACCCGCGCGGGGTGATCTACGGCGCGGGCTGGCTGCTGAGGAAATCGGCGATGCGCCCAGGCTCCTTCCTCTTCCCCTACCCGGGCGGCATAGCCCAGACCCCGGCCGAAACGATCCGGGGCATCGACCTGAACCCGCCCCACCCGAAAGCGACGGACCCGAACGATCCGCAGACACTCGCCCGGTTCGAACAGAGCATCCGGGAACTGATGGTCTTCGGGATGAACAGCGTGGGGGTCCTGCGGCGCGTGCCCCCGCGGTACGTGGAGCTGCTGAAATCCTACGGACTCGACGTTTGGCTCGTGAACTTCTACAACGGGAACGTCTACGAAGAGGAGGAGAGCCTGAACCGGGAGCTCGCCGCACGGGAGAAGGTGTTCAAATCCTTCCCGGCGATAGACCACCTCTGCACGAAAAGCGGCGACCCGGGAGAGCTCGATCCGGCGACCTTCTTCAAAGTGCAGGAACGGGAAGTGAAACTGCTGAAGAAATACCATCCGGAGGCCCGGGTATGGGTCGTGCCGCAGCACGTGACCCGTTCGCCCGAAGAGTATTTCGATGAATTCTGCCGCCGGACCAACGAGGCCGACTACATCGACGGCGTAGGTTTCGGACCGTGGACACGGACCCCGCTGCCCGAACTCCGGAAAAAGATCCGTCCGGAGCTGCCGATCCGGCGTTTCCCGGACATCGGCCACCTGTACAGCAGCCAGTATCCGCTGCGCAACCTGGACCTCCCGATGGCCATCTGCTACGGGCGGGTCGCCATCAACCCCTCGCCCCGGGCGTACAAGCATATCCACAACCGCTACAAGGATTTCGTGACGGGATTCACCGCCTATACGGAGGGCACCAACGACGACGTGAACCGGTTCGTATGGCTGGTGCAGAGCTGGAACCCCTCGACGACGGCCGAAGAGACGATGGCCGATTACGGTCGCTTTTTCATCGGACCCGACTACGAAAAGGAGTTCGCCCGGGGAGTGCTCGCACTGGAAGAGAACCTCGACGGGGCGGTCGAGCCCAAGGAGAGCATCAACGGGACCCTGGAGATATGGAAAGGGATGGAGAGCCGGGCCGACGCCGGGGTGATGTCCAATCCCCGTTTCCAGATGTGCCTGCTGCGGGCCTATTACGACACCTACGTGCGGGAGCGGTACCTCTACGAAAAACGGCTGGAGGAGGAGGCGCTGGGGATTCTCGCGTCCGCCGACCGGAAGAGCCTCGACGGGGCGATCGAACGGGCGCGGCAGACGCTGCGCAAGGCACGGCTCGAACCCGTCCGCCCCGACCTGCGGCAGCGCATCGACGAGCTCTACGACAGGATCTACGTGACGGAGAACGCCTCCTGGACGCATGAATACCAGAAATGCATGTTGCAGAGCCAGGTGGACGCCCCGCTGAACGACAGCCCCTGGATCAACCGCTGTCTGGCCGCCGCCCAGCGCACGAAATCGGCGAAGGAGAAGCAGGAGATCGTCGAAAACCTGCTCCACCGCAAGGACCCCGGGGAAGGGGGCCTCTACTTCGACCTCGGCTCCCTGGAGACCGACGGGATCGTCCGGTCGGGGGAGAACTGGGAAAACGACCCGTTCTACCTCTCTTCTCCCTTCCGCAATTTCGGGGTGAAAGTGAACCGGTTCACCATCACTCCGCGCGACTTCGAGGGCGCGGCGGTTCCCTCGGAGTGGCTCACCCAGGCGGCCGTCTACTACGACCAGCCGATGCGGCTGACCTTCGGCGGACTGGACCCGAACACCGCATACAGAGTAAAAATCGTCTACATGGGCAGTTTCAACAGCATCCGCGGATACACCGTGACGCTGACCGCGGGAGAGGGGACACCCGTGCACGGGGCGATCGCCCCGGCCCAAAAGCCCATAGTGGAGTGTTCCCTGCCCGGCGGAACGGTGCAGCCCGACGGGACCGTGACGCTGACCTGGCAATGCAACCGGGGCGGCCGCGGTGTCAACGTGGCGGAGATATTCTTTATCCGGGACGACAAAAATGGAAAATAAGTAAAACTACAGCCAAATGAAAAAAGAATTGTTACAGCGCATCTGTTTTTTGACGATGCTGGCCGGAGCGGTCGCAGCCTGCAAGGATTCGGAACATGAGGAGGCGGCCGCGAGCATCGGGATCAGCGTGACGGCCCAGGCCGACCCGCTCCGGGCCGAGGGCGCAGCGGAATCCGGCGACATAGACATCCTGTGGGAAAAGGGAGACTCCCTGAGCATCTGGGCGCTCTGCGAAGCGGGCAGCAGCGGGAACAGCAAGTTCACGCTCGATCCCGCCACGGCGGGAAGCGCCGAGGGACGGTTCCGCGGCACGGTCTCCTCGCCCGGCTACCAGCAGCCGCAGCGTCTGTTCGCCGTCTATCCGTACAGCGAAACCCGGGGCAACGACATCACCTATGTCTCGATGAAGATCCCCGCCACCCAGACCCAGAAGGGCAGCGAACCGCAACTGAAACAGAAGGGCGTTTTCATCGGCCGGGCCGACATCGACCGCCTCGACGGACAGGAAGCCGTCTTCGACATGGCCTACTCCTGCGCCGGACTGCAGTTCTCGCTCGACTGCACGGGTACGGAGCTGGAGGGCAAACAGCTCGCTTCGATCCGCATAACGGCGGAGGAGCCTTTCATCGGCAACATGGTCTACGATCTGAAAAACGACCGGGTCGTGGTGACGAGCGCGGGCAAAACGGGCACCCTGCAATTCGCGGACTCGCCGGAGCTCTCCTCGGTCGTGAAGGGATGGATGGCCGTCAAGCCCACCGATCTGACAGGCGCCCCGGTACAGATCGAGGTGCGGACCGCCGACCAATGGACGGCTGAGATCGAATACACGCCCTCGGCCGCCTACGAAGTGGACAAGGTCTACCCCATCGACCTGAACATCGGCCGGCTGATAACCGACGGAGCGGCCGTCGTCAACGAACCGGTGACCGACCTGAGCACCTCCGGAACGGCGAACTGCTACATCGTCACCTCGCAGGCCAAATATAAGTTCAAGGCGACCAAAGGCAACAGCAACGAATCGCCCGGCGACATCGAAAAGGTAGACTGGCTGTGGATGAGCAAGGACGGCCTGCTCCACTCGATCTCCTATGCGGACGGGGAGGTCGTCTTCAAGGCGACGGGCGACAAGGGCAACGCCCTGCTGGCCGCCTTCGACGCCGAAGACAGGATTCTCTGGAGCTGGCACATCTGGCTGACGGACGATCCCCGTGCCAAGACCCACTACGTGGCCGCCAGCAAGTTCGCGTTGATGGACCGCAACCTGGGCGCGACGACGGCCGATGCGGACAACGTGTCGTCATACGGACTGCTCTACCAGTGGGGCAGGAAAGACCCCTTCATCGGCTCCATCGACGAGGGAGACAACACGACCGCCGGCTACCGCGAGAACCCCGGCTTCACCACCGCCACCGCCGAGTACGTCAAGAATCCGGCCTACGACAAGGCGTTCCGGGTGGTCGCCAACACCGACGTCAGCGTCGATCCGGAGCTCTTCGAAATTCCGTACACGGTGCAGAACCCGATGGACTACATCCGGTTCGGCGCGAATTCCAACGGAAGCGGGGAGGGCACCTGGTTCAACTCCGCATGCGACACCGATTTCCATAAGGATCTCTGGGGCGGGAAAGCGACCGACTCCTACCGCAAGACGGTCTACGACCCCTGCCCGCCCGGCTACAAGGTGCCGAACTTCTCCGGCGACACGTGGGCGGGGCTGGAGTGGAACACCAACCTCTCGATGGAGAGCTACCTCTACGTGGCCAAGTACCTCGACCCGGCGACTTCGCAGACGGGTTACTATCCGGCTGCCGGCAGCCGTCCCGGAGCCAAGAACGGCCGGATGGCGGACACGGGTACCAAATCCGTCCTGTGGGGATCGCTCTGGTACATGAGCGGTACGAACCTCTCGGCGAGGACGATGACCATCGACTTCCTCAAAAAGTCGGTGAACACGAATTCCAAAACGAACGTCTGCGACGCGGCATCCGTCCGCTGCCAAAAAGAGTAATGCCATGAAACGTATGACAAGAACGTTTGTGTCCATTTGCCTGCTGTGTCTCACGGCATGGCAGGCAAATGCCCAGACGGACCTGAGCGCGGAAGGGACGGCGAACTGCTACATCGTAACGGGCGAAGGTGTCTATTCGTTCCGGGCCGCAGTGGGCAATTCGGGCAAGCCCGTCGCCGGGATGGCCTCGGCGGACTGGCTGTGGCAGACCGACCGGAAACTCGTCTCCGAGGTCTCCTACTCCGGCGGCACGGTGACCTTCCGGGCGGGAAGCATGAAGGGGAACGCCGTGATCGCCGCCCTGGACGAAGGAGGCAACATCCTCTGGAGCTGGCACATCTGGGCGACGGACGATCCGTGCACCGACACCCATTTCGCATTTGAGGAGCGCATCAGTTTCATGGACCGGAACCTGGGTGCCACCTCGACCGCCGTGGACGACGTCGCCTCCTACGGGCTGTATTACCAATGGGGCCGCAAGGACCCGTTCATCGGAGCGGAGTTTGCCGGATCGTTCGACCTCTCCCGGAGATACGAGGACACCGGTTTCACCGAGGGCACGGCGCTCGCCTTTTTCAATCCGGCGATCAGAGGGACGGACTGGTTCACGATCGTCCCCAACAACAGCGACCGGATCGAAACGGGGAAGTGTGTGGAATACACCATCGCCCACCCCACCGCCTTCATCGGTTTTTCGGCCGAGTCCTTCGAAAGCGGGAAAGGCAGTTGGTTCAACGACCAGTACGGCAGGTTCGACCGGCTGTGGGGATTCATCTCCTCACGCCGGCCCGTGAACAAAACGATCTACGACCCGTGTCCGCCGGGATGGAAGGTTCCTGCGAACAGTTCCGAAGCATGGTTCGGATTCGAGACGGCGGAACCGGCCGGACAACTCGCCGGACAGGTCTATTACTTCAAAGCCCGGCCATACTACTATCCGGCGGCCGGGACCCGACGGCAGACCAACGGCAAACTCCAATACGCAGGGGCCAGCGGCATCTACTGGTCGGCCACGCCCAACGGCGTGAACGCCATGTCGCTGCGGCTCGAAGAGGAGGAGATACGCATCAACCTGCGTGCCCCCCGGGCCACGGGAGCCAGCGTACGGTGCGTACGGGAATAGTCGCGGCACTGCCCGAAACAAGCGGGGGTCCTGTCTGATGACAGGGCCCCCGCTTGTTTCAATTTCTGACGATCCCCTGGTCACAGAAAGGATGGACCCGCCCGGCAGCCTTTCCGGACCAGGCAACGGGAACAGTCAGAATCCGATTTCGGAAGTCGGCTGGCAACGCCCGGCTCACCGCCCCTCTTCCCATCACGAAACGTACAGACAGGACATCGCCGACAGCCTGTCAGAATTCCGCCTCCCCGAAACCACGACTCCAAAACGACAAAACGGCACATTCGAAACCGTTCGCCCGGTGTCGGATAAATATTTTGACAGCCTAACAGATTCTCTTTGAAAGTTCATATAATAGGGGTTACTAATTCTTCTCTTACCAAAGTCCTCATATAAGGGTTATACTCTTCTGGTGCATAAAAATATTGTTGAGGAACTATCGAACCTATTTCATCATAATATAATAGTGCACGTACTGTCCAATTTGTTTCGGGCAGATTAATGTAAGGGTAATATAATAGCTTGTCCATAGTTTAATTTGATATGTTTGGTGAATTAATGGTAATAAGCCGATTGCAATATTTTTTAAATAACTCTTATTGTTTTTTGAACTTATTTATGAGATTGTTAAGATTCAAGCCTACCCCACAAATATTAGGTTTCAATTCGAGATTATCCGTATCTAATATCTTATTCCAAAAATTAGTATCTTGACCGAGATTTTGCTGTCTTTCTCGTTTAAGGCTCTTTTTAATTTTTTCCAGTTTGGCTTTGTATTCCGGAGTATAATCAGATTTTTCCAAAAACGACTTCTCAAAATCCTCCATCTTCTTGCAAAACGACAATGGATCTTCTTCGATAAATTTACTGCAAATTTCTGAATGCAGCCAAATAGAAAGACAATGAAGACGAGATTGGTATCCTGTCAATTTTAAGTCTCCGTCTTCTATGACCAAATCGCTATTTTCGATTGCTAAATCATTTTCTCCGGCCTTGTCTATTCCATTTAAAAGATAACAAATATCCTTATATAAAGTTTCTATGAAAAGGTCGTTATCAGAACGCAATGGTTCAAGAACTTTATAGATATATTCGTCCAAAGATTTTTTCTCTGTATTCCGAATATCCTCAATTATTCCAATATAATCATCTCGTTTCAGCATTGTAATCAACATCTATATGAATGATACAAAGATACTTGAATAATGTGAATTAGAAGAATTTTGGTTAAATTATTTTGCCGTTTCCAACCTGCCAACTAACTTAGTTCATGCGAGTTAAGTTATTATATATATTCATGTATTGGATGACAAGCTAACTTCCAAAGGAAAAGATTTCATATCTTTCATTTTAAGATAATGCGAGAAACTTCCACCAATTCCCACTTACGAGATTGATTTTGCGCCCCTATATCCGCCCCTCCAAAAGGAAGAAGGCTTTTAAGTCGCTAATTTAGCGTCACTTAAAAGCCTTCTTTGAGGTCTGAAGCGGACGCCATAAATCTAAATCGAATTTTACTGATTTTAATTTTATTTTATCTATATATCAATATTTTACATCCATTTTTCGTAAACTGCGAGGTCTGGAAGTTTTCGAAAATTCGGCCGATGTATGACAAATGTATGACAAAAAATGATTACATTTGCAGCAGATAAAACCTACTGACCTATGGCATCCTTCTGCTATCGCATCCGCTCAACCCAGAAAAACAAACTGGTCAAGATCCAAATTTTCTTCACGGTTGGCCGCGGCAATCAGTTCTACGCAGACAGCCAATATATGGTGCTGACAGACGCCTGGGACAACAAGCGGCAGACGGTTAAGAGCCGCTACTCCTTTACCGACGATTTCACCGAGCAACAAGGTCGTGACCTGACGGCAAAATTGGCTGAGCTACGTAGTTTTATCTTCGGCGAAATGGCAAAAGACCCTGAACATGCGATGACGAAAACAAAGCTGGAGAAAATTATTTATAGTTTTCACCATCCACACAACATATCCGGCAGTCGCAATGCACGCAGTCGGGAATCGCTGACCGACTATATCGCCCGCTATACGCGCGAAATAGAAGACGGGACACGGCTCAACATTCATAAACTCCGTTACGGAGCTTCGACAATCAAGAATTACAAAGGTTTCATTATTCAATTCGAGGAATTTTGCAAAGCAAAACACAAACGATATGACTTTGGAGACATTGACCTTAAATTCTATGACGATTTCGTTGCCTATTTTACCGCAAAAGATTATTCGATCAATACTATTGGACGCCATGTCAAAGAGTTGAAAATCATTATGCGTGCGGCTAGGGAAGAGGGTTTGCACGACAACGGCACGATCGAAAACCGCAAATTTCGCGTATTGACAGCCGATGTTGAAAATATCTACCTTACGGAATCTGAAATCAAGGCGATGGCTGCGCTTGAGCTATCCGCAGACAAGCACAAGGAAATTGCCCGCGACGTTTTTTTGGTCGGTTGCTATACGGCACAACGTTTCAGCGACTATTCGACCATCAATGAAGGAAACCTCCGTACATTGGAGAACGGACAGCAAGTGATCGACCTCAAACAACAAAAAACGGGCAACCATGTCGTGATTCCCGTCAGACCCGAATTGCAAACAATCTTGGACAAATACCAGAACCGGTTACCCAAATCGTATGAGCAAAAAGTAAATAAATACATCAAGGCAGTCGCACGAGAAGCCGGTATCACGGAAAAAATAGAGGTTTCGTACATCGAAAATGGCAAGAAGAAAACGCATATCGTTGAGAAATGCGATATGGTCAAGACCCACACAGCCCGGCGAAGCGGCGCGACAAATATGTATCTGGCTGGAATCCCTACCATTGCTATTATGAAGATCACGGGACATAAGACTGAGAAAGAGTTTATGAAATATATCAAAGTCACAGAAGAACAGACCGCTATGGAACTGATGAACCACCCCTATTTCAGTGGAAAATAATAAATACTAACTTTGGCTATAATGTAATATAAACATATGGATACAGGTGAAATAATACTATACCAAACAGCAGACGGTGAAACAGCCATTGACGTCACATTGGGGCATGACACGATCTGGCTTACCCAAAAGCAAATAGCCGAATTGTTTGGTACCAAGCGTCCTGCAATTACAAAACATCTAAAAAATATATTCCTATCAGGCGAGCTGGATGAAACTTCAGTTAGTTCCATTTTGGAACATACTGCCGCCGACGGGAAAAAATACGCTATGTTGTTTTATAATCTGGATGCCATCTTGTCCGTCGGTTATCGTGTCAATTCCAAGAATGCCACTCAATTCCGCATTTGGGCGAATAAGGTTTTGAAAGAATATCTGATAAAAGGTTATGCCGTTAAAGATACGATCAAACTGGAACAGTACGAAGAACTGAAACAGACTATCAAGCTATTGTCTAATGTAATGGATCACAAACGCCTGACCCATTCTGAAGCGACCGGATTACTGAAAGTTGTCACCGATTATACTTATGCCCTCGACACGCTTGACAAATATGATTACCAGCAACTCACCATTGACAATACGACTACGGAAGCTAAATTTGAGGCGACCTATGAGAATGCGAAAATAGCCATCGAGGAACTACGCAACAAATTCGGCGGCAGTCCACTGTTCGGACACGAAAAAGATCAGTCGTTCCAAAGTTCGATAGGCGCAATATACCAGACCTTCAACGGCAAAGACCTCTATCCGAGCGTTGAAGAAAAAGCTGCGATGCTGCTCTATCTGGTAACAAAGAACCACTCATTCAGCGATGGAAACAAGCGCATTGCCGCATTCCTGTTCCTATGGTTTATGGAAAAGAACGGTATTCTTTACAACATCGATGGTACGAAAAGAATCGGCGACAATGCACTGGTCGCCCTTACCCTAATGATCGCTGAAAGCCGGACAGAAGAGAAAGATATTATGGTCAAAGTCGTTGTCAATCTTATCAACCATAACAATTGATTTTATTTTTACTGCAAGAAATCCAATAAAGAATGCCGCGCCGACGAAAAATAGAGATCAAAGCCTCCGAACTGGAATGTTTCGACATTTTAGTCGGGGAATTACGCACAAGGAAGGAGTTTACTAATTTCGATCCACAGAGCATCCACGTTTGGACTTATGAAAGTTACGAGCAAGAATTAAAGAATGTAGATAAAGCGCTCTATAATCTCGACCGGTGGTTAGCGGTACACCATAACGAAACATTCCTTACCTCGATAAAAGGAGATCGATTACTCAATAAAAAAGAACTGGCCAAGGCGTTAGGCATCACTCGCCCTACGCTCGATCGATGGCTCGGCAGCATATGGTTGAAAAAATGCAGGAATCTTTCCTGTCCCCATGACAACACCCATTATTACTCTTCGGCGGAGATTCGTGCAGCACTTCAGGCATATAACGCAGACAAATAAAGTAAATATAACAACTTCTATGCGGGAATGGCATTTTGCTGTTCCCGATTTTATTTTCCTGATTTATCACTTTACACATTCAAGACAAAGACGACAAAAGCAAGACAAAGGCGACTAATGTCTTCGCCTTGATCTAAGTATGTCTCCAAAATGACAACTTTTGTCCTTAATTGTCCTTGCCAAGTAGCACAATTTACTGTTTTACAAAGATTTGAGAAACAATTTCCTTTGTAGCGTTAACCTTAATGAACTGCATTATGCCAAAGGAAATTTATTTGTCCGGCCTAACGGCTGACCAACTCTCCGAAATGATACGAGAGTCTCTGCGCGATGAACTTCAACAGTTCCGTCCCGCACGTCCGAAATCTGAAACTAAGTACCTGACACGGCAAGAAACAGCCCGCCGCCTGCGGATTTCGCTCGTAACACTTACCGACTGGGTAAACCGCGGTAAGATATGCGCCCATAAAATAGGTGGACGCGTCTTATTTCGCGACAGCGACGTCGAAGCTGCCCTAAACCAGATCGTACCAATTAAAAACCGATAGCGATGAAAGAGAAATATATCCGCATCGGCACACAATTGTACAAGGTCGTGCGGCGCCCCCTCATCAGCGGGGATTTTATCGAAGAAAAGGTACAATGGA
The DNA here is from genome assembly GCF_014982715.1 of Gallalistipes aquisgranensis. Lineage (NCBI taxonomy): Bacteria > Pseudomonadati > Bacteroidota > Bacteroidia > Bacteroidales > Rikenellaceae > Gallalistipes > Gallalistipes aquisgranensis. The sequence goes on along the minus strand of NZ_JADCJY010000002.1, from coordinate 606,444 downwards.
GTTATGAAACACTCCGACAGGACTACGGCAAAAACAACTTACCGGAAATCGAAAAGTACGACGGTTTTTGCAGTATCCCCGACCACGTGAATTACCAACGGATACATGGCACATACCTAAACCTCTACGAACCGATACCTTATCGTCCGGAGCCGGGTGAATTTTCCCATATCCGGATATTTCTAACCCACATCTTCGGTTCACAGATCGAGCTGGGATACGACTATCTGCAACTGCTTTTGATGCGTCCCACACAGATGCTTCCGATTCTATTACTCGTATCCGGTGAAAGAAATACCGGCAAAACCACTTTCTTGCGTCTACTTAAAATGATCTTCGGCAAGAACGCAACTTTCAACACCAACGAGGATTTTCGTAGCCAGTTCAATCTAGATTGGGCCAATAAGCTGTTGGTCATGGTCGACGAACTCCTACTGAACAAAATCGAAGATACAGAAAAGATTAAAAACCTATCCACCGCCGGGGACTATAAAGTCGAAGCCAAAGGCAAGGATAGACGGGAAATCGAATTCTTCGCAAAATTCGTTTTATGCTCCAATAACGAAAAGAACCCCATTATCATCCCTCAAGAAGAGATCCGTTTCTGGGTGTTAAAAATAAACACCATCACCCATGATGACATTTATCTCAAAGATAAAATGCGTGCGGAGATACCCGCCTTTCTTCATTTTTTACTTCATCGCAAATTATCGACCTCCCAACAATCTCGTATGTGGTTCGCTCCTGCCCTGCTCGAAACGCCAGCCCTGATAAAAATTAAAAAATACAACACAAATAAGGTTGAAACAGAAATCGCCACTTATTGTATCGAGGTCATGGACAGGCTCGAAAAAGATACTCTGCTCTGTTGTCCCAAAGATATGCTCGACATCATAAGGGAAACGGGCCTGAAAGCCGACCTGGTACAAATCCGCAATATATTCAAAGATAGCTGGAAACTACGATCGGAAAAGAACGGCGACTATACTTTTTATCATATCGGAACTGAAGGAGAGATATTCCCTGCCAAACGAAAAGGACGGTATTTTGAGATTTCCCGCTCTTTGGTCGAAAAACTACTGTTGTAGTGTTGTTTTTAGCGAATTATTAAAATAAGTATCTGATAATCAATATCAACACTCCCATAACATCCAACAACAAATCCACAACAAAATAAAAATCGTTGAAAGTAACAGCTTAGGGTGCTGTTGGAGAATTGTTGTCTATATAACTTTCTGTTTTACAGCATCAATACATGGTTTCACAACCAAACCACAAAAAATCCACCATTATGAATTACGAAGAAATAAAACGTCATAGTATTCGTACTTACCTTGCGACACGGGGCATCTTTCCTCAGTGGGAACGCGACAACCGGGGCATGTACCTCTCGCCGCTGCGCAAGGAACGCACCGCCAGCTTCAGCGTCAGTTACGATAAGAACCTCTGGCACGACTTCGGAACGGGCGAAGGCGGCAGTATCATAGACCTTGTAGCCCGTATGGAGAACTGTTCCGATATCGAGGCCGCACGGAGGCTGAACGAAAGGAATATCGGCACACTCGCACCTGTTTTTGTCGAACTTCCAAGATTGAAAGAACCGACACTATCCCGTTTAGTCGTTCTCTCCGACCGTGAGCTGACCCACCCGGCATTGCTCGGCTACCTGACTGGCCGGGGCATAGACCCAGCCATCGCCCGGACTTATTGCCGCGAGGTACACTACACAATCAGCGGCAAGAAGTATTTTGCTATCGGATTCCGCAACGACGCCGGAGGCTGGGAATTACGTAATCCCCGGTTCAAAGGGAGTAGCACGCCAAAAAATATCACCACCCTCGATAACGGCAGCAATACGGCAATGGTGTTTGAAGGATTTATCGACTTTCTTTCTTATCTATCGATGAAAGCCAACCCTACACCCTCCATCGACACTGTTGTATTCAATTCCGTGACGAACTTGCAAAAAGCCGTTCCATTTCTTGTGCGCCACAGGGTCGTCCATGCCTTCCTCGACAACGACGAGGCGGGACAAAAAGCAGTGGACCGATTGGGGGAAAACTTACCCTCCTCCGAAGTGATCGACCAATCCGTTTTCTACCGCGACTACAAAGATCTGAATGACTACTGGCAGGAGAAACGCAAGACGATCTGCAAAGTGATCGACGACTCTCCAGCTCCAGCGCACGAAAAGCAATGGGAGAAAACGAAACGAGCGGATATTTCTGCTCCGGAAGCCCGGCAATGTGTCCAGCCCTCAGTAAAGAAGAAACGCCCCGTCCACAAGTTTTAATCCCGTTTCACGCCCCAGGCATTTACGCTCCCGGAAAAGCCATAGCCTATTAGGGCTTTTCCATTTCGCATCGCCAACGACGCGGGAAAAGCCCCAATAGGCCAGCAGGGAAAACCCCGCTGGACACCCCATTCTGCGGTCGAAACGACCGCCGGACGCGGAAAGCGTCCGAAACCAACCCATCCAATCATCCAGCACACAAACAAAAATATACTTATGGGATATGTAGTATTGCATTTAGATAAAGCACCTGGAAACGAAGTGCGGATGACAGCTCACATCGAACGGACTCAAATACCCCCGAATGCCGATCCGTCACGCACGCATCTAAACCGCGAACTGGTTCAGTTTCCGAATGGGGTAACCAATCGAACGCAAGCGATCAATTTCCGGCTGGCACATGCCGGCCTGACACGCAAGATCGGAACAAACCAAGTCCAGGTAATTCGCGTTATGCTCACCGGGTCACACGATAACATGAAACGTATCGAGGCCGAAGGGAGACTCGATGCATGGTGCGCCGATAACCTTGCCTGGCTAAACAAAACTTTCGGAGCGGATAACGTCGTATCTGCTGTTCTTCATTTGGATGAATCAACGCCACATATCCATGCGGCAGTCGTACCTATCGTAACGGGCGAACGTCGCAAAGTCAAAGAGCAAAGAATCTCCGATAAACCCGGCAAAAAGAAATACAGAAAGAAAAATCCGAATGCCGCACGGCTCTGCGCTGATGACGTGATGACACGGATGAAACTGAAATCCTATCAGGACACCTATGCCGAAGCGATGGCAGATTATGGGCTGGAACGTGGAATTGACGGATCGGTCGCCCGTCATATCTCTACGCAAGAGTTTTACCGCAATGCCATAGCCGGGCAGAAGAATTTGCAGGATAACATCGACGAACTGCTTCGTATCGAAGAACAGAAACGGCAGGACGTAGAACGACTAAAGCAATGGGAGCAAGAGGCTCGGGCAGGTTACGAGCAGGCGGAGGCCATGCGTGAACGCAAAAACGCCGAGTTGGAAGCAACCGCGCATGAGTTGAAGGCAGTGAAAGGTGAACTGAAAACAGAAAGATTGAAAAGTGTGGTGGCAGAGGTGGGCTCCAACATCGTGGAGGGTATCGGTTCGCTGGTAGGAACGTCGAGAGTCAAAAAGCAGGAACAGCAGATCGCGACATTGCGGCAAGAGGTAGCCGCCCACGAGGAAACCATCGAGATCCTGCAAACCCAGATACAGACCATACAGTCCGACCACAGCCGTCAATTATTGCAAGTGCAGCAACAATCACAACAAATTGTTGGGAGGCTGCAAAACGAAATAGATCGCATTTACGGTTGGTTGCCCGACACACCCCAGCTTATCAAGTGGGGAGAGTATTGTCGTTTGCTCGGATTCTCCGATGCCCAGGTACGCGATCTTGTGAACATGCGCCCCATACGTTTTTCCGGCGAACTATATTCGAGGGAACATTCCCAGCATTTTGAAACCCAGAACTCGGAAGCCAGGCTTTTACGGGATGAAAAAGGCCCCGGAGGGTTCCAACTGTTCATCGACCAAATACCGATCCTAAAATGGTTCCGACAAAAGGCAAAGGAATTTCTAGAGCATATCGGAATCAAGATAAAAAACCGGAAACAAGGGCCACAACTCATACATTAACAACAATAATCACTTGTAAAAATAATTGGACTCCCTAATTAATTGCATTAAGGATTAAATTCTATATTTGTATAATTATTGAAAATTTATATTGTAATGACTACCCAAAGCGAAGCGGCATTAGAGAACGGATTGATAAAGACCCTTATAGATAATAGCTATGAGCGCGTTATTATCAGAGAAGAAGAGAACCTAAAAGCGAACTTCAAAAGTCAGCTGGAAAAGCACAATCAAAAAGAACTCGCGCTTCATGGACGATCACATCTGACAAATTCAGAATTCGATAAAATATTGATTTACCTCGAAGGTGGAACACGGTTCGAGAAAGCGAAAAAATTACGCGACCTCTATCCACTGGAAACCGAAGATGGACAGCGTATCTGGATCTCATTTCTCAATCAACGCAAATGGTGTCAAAATGAATTTCAAGTCGCCAATCAAATAACAGTCGAGGGCCGTAAGAAATGTCGTTACGACGTAACGATTCTTGTGAACGGATTGCCATTGGTACAGATAGAGCTAAAAAAACGCGGTGTCGAATTGAAGCAGGCCTACAACCAAGTGCAACGCTATCATAAAACATCCTTTCACGGACTGTTCGATTATATCCAGCTCTTCGTAATATCCAACGGGGTGAATACCCGTTATTTCGCCAATAACCCGAACGGCGGCTACAAATTCACATTCAATTGGACGGACAAGAACAATCGCTCGTTCAACGATCTAAATATGTTTGCCAATTTCTTTCTGGATAAATGTACGCTAGGAAAGATCATCAGCAAATACATCGTATTGCATGAAGGCGAAAAGTGTTTGATGGTATTGCGGCCTTATCAATACTATGCCGTAGAAGAGATCATCAATCGAGTGGAGAATACCAATAAAAACGGATATATTTGGCATACAACAGGAGCGGGGAAAACGCTTACATCGTTTAAAGCAGCACAACTCGTTTCGGAAATAGATGGTGTAGATAAGGTTCTGTTCGTAGTCGACAGGCACGATCTAGACACCCAGACTCAGAGCGAATACGAGGCATTCGAGCCAGGTGCGGTCGATGGTACGGATAATACATACGAACTGATTAAGCGGTTAAGCGGGGATTCCAAAATCATCATCACAACGATCCAGAAGTTGAACTGCGCTGTTACGCGAGATTACTACAACAAACATCTGCAAGAGATTCGCGATAAAAAGGTAGTAATGATCTTCGATGAATGCCACCGCAGCCATTTCGGCGACTGTCATAAGAATATCGTCCATTTTTTCTCAAACCTGCAAATCTTCGGATTTACCGGTACGCCCATTTTCGTCGAAAATGCCAAACAGGAACATACAACGGCTGAAGTATTCGGAGAATGTTTGCATAAATATCTGATTAAGGACGCTATCGCCGACGAAAATGTATTAGGCTTCTTGGTTGAATATTACACAGGGAACACAACCACCGACTACGAGAATGAAGCAAGGATGCGTGAAATTGCGCAATTCATCCTCAATAATTATGATAAATCGACTTTTGACGGCGAGTACAATGCATTGTTCGCCATTCAGTCCGTACCCATGTTGTTGCGGTATTATCAAATTTTCAAAGAGCTAAATCCCAAAATCCGGATCGGAGCCATCTTCACTTATGCAGCCAATGCGGATCAAGATGACGAGCAGACCGGCATGAATCAAGGTTTTGTCAGCAAGAAAGTCGACGCAGACAAATTGCAGGAAATTATGAACGACTACAACCGAATGTTCGGCACCGGCTTCTCGACGGACAACTTTAGTGCTTATTACGACGATGTCAATGAGCGTATGAAAAAGCGGAAGAAAGAGATGAAACCGCTCGACCTACTGCTTGTTGTCGGGATGTTCCTTACGGGCTTCGATGCCAAACGCCTTAATACGCTATATGTCGATAAAAATCTGGAGTATCACGGTCTGTTGCAAGCATTCAGTCGCACGAATCGAATTCTGAATGAGAAAAAACGATTCGGGAAAATCGTTTGTTTCAGAGATTTAAAAGTGAATGTCGACGCAGCAATCAAACTATTCAGTAATAATGAGCCGAGCGAATTTATCGTTCGGGAACCGTTTGAGAAAGTACGTAAGGAACTGAACTTAAAAATGGAAGAGTTCCTAAAAAAATACCCGAATATTTCCTGTATCGATGCATTGAAAAGCGAAACTGAAAAACGGGAGTTCGTATTGGCATTTCGCGAGATTATTCGAGGTAAGATCGAAGTGCAGATTTACGAAGAATATGAGGAGGATGACCCCTATTTTCTCATGTCGGAACAGGAATACATGGATTTTCGCTCCAAATACCTCGACATTGCTATCGGACATACGGGTGAAAATAAAGCACATTTGCCAAAAGAAGATGTAGAGCAGCCCGAAATTGAAGGAATCGACGATATCGATTTCTGTTTGGAACTATTACACAGTGATGTAATCAATGTTGCTTACATTCTTGCTTTGATCGAAGACCTGAATCCTGAAAGCAATGACTACCATGAAAAACGTCAACGCATTATCGACACAATGATCAAGGATGCTGCCATGCGTAATAAAGCGATGCTGATCGACGGATTTATCCGACAGAATGTCGATAATGACAAAACAGGATTCGCTCGTGCGAAAGCTGACGGATCTATTGATTTAGAAACTCGACTGACCAATTATGTGTCAGTCGCGCGCAATAAAGCCATCGACAAGCTTGCCGAAGACGAAGGATTGTCTCGCGAAGCCCTTCGGGATTACCTTGCACAATATGATTACCTGCAACGCGAAAAACCTGAAATCATCCAGAATGCCATTAAGGAGAAGAAAGTCGGCCTGAAAGAACGCCGCAATATCCTTAAACGTGTATTAGGGAAACTACGTGTAATTATCGATACTTTTAACTGGGAATAATACAAAGACCATGAAAGAGTTACATCCAGGATTCGTATATATTCTTACCAATCCGAGTTTTCGTGAGGATTGGGTAAAGATCGGGAAAAGTGCACGTCCGGTCGATATTCGGTCTAAAGAATTAGATAATACGGCTGTACCGTTGCCTTTTGAAATTTTTGCGACTATGCAAACTGCAAAATATAATGAGGTCGAGAAATTAGTGCATAAAACTATCGATCGATTAACAGATCTGCGTATTCGACAAAATAGAGAGTTCTTCAACGTCGCGCCCCAAGTTGCATTGGATATATTCAGAGACATAGCTCAGACGATAGATGATGCGGTCATCACCGAATACGAGAATAACATTCCGATAAACAGGACAGACAGACCGTCGAATCAGCTAAATGTACGTACCGTAAAACGGGAACGCTTCAAATTCAGTATGGTCGGAATCCGAATAGGAGAGTTTATAACATTCACTCCGACGGGTATACAAGTCAAAGTCGCCAGCGATGATTCTATCGAATATGAGGGTCGTATTTACAAATTATCTCCATTCGTCGGTACGTTTATGCCCGAAGAACGAAGAAATACATCGGGAGCTTATCAGGGAGCTAAATATTTCTCGTACAACGGACAAATTTTAGAGGATTTACGTAAGGCGTCCGAGCGTTGCGATAACGCAGAAAAGCATATAGTAACTGCAATAGAACAGTAAATATCATGAGCGAAGAACTACAACAAAAACTCCGAAGCCAGCTCTGGACAGTCGCCAATACCCTGCGCGGCAATATGTCGGCGGGCGATTTCATGTACTTCACATTAGGATTCATATTCTATAAATACCTGTCGGAAAAAATCGAACTTTATGCCAACGAAGAACTGAAAGAAGACGGTCTGACCTTTCAGGAAGCTTGGTCAGGAAAAGATGATGAACTGAAAGAAGACCTCAAAGAAGCATGTATACAAGACCTCGGATATTTTGTCGAACCGGAATATTTATATTCCACTATTATCTCGATGATCGATCGCAAGGAAAATATTTTGCCATCGCTCGAACGTTCACTCAAAAAGATCGAGGATAGCACCATAGGACAAGAAAGCGAAGATGATTTCGGCGGATTGTTTTCGGATATCGACCTTGCATCGCCCAAATTAGGACGAACGGCTGATGATAAGAACAAACTCATCAGCGACGTACTTGTCGCGTTAAACGGCATTGACTTCGGGTTAAAAGAAGCACAGGAAATCGATATTTTGGGCGATGCCTATGAATATATGATTGGTCAATTTGCAGCTGGAGCAGGAAAGAAAGCAGGAGAATTTTATACGCCCCAAGAGGTAAGCCAAATCCTCGCAGAAATTGTTATCACGGATAAACAACGTTTGAAGACCGTATACGACCCGACTTGTGGCAGTGGTTCACTTCTTCTTCGTACGGCTCGTAACGGCCATGCCGATGCAATTTTCGGACAAGAGAAAAACCCAACGACTTTTAACCTCTGCCGAATGAACATGCTGTTACATGGAATCAAGTATAATGATTTCGATATTCGCAATGGTGATACGATCGAAGCCGATGAATTTGGCGACCAGCAATTTGACGCGGTCATTGCCAATCCTCCGTTCTCAGCGGACTGGAGTGCAGCGGACAAGTTCAATAACGACGATCGGTTCAATAAAGTAGGTGTTCTCGCACCTAAATCCAAAGCAGACTATGCATTCATTCTTCACATGATCTATCATTTGAACGATGGCGGAACAATGGCCTGCGTAGCTCCGCACGGCGTATTATTCCGAGGAGCAGCCGAAGGCAAGATTCGTCGTTTTCTTATCGAAAAGAAGAATTATATCGATGCGATTATCGGACTTCCGGCCAATATCTTTTACGGCACAAGCATTCCGACATGCATTCTTGTATTGAAAAAATGTCGTCAAGAGGACGATAACATTCTCTTTATCGATGCTTCTCGCGAATTCGAAAAAGTCAAAACTCAGAACAAACTTCGTTCGGAACATATCCAAAAAATCATCGACACTTACCGGAATCGTTCAGAAATCGATAAGTATAGTCATTGTGTAACGTTGCAGGAGATTGCCGAGAACGATTACAACCTCAACATCCCGCGCTATGTCGATACGTTCGAAGAGGAAGAACCTATTGATATTAAGGCTGTCATGGCGGAAATCAAGGAACTGGAAGCCAAGCGAGCCGACCTGGACAAGCAGATCGAAGTATACTTAAAAGAACTGGGGATTGTCGAATAAACACGAAACAAAAGCAATGGCAACAAATAACAACAATAAAGTCCTCAATGTTCCCCCTTTGAGATTCCCGGAGTTTTCCGGGGAGTGGAGGTATTTACCTTTAAATGAATATCTGTATGAGAATAAAGAACGCAACAAAACAGGCTTCTTTAATAAAACTTCTGTTTTATCTGTATCGGGAGATTTCGGTGTTATCAATCAGATTCAGTTATTAGGAAGATCTTTTGCAGGAAAAAGTGTACTGGATTATCATGTTGTACGACATGGAAATATTATTTATACTAAAAGTCCATTAAAGGATTTTCCGTATGGAATTGTAAAAATGAACGAAGGAGCAGATGGCATAGTTTCAACATTGTATGCAGTATATAATGTTAGAATAAATGCCTCTGGAAAGTTTATTGAGAGTTATTTTGCATTACCAAGACGCGCAAATAAATATTTCAAGCCCATCGTCCGTATTGGTGCTAAACACGATATGAAGATTAGCAATACTGAAGCAATTGCAAATATTGTCTGTTTCCCCCAATACGTTGAACAGCAAAAAATCGCTAAATTTTTAGCTCTTATTGGTACCCGTATCTCCACCCAAAACAAAATCATTGAGGATCTGGAACAACTAAAGAGTGCGATTCGTGAAAGGCTCTATACTCAAATTCAGGAAGAAGATTTTGAGCATAAGACCATAAAGGATGTACTATCTTACGAACACCCAACGAAATACATTGTTGTTGATACAGAATATACTGACGATAAAAAGTTAACTCCGGTCCTGACTGCTAATAAAGCCTTTATTCTAGGCTACACACCAGAGCAAGAAAATATATACGGGAAAGGAGATTGTATAATATTTGATGATTTTACAATGGATATAAAGTTTGTTAGTTTCCCATTTAAAATAAAATCCTCTGCTATTAAAATTCTGACGGCAAAAACAAATGTCAATCTTTATTTTATATATGAATATTTACTTTTTCTTAATCTCATTTCTGAAGAGCATAAGCGGCATTATATTTCTGAAATAGAACCTTTACATATCGTCGTACCTTGCCTTGTTATACAACATAAGATTGCAGAAATCCTTCAAAGTATAGATAAACAAATCCACAATGCTCGACAACTTCAGTCTGCATATCAAAGGCAAAAACAATATTTACTTAATCAAATGTTCATATAAACATGCGTTGTAACAAGAATTGTTTTTGAGTTATATATAGATCTTTTAACTTTTTCTCTTGTAGTATTTTATCAGCAATATATTTTAAAAGAGCAGCTATTCTATGTTGTTCTTGAATTGATGGGACTTTTACTTTAATACGGGAAAAATTGGGATAAAATAAATAAATCCTTACACCTCCTTCACCATATAAATTGTAATAGAATATAGCTCTCTTCGATTTAAGCAAATATAACAGCCAATCGGAGTCAATATCAGCGGCAGGTTTGATACAAACATATAGAGAACTAATCAAACACGGGGTCTCATTGTCATAGCGAGCAATTGAACCCACATTGATCCGAGCCGGATTATAAGCAAATTCGCCCTGCCGAATGATTTTATATGAGCTAATGTCATCTCCAGCAATCTCTCTACTTTCAAATTGCTCTTCTTGAGGAATAAAACCTGTATCTTTGGTAACTGAAAATACTGGATAGTGTTTGGAGTTCCGATTGCGATGACTGAAATGTTCCGTTAGATGCCCGAATGTAGAAACACCCCAATCGTCTGCAAACTCATGAAATCGTAATTGACCACTATATAATTGATCCGTTAGCGCACTCGAAAAGGTAAAATAAACCTTAATTAAAGCAATTGGTAATAAATGCTTATTTGGTCATGGCCGGAACGTCAGACTCGGTGATATCCTTATTGAGCGAACTGAAAAAAGTACAATAAACGACCAATATGAAATATTAAGTTCCACAATCAAAGGCATCTTTTCGCAACGCGATTACTTTTCCAAAGATATAGCCAGCGAAAACAATATAGGATACAAGGTCTTACACAAAGGCGATATTGTCCTTAGCCCACAAAATTTATGGATGGGTAATATCAATTACAACGATAAGTTTAATTTCGGGATTGTTTCTCCATCTTATAAGATTTTTGCTATATCCGAGGAGTTTGACTGCCACTATGTCGCCTTTTTGCTGAAAACTCATCGGTTGTTATATAGCTATAGGTCTATTTCCGAACAAGGGGCAAGTATCGTCCGACGCAATCTTAATATGGACGCATTCCTGGAATTAACATTCAAAATACCGCCCTTTGTCGCACAGCGACGAATCGGGCAGGCTTTATCCAAACTCAACGATAAGATTGAGATGGAACGGGATTGTCTTAACATGCTTAAGGCGCAAAAGCAATATCTCCTGTCAAATCTATTTATATAAATAGGTTTGATAATAAATATTGTTTTTGCAATATTAGATTTCGCAATATCTTGTGCTCAATTTGCAACTTGGTGTCCATTGTCCGAAGCGTTGTTGCAATTCGCTTTTGTTCAGCGACAGCAGGACACCATATTTTTGCTTTACTGTAATCTTTGAAATAGATATGAGGAATGGCCATACCAGTTATATAGGGTCTAAAGTCGAATGCTTTTAGACTATAATAAATATACGGTAACAAATAGCACTCTTGTGTAGTTCTCAAATAATTGAGAGTTCCTATTGTTGAATATCTGCCTGTAGCATAAGCCGTTGATCCAACGCTCGCTCCGTCCTTAATAATCAATATTGAATCGCCAGAGATCTCATACTTATCCATATAACCGCAAATACCTGTTGCCCCATAAACTGGATATTGTCCTATGCCTTTTACGTCGTTTTCAAGAAGCGTAGAAGAATGATGTGTAAGACAGTCTTTGAGCCGTGTATTTGGCCTTTGCTGTGTAGTTAGCTTATGAGATAGTTGCTTTAATTAAGGTTTCAAGTTTCTCAATGATTTTGTTTTGAGTGGCGATACGGTCGTCAATCAACGACAATAATCCAGCTGTCTTTTGTTGTTCTACATCAGCAGGAACAGATACCTGAATTTTACGGACTTCATTTGCGGAAATCTCTAAAAAGGTTGACCCACAAGATTTCCTGATTAAATCCTTTTTCTTTGTTTGTATCAGATAATAGAGAAAATCCACATTGCATTTTTTGGATACAAGAGATTGAAAACCTTGGTTTGTAGCACATTCTCTGAGTGATAATGAGCATTCCCCAATGGTGGCACGAGAACTTAAAAGTATCGTATTGGGAGGCAAAAGTTTTGCGCTGGAATTGTTTAACCCCTCTTCTGTTATGGTACGCAAACTTGAATCAACGTATTTATTTTTACCTATTTCAGAAGGCGTAAACCATTGTATTTCTCCATCCCAATATGATTTTATTGTAGTATCAGGTGTTCCCCCACCAATAACAACCGCTAAATCGTTTATTAATTTTGTTTTCCACTCCCCCGTAAATTCCGGGAATCTCAAATGGGGAACATTGAGGAGGTCCGTAATAAAATGCCTTACGCTTATCTTTCTGCTATATAATCTAAATTTTTTCAATCATGTCAGCAGAAACTAAACTTTCGAAAATCGTCACTCTGTGGAAAGAGGACAAAAAGCAGTATGTAAAGCGTTCGACCTTTTCAGCCTACACACTATTAATCGAGAATCATATTTTGCCATCGTTTGGCGATATGGTACTGGTTGAGGAACAGGATGTACAAGCTTTCGTATTTCGTAAACTCGACGAAGGATTAAGCCAAAAAACCATCAAGGATATTTTAATCGTTTTAAAAATGGTACTCCGCTTCGGGGTCAAGAATCAAATGATTGAATATCGTCAAATAGATATAAAGTTTCCGACCGAACGCAATAAACATTCTATAGATATTTTAAGTCGTTCACATCAACGGCAAATCATGGAATATATCCAATCTCATTTTACATTCAAAAATCTGGGTATTTATATATGCCTAAGTACCGGAATACGTATCGGGGAAATTTGTGCGCTAACATGGGATGATTTAGATATTGAAAATGGAGTTATCCATGTTCGAAAAACAATTCAACGTATCTATATCGTGGACGCTGACCGGAAGCATACCGAAATAATTCTCGATACCCCCAAAACCAAAAACTCCATCCGGGAAATTCCGATGACAAAAGATTTGCAGAAATTGATCCGCCCTATCAAAAAAGTTGTGAACGGGAATTTTTATATTCTGACGAATGACCCGACGCCGACCGAACCGCGAACATATCGGAACTACTACAAACAATTCATGCAATCGCTCGGAATGCCTGCCTTGAAATTCCACGGCCTACGGCATAGCTTCGCCACCCGCTGCATCGAAAGCAAGTGCGACTACAAAACCGTAAGTGTACTACTCGGACATTCCAATATCAGCACTACACTCAATTTATACGTCCACCCGAACCTGGAGCAGAAACGCTATTGCATTGACCAAATGTGCAAAATGCTCAAATAAACCATGAACGCTTTAGCCGGATAGCCCAGACAATTTAATCAATCTGAATAGTCGTATAACAAATGTATGACAAAACAAAAAGAAAACCGCCTTACAGTATACTGTAAGGCGGTTTTCGTGAGGTCTGAAGCGGACTCGAACCGCTGTAGCAGCTTTTGCAGAGCTGTGCCTAGCCACTCGGCCATCAGACCCTTGTCCGAAAGGGAAGCGTTCCGCATGAACAGCATCCGATCGAGACCGCAAAGATAGTAAATAATATGTATTCTCCAAAACTTCCGGAAGCGAAATCTTTTCACTACATTTACCCGTAATTTTTTCACCCGCAAACGCCATCCATGCTCACCGATGACATAGCCCTCACGCTGGAACCCGAAATCGGACCCAGAACAGCCATTCACCTCATGGAGTGTTTCGGTTCGGCCGAAGCGCTGTACGCCGCGACGGAACAGGAGATCGTACAGAGGGCGCAATTGAAGCCCGGGCTTGCGAAATCCCTATCCCGCAAGAACTTCCACCGCCAGGCCGAGCAGGAGATCGCTTTTCTCGAAAAACACGGCATACACGCCTTCGTCGCCACATCGCCGGACTACCCGGCTTTGCTGAAAGAGTGTCCGGATTACCCGCACGTCCTCTACCTGAAAGGCGATCCCGCCCTGTTCGACCGCAGGATGGTCTCGATGGCCGGCACACGGGACGTCACCACATACGGGCTGAAGATGTGCGAAGAACTCGTCTTCGGACTGGCCGCACAAATCCCCGACCTGGTGATCGTCAGCGGCCTGTCGGGCGGTGTGGACACGGCCTGCCACCGGGCCGCGCTGGATGCAGGGGTTCCCACGCTGGGCATCCTGCCCAACGCACTGACCACGATCTATCCCGCCCACAACACCCACATGGCCCGGGAGATGGTGCGTCTCGGCGGTGGCATACTCACCGAATTCCATTCCCGGTTCACCCCGCACGCCTCGGTATTCCTGCAGCGGAACCGCCTGATCGCAGGGCTGACGCCGGGTACGGTGATCGTGGAGTCCCCGGCTGAAGGGGGATCGCTCACCACGGCCCAGTTCGCGCTGGACTACGACCGCTGCCTGATGGCCGTACCCGGCCGGGCCACCGATCCCGCTTCCGCCGGCACCAACAATCTCATCAAGCACCTGAAAGCCCGCATGGTCTGCTCGGCCTACGACATCGTGCGGGAACTGGACTGGACACCCGCACCCCGGCAGCGGGAACCGGAAGCCGACGAGTCCCTGGAGCCCGACCTGAGCAAGGACGAGCGGGGCTTGCTGAGCTGTTTCCGCGACCGGGAAATCGTCTCCTCGGAGGAACTGGCCGAATGGAGCGGACTATCCCCGGCCCAACTGGCCCCGCTGCTGCTGGGTCTCGAAATGGCCGGAGCGATCCGCACGCTGCCCGGCAACCGTTACGAAAAAACCATCCCATGATTCTGACAGACACCCACTCGCATATCTACGACACCGCATTCGACGACGACCGGGAAGCGGTTTTCGAACGGGCTCTCCAGGCCGGCGTGACCCGCATCCTGCTCCCCGCCATCGACTCCCGGAGCCACGACGCCCTGTTCGACCTCTGCCGGCGGCATCCGCAGCACTGCATTCCCATGATGGGGCTCCACCCCACCTCGGTCAACGAGATCGACGACTACCGGACGGAACTCGACCGGGTGGAACGCCTGTTGCACGAACCGCCCGCAGGCCGTTTCTGCGCAGTGGGGGAAGTGGGGCTCGACTTCTACTGGAGCACGGAGCGGAAGACGGAACAGATCGAAGCCTTCCGCCGGCAGATCGAACTGGCACTGGAGTTGCGCCTGCCGCTGGCGATCCACACCCGGAACGCCTGGGACGAAATGCTGGCGACCCTCGGAGACTACGCGGGACAGGGTCTGCGCGGTGTCATGCACGCCTTCTCCGGCACGGAAGCGATCTACCGCCAGGTGAAGCGATGCGGCGACTTCCTGTTCGGAATCGGTGGCGTGGTGACCTACAAAAGAAGCGAAACGGCCGCCCTCCTGCCCTGCATGTCGCCGGACGACCTGGTTCTGGAGACCGACTCCCCCTACCTGACGCCCGTTCCCTTCCGAGGCAAACGGAACGAAAGCGCCTACGTGCGGTTCGTATGCGAAAAAGTGGCGGAAATCTACGGCCTCGCGCCGGACGATATAGCGGAACGCACCACGCGGAATGCCTGCCGGATGTTCGGATCGTAACCCTACGCCCCGGCACAGCCGCGAAAGGTGAAATACTTCTGCATCAAGTAACTGTACACGATGGTGATGAGCGAGGTGACGACCTGCGAAAAGGTGGGCCACAGATGCACCGCCTCCACGAAAAATTTCAGCCCCAGATAATTCAGCACCACGGAGCCGCATACGCTGAACAGGTAACGGACCAGCTGCGTCCGCGTCCTGAGCGGCGAAGCCCGGAAGGCGATATACTTCTGCAACCAGAACCCGGAGAGATAGTTGACCGGAAAGACGATCAGGAAAGAGGCGATCGGAGCCGACACGGCCACGAATCCCAGATCGACCAGGCTCCTGTCCAGCACGAAATTGTAGACCACGGCATAGAGCACCCAGCTCAGCACCAGGTTGCCCCCCCCGCAGGCGGCGTACCGGAAGGTCTGGAGCGGCATCACCGCCCGCAGCGGAGCGATGTAGAACCAGTCCACCCACCGCGTCAGCCGATGCGCAAGCGCCCGCGAACACCGCCGGAACAGGGGAACGGCCACTTCTCCGCCGCCCTCCTCCACACGACCCGGCTCCGGAACAGACTCTTTCCCTTTCATCATGCTTTGGCGTACTCTTTGAGTTTGGCTTGCAGGGCGTACATTTCGTCCCGGAATTTGGCGGCCGCAATGAAGTCGAGTTCCCGGGCGGCGGCCTCCATCCTGCCGCGCACCTCTTCGACCGCCTTTCTCAGATCGGCCTCCGTCACGTAAACAGCTCCGGCATCCGCAGCCAGCCCGTATCCCCCGCTCGCCGCGGGATAGGAGGTGCCGCTACCGTGAAGCGCCTCGCCCGAAAGGATCGAGCGCCCGCTCTTGAACGCCTGCCGGGGCAGCTGGTGCTGTTTCATGTTGTAGCTGATCTGCTTCTCCCGCCGCCGGTTGCTTTCGGCCATCGCCATCCGCATCGAATCGGTCCGCCGCTCGGCATACATGATGACGTTCCCGTTGGCATGGCGGGCCGCCCGCCCCGCCGTCTGGGTCAGCGAACGCTCGCTGCGCAGGAACCCCTCCTTGTCGGCATCCATGATGGCCACCAGCGACACCTCGGGCAGATCGAGGCCCTCCCGCAGCAGATTGACCCCGATCAGCACGTCGAACACCCCGTCGCGCAGTTCGTCCAGAATCTTCACCCGCTCCAGCGTCTCCACATCCGAGTGGATATAGCGGTTGCGAATCCCGAGCCGGTCGAAATATTTCGACAGCTCCTCGGCCATCCGCTTGGTCAGGGTCGTCACCAGCACCTTTTCGTTCAGCCGGATGCGGACATTGATCTCCTCCATCAGGTCGTCGATCTGGTTCTCCGTGATCCTGATCTTCAGCGGCGGGTCGATCAGCCCCGTGGGACGGATCAGCTGTTCCACCACAGCCCCCTCCGACTTGATCAGCTCATAATCGGCCGGCGTGGCACTCACATAGATGCACTGCCCGGCCATCGACTCGAACTCGTCGAACTTGAGCGGCCGGTTGTCCACGGCGGCAGGAAGCCGGTACCCGTACTCCACCAGATTCTCCTTGCGCGAACGGTCGCCGCCGTACATGGCCCGTATCTGCGGAATGGTCACATGGCTCTCGTCGATCACGAGCAGATAGTCCTTCGGAAAGTAGTCGATCAGGCAGAAAGGCCGCGCCCCGGGCGGACGGCCGTCGAAATAGCGCGAATAGTTCTCGATACCGGGACAGTATCCCAGCTCCTTGATCATCTCCAGGTCGTACTCCACCCGCTGCTTCAGCCGCTGCGCCTCCGTCGGACGGCCCTGTTTCTCGAAAAACTCGATCTGTTTTCCCAAATCGAGCTGTATCTGCCGGATGGCGGTGTTGACCCGCTCCTTGGTCGTCACGAACAGGTTGGCCGGATAGATCACCACCCGGTCCAGATACTCCAGCCGCTGCCCCGTGGCCGGGTCGATCGAGGCGATCGACTCGATCTCGTCATCGTAGAACATGATCCGGTAGCTGACCTCACCGTAGGCCAGGGCGATGTCGATCGTCTCCCCGTTCACGCGGAACGTGCCGCGCGTCAGTTCGCTCTCGCTGCGCGTGTAGAGCGCCTCGACCAGCGAGTAGAGCAGTTTCTTGCGGGCAAAGGTCTCGCCTTGGGTCAGACAGATCGAGGTGGCGTGGAAATCGGCCGGATTACCGATACCGTAGAGACACGACACGCTCGACACCACGATCACGTCGTTGCGTCCGGACAGAAGCGACGAGGTGGTCTTGAGCCGCATTTTCTCGATCTCCTCGTTGATCGAAAGGTCCTTTTCGATATAGGTGTCCGTCGCCGGAAGATAGGCCTCCGGCTGGTAATAGTCGTAATAGGAGACGAAATACTCCACGGCATTCTCCGGGAAAAAGTTCTTGAACTCCCCGTAGAGCTGGGCCGCGAGCGTCTTGTTGTGGCTGAGCACGAGGGTCGGCTTGCCCATCGCCGCGATGACGTTGGCCACCGTGAAGGTCTTGCCCGATCCCGTGACGCCGAGCAGCGTGTTGTGCCGGCTGTGCCCCCGGAGCGAAGCGACCAGCTGCGCGATCGCCTCGGGCTGGTCGCCTGTGGGCTGATACTCAGAAACCAACTTGAAATCCATGTCGCAAAGTTATGAAATAATACCGGAAGTGATTCGCCCTGTCCGGATTAATTAGTACCTTTACCCTCTGCAAAATCCACGCAATGATCGACCGCGCCACCATAGACCGCATATATGCCGCCGCCAACATCGTCGAAGTCGTCAGCGACTTCGTGACGCTCAAGAAGAAGGGGGTGAACTACCAGGCATGCTGTCCGTTCCACAACGAGAAAACGCCGTCGTTCGTCGTCTCCCCGAGCAAGGGGCTCTTCAAATGCTTCGGATGCGGCAAGGGCGGCAACGCCGTCACCTTCGTCATGGAGCACGAGAACATGGGCTACGTCGACGCGCTGAAATACGTGGCCAAGAAGTACGGCATCGAAGTGCAGGAGCGGGAACTCTCCCCCGAGGAGGTGCGGCGCAACGACGACCGGGAGAGCATGATGGTCGTGAGCAGCTACGCCGCCGACTATTTCCAGCAGACGCTCCACGAGACCGACGAAGGCCGCAACGTGGGTATCAGCTACTTCCGCCAGCGGGGATTTTCGGACGCCACGATCCGCAAGTTCGGCCTCGGCTTCTGTCCCGCCGCGGGCGATGCGTTCACCCGGGCGGCCCTCGCCGCCGGCTACAAGGAGGAGTTCCTCGTGGGGACCGGCCTCACGATCAAGCGGGAACAGGGCGACTACTACGACCGGTTCGCCGGCCGGGTCATCTTCCCGATCCACAGCATCAGCGGCCGCGTGACGGCCTTCGGCGGCCGCACCCTGCGCACGGACAAGAAGGTCGCCAAATACCTCAACTCGCCCGAGAGCGAGATATACCACAAAAGCGACGTCCTCTACGGCCTCTTCTTCGCCAAGAAGGCCATCACGCAGGAGGACTACTGCATCCTGGTCGAGGGCTACACCGACGTCATCTCGATGCACCAGTCGGGCGTGGAGAACGTGGTGGCCTCCTCGGGCACCTCGCTCACCGAGGGGCAGATACGCCTCATCAGCCGCTTCACGAAGAACGTGACGGTGATCTACGACGGCGACTCGGCCGGCATCAAGGCCTCCCTGCGCGGTATCGACATGATCCTGCGCGAAGGGCTCAACGTGCGGGTGGTGCTCCTGCCCGACGGCGACGATCCCGACTCGTTCGCCCGCAAGCACAACGCCACCGAATTGCGCGAGTTCATCCGTACGGCCGAGGAGGACTTCATCTCCTTCAAGACAAGGCTGCTGATGGCCAACGCGGACGGCGACCCGATCCGGAAAGCGGGGCTGATCGCCGACATCGTGGCCTCGATCTCCGAAATTCCGGAACCGATCACCCGTTCGGTCTACATCAAGGAGTGCGCCCGCACGATGGACGTGGACGAACAGCTGCTCCTGAGCGAAGTGGCCCGCAAACGGGCGACCCGCACCGGAGGCAGGGAAGCCGGCGACTTCATCCGCCGCCAGCAGGCCCGCCAGCGTGCCGAAGGGTACGACCGGGAACACCGTCCCGCCCGGGACACGGGCACCTACCCTCCGTCCGAACCGCCGTTTCCGGCCGGCCCGGGTTTTCCCGAAGAGGTTCCCGCGGAAACGTCTCCGGCCGAGGCCGCCCTCCTGCCCCGCTCCCTCCACCCGGGCAGCAGCATGGAGGAGCTGGAAAAGGAACTGACCAAATACCTTCTGAAATACGGTTCGGAGAATTTCGACTACAAGGAGGGGCGCAACGTCGTATCGCTCAACGTGGCGGAGGTAATCACCGGCGACCTGGAGACCAACGGCATCTCCTTCCGGGACGAGCGCTACCGCGCCATCTACGACGAATATCTGAAACTCTACCGCTCCGGAGAGCCCGTCTCCATGCACCGTTTCATCAACCACCCCGACCCGGCCGTCTGCAACGCGGCGGTGGATCTGCTCACCGGCGACGACAACTACACGGCCAGCAAGCTCTGGAAAAAACACGACATCAACGTGGAGAGCGAAAAGGACCGGCTCGCCGAAGCGGTGCCCCGCGCCGTGATCCTCTACAAGTCGAAAGCGATCGAACACATCATCGGCGACCTCCAGCACCAGCTCACGGTCCCCGATCTCCCCGACGAGCAGCTGGCCGACATCATGTACCGCATCGCCGCCCTCAACAAGGAGCGGATCGCCATCTCCAAAAAACTCTCCCGGCTGATTCTCTGACCCGGTCCCTCACGGGAATGTCGGGAAGGACGGCCCGCCTTTCCGGAAAATCAAAGGAAGACACCGCTCTCCCCCGGACCGCGCAATCCGCCCCCCCCCCGGAGAGACGAACCGCTCCGCCTGCCCCCGGTGCGGACCCAAGGCCGCGGATCGTCCGCAGCGAAACGGACCGTCCCCGTCACGACGCATCGTAACGGGGACGGACATCATCTCTTCCGCCGCCGGACGGTTCCGCACAGCCTACTCCCTGCCCCGCGCGAAACTGAGGTAGTAGAGCAGCGTGGCGATCGCCGAAAGGGCGGCCACCAGATAGGTGCGTGCGGCCCACGACAGCGCCTCCTTCGCCTGCGCCACCTGGGCCCCCTGCAAGGTTCCGCTGCTCTTGAGCCACTCCATGGCACGGGCCGAAGCGTTGTACTCCACAGGCAGCGTGACGAGCGAAAAGAGGGCCGAAAGGGCGACCATTACGATTCCGATCCAGAACAGGGCCGGGAATGTGTTTATCAGCAGGATGCCCGCGATAATCACCCACGTGGACCACATCGACGAGAAACTGATGACCGGCACCAGCGCCGAACGCATCTCCAGCGGGGCATAAGCCCGGGCATGCTGCACGGCATGGCCGCACTCGTGGGCCGCCACGGCCGCGGCGGCCACGCTGTTGCTGGCATAGACGCTCTCGCTCAGATTCACGGTCCGGGTCTTGGGGTTGTAATGGTCGGTCAGGTGTCCCGGTGTAGAGACCACCTTCACGTCCCGGATACCGTTGTCGCGCAGCATCTTTTCGGCCACGTCCCTGCCGGTCAGACCGCCGGGGAACATCACCTTCGAATATTTCTTGAACACGGACTGCAGGCGGAACTGCACGATCAGCCCCACCACGCCGATAATAATAATCAGAAGCCATTCGGCATTCAGATGAAAAGGATACATGGTTTTCTCTCTTTTTTAGTTTTTTCTCTCTGTCGGTCCAATAAAACGGAACGCGGCGTCCCTTATTGTCCGGCACACCCGGTTATTCCTCCTTCCGGTAGGTGTAATAGGCGCCGGCCTGCTGCGAGGCGGTGATCACGATCTCGTCCACGTTGACATGGGCGGGCTGGCTCACCGCCCACACGACGGCCTCGGCCACGTCCTCGCCCGTGAGGGGCACGATCCCCCGGTACACGTCGCCGGCCCGCTCCCGGTCGCCGTGGAAGCGCACCACCGAAAATTCGGTCTCCACCATTCCCGGACGGATTTCGGTCACCTTGATCCCCGAGCGGAGCAGGTCGGCCCGCATCGCCTGGCTCAGCGCATGCACGGCGTGCTTGGTCGCGCAGTAGACCGCCCCGTTCTCGTAGGGCTGAGTGCCGGCCGTCGAGCCGATGTTCACGATGTGTCCGCGGCCCTGCCGCACCATCATGCCCGACACGATGCGCGTGATGTAGAGCAGCCCCTTCACGTTGGTGTCGACCATCGCATCCCAGTCGTTGGGATCGCCCTTGTCGATGTGCTCCAGCCCGGCGGCCAGCCCGGCGTTGTTCACCAGCAGGTCGATTTCGCGGAACCCTTCGGGCAGACTTCCCAGTTCGGCCTCGCACTGCTGCCGGTCGCGGACATCGAAACTCAACGGCAGCACCTCGATCCGGAAACCCTTTTCCAACTCCTTTTTCAGGGCCCGGAGCCGCTGCGAACGGCGTCCGGTGAGGATCAGGTCGTAGCCCTCCTCGGCCAGCAGACGCGCCGTGGCCTCGCCGATTCCCGACGTGGCGCCCGTAATCAAAGCAGTCTTTCCCATAATCGTTTCGGTTTTATTGCACAAAAGTACCAAATTTTATGTTACTTTGCACGAAATCTTCACCGTTCCTCACGCAAGATGTCCAAAATCGGTACCGAACTCTTCATCGCCCGGCGTATCGCCGCCTCGAAAGGCGGCGCGGGACGCGGCGTCATGGTGCGCATCGCCTCCCTGACCGTAGGCATCGGCATGGCGGTGATGATCGTCTCGATGGCCGTGATCTCCGGTTTCCGCAGCGAAATCACCGGCAAGCTGATCGGCTTCGGCTCCCACGTGCAGGTGGTGAACCTCGACGGCAACAATTCGCTGGAGACCAATCCCATTCCGCGCAACCCAGCCCTGGTGGAGCGCCTCTCCCGAATCCCCGGTTTCGCGGCCGCCCACCCGTTCGCCATCAAGGGCGGTATCCTCAAGACCGACGAGGCCATGCAGGGAATCATGCTCAAGGGCGTGGACGGCGACTACGACTGGTCGTTCTTCGCGCAGAACCTCCTCGAGGGAGAACTTCCCCGGGTGGGTGACTCGCTCCGCACGAAGGACATCCTCGTTTCCGCCACCCTCGCCCGGCTGATGAAACTGGGCGTGGGCGACCGCGTGGAGATGCTCTTCATCCGCGAGGGGCGTCCCCCGCGCCGCGACCGCTTCAAGGTGAGCGGCCTCTACGAATCGGGATTCGAGGAGCTCGACAAAATGGTGATCCCCACCGACATCCGCAACGTGCAGCGGCTCAACGGATGGGACCCGGACCGGATCACCGGCTACGAACTGACCACCCGCGATTTCGGGCAGATGGACCGTTTCGCCGACGAGGTCCACGGCATACTGGCGGAGACCGAACCCCTCGACGGGGAGAGCCTCATGGCCGTCAGCATCCGCGAGAAGTTCCCGAACCTGTTCGACTGGCTCCAGGCCCACAACGTGAACGTGGCGGTCATCATCACGATCATGCTGCTGGTGGCCCTGCTCAACATGGTCTCCGCCCTGCTCATCATCCTGCTCGAACGCACCCGCATGATCGGCGTGCTCAAGGCCTTGGGGATGAACAACCGCTCCCTCCAGAAGATATTCGTCATCCGCTCCGCCTTCATCGTGCTCCGGGGCATGCTCTGGGGCAACGCGGCGGGCCTGGTCCTCTGCCTGGTGCAGGCGCAGACCCACATAGTGAAGCTCAACCAGTCGGGCTACTTCCTCTCGTCGGTCCCCGTCGAACTCGACTGGGGCTGGTGGATCGCCCTCAACGCGGGCACGTTCGGCATAATCGTCGCCCTGATGACGGTGCCCACGCTGATCGTCTCCCGCATCCGGCCCGACGTCACGATCCGTTACCAATAACACTCCGTCACGAACCATGAAACCCTATACCGACAACCGCCCCAAAACCCCGCAGATCCGCGAGATGTTCGACCGCATCGCCCCGGCCTACGACCGGCTGAACCATCTGCTTTCGCTGGGCATCGACCGCAGCTGGCGCCGCAGGACGGTGAAGATGCTCGCGGCCGTCCGTCCCCGCCGGGTGATCGACGTAGCCACCGGCACGGGCGATCTGGCCCTGGCCATCGCCCGCCGTATTTCCGGCGTGCGGATCGAGGGGGTCGACCTCTCCCCGCAGATGATAGAAATCGCACGGGCCAAAACCGCGGCCGCCGAGACGCAGGGCCGTATCCCCGCCGACACCGTCTCGTACAGCGTGGCGGACGTGGAGACGCTTCCGTTTCCCGACGACTCGTTCGACGCCGCCACGGTCGCCTTCGGAGTCCGCAATTTCGCCGACATCCCCGCCGGACTGGCCCGCATACGGCAGGTGCTGCGTCCGGGCGGCACGCTGTTCATCCTGGAATTCGACACCCCCCACGGCAAAATATTCGGCCCGCTCTACCGTTTCTATTTCCACCGGGTGCTTCCGGCCGTGGGCGGCTGGATTTCCAAAGACCGGAAAGCCTACCGCTACCTGCCCCGTTCGGTGGACGAATTCCCCGCCCCCGAACGGCTTCGGGAGATCATGTCCGGCGCCGGATTCCGGGAGTGCCGTTCCCGCGCCCTGTTCGGAGGGGTGGCCTACATCCATACAGGGAAAAAATAACCCGAAATACCATGACCAGACACATCATCACCCGTATCCTGCTCCTTTCGCTGCCGCTCCTGCTGCTCGGCTCCTGCATCAAACAGGAGGACATCTCGCTCAAGGAGGTAGAGAACGTCTCCATGCAGGGCTTCTCCCGGATCGACCTCACGCTGAAGGTGGAAAACCGCTCGGGCTCCAAACTCCGCGTGGAGAGCGCCCGGCTCGATCTGCGGCGGGGCGAAATGCCGCTGGTGGACCTGATATTGGGCGAACCGGTGCTCGTTCCCCGCAAATCCGTCACCAGCGTTCCCGTCACGCTGCGGCTCAAACTCTCCAATCCGCTGGGCGCCCTCGGTCTGATGGGCGACCTGAAAGGGATGATCCCCCAGCTGACCGTCTCCGGCGAAATCACAGCGAAAGCGGGCTGGGCACGTAAAAAAATCCGTTTCGACGGCGTACCGTTTACCGATTTTCTTCGTACTTTTGGGGCCGATACGGACGAATTGCTCAAGACGATCCAGCTATGAAACGAACCACCGCTTTCCCGCTTCTGCTCGCCTGCCTGCTGGCCGGCTTTTCCGCCTTTTCGCAGAACCTCGGGGCTTTCAAGACGAAACTGGCCCAGCCCGATTCGCTGCACCGCTCCCGCGTGACGGTCTACGAGGAGGAGAGTGCGGCACAGGTGCTCCGCGCCATGCAGCGCACCGTCACGGGCGAAGAGAAATACCGCGGCTACCGCGTGCGCATCTTTTTCGACAACAGCCAGAGTGCGCGCACGCTGGCGGCCGGCACGCTCACCCGTTTCCGGGAGCTGCATCCCGACACACCGGCTTACATGGTCTACGAAAACCCCTACTTCAAGGTGACGGTGGGAAACTGCCTCTCCCTCGAGGAGGCGATCATCCTCTGGGGCCGGATCAAAGGGGACTTCGACCGGGCTTTCGTGGTGCGTGAAGAGTTCCCTGTCAAGCTGTTAGGGGAATAACGCAAAAAAAGTTGGGGAATATAAAAAAACTTTTGGATATTTCAAACGAATGCTATACTTTTGGCACGATTTTAATAAGTTTAACAATAAACCCTTTACGCTATGAAAACTTTGACATCTGTATTCGTCGTTGCCGTTGCAGCAATGGCCATGTCGTGCGCCGGAAATGCCAACAAGAAGGCTGCCGAGACCGTGGTTGATTCCACCGCCGTTATCGAGACCGTCGTAGAAGACAGCACCGCAGTATGCGCCGACAGCACAGCCTGCACGGCCGACAGCACCGCTTGCACTGAAAAAGCAGCCGAAAACGCTACCAAATAATTCAGCGACACAGAGGTAACACAGAACGCCGTTCCGGTCGGAACGGCGTTCTTCTTTTTTGCACTGCCGCGGCAATCCCCGCGCTCAGGGCACCGGATCGTATCCGCTGCCGCCCCACGGATGGCAGGAAAGAATTCTCCTGAGAGCCAGCCAGCCGCCCTTCAGTATGCCGTGCTTGCGGATCGCCTCCAGCGCATATTGCGAACAGGTCGGAGTATAACGACAGGCGGCGGGCGTAAAGGGAGAGATACAGCACTGATAGAACTTTATCAGCACGATGAACGGGAACGCGACCACACGTTTAAAGCCCCTGTACGATTTTGTCCAGAATTTTCCGCACCGCATTTTCCGCCGTTTCGTAGGATACCACCTCTTTCGAGCTGTAAATCAAAGCAATGTCCAATCCCCTTCCCTGCAAAAGAACCCGTTCCACCAGCGGCAGCTTGTTCTGCCGGTACGCCTCGCGCACCCTGCGCTTGAGCAGGTTGCGCCGGTTGGCCCGTTTATGGTAACGTTTGGAGACGGAGACCAGCACGGCCGGCACCGCCCCTCCCGCATCCGGCCCGGCCTCCAGGCAGAGGTACCGGAACGGATAGACGAATCCGCCCTTTCCGCACCGGAACAACCGGGCGATCCTCTGCTCGCCCGACAGCCGTTCCGCTTTGGTCAGGGAATATTCAGCCATGTTTTTCCGTATTGGACAGCCGCCCTCTCCGGGGACGGCACCTGTCAGACGCTTTTCTTTACCTCCTTCACCGCGGAGCGGGCGGCGACCGAACGCACAGCACCCTTGCCCGAAGCGGAAGATTTGGATTTCGAAGCGGCGGAAGAGGGCTTTTTCGCCCGGCTCTTTTTCGCCGGCTTGGCCTCCTGCGCCTTGATGAACTCGTCGGACTGGCGGGGCGTATTGACCTGCACGGGCTCCACCGTCTGCCCTGCATTGATCTTGCCCACGAACAGATCGACCGCCCGCGTCATCGACGGCGCCTCGGGCGTGGGGGCCATCACCTGCACGGTCAGACCCGCCTCGATGGCCGAACGGGTCGTACCGTCGCCGAAGGTCCCGATCATCGGCAGGTTCCCGGTACCGAACGCAGCGGTGAGGGCCGCAATCTCCGACGGGCTGTAAAAGACCATCAGATCGTAATCGGAGGGCTTCAGGTCCGAAACATCGTTGCTCACCGTACGCGACAGGATCACCTTGTGGAAATCGAGCTTCAGCTTCTCCATCGTCATCGGCAGCTCCGGCTTGTGGGGCTCGGAGAGGGTGAGCAGCAGTTTCTCGTCCCGGTGCTTGAGGATCAGCTCCATGAAATTGGCGAACGTGCCGTTGGCGAACGAAATCTTCCGCTTGCGGTAAACGATGTATTTCTGCAGGTAGAGCGCGATCGCCTCCGTATTGCAGAGGTATTTCATGGTTTCGGGCACCGTGATGCGCGCCTCCTCGCAGATGCGGAAGAAATGATCGACCGTCGAGCGGCTGGTAAAGATCACGGCCGTATGCTCCAGAATTTCGGTCCGCTGGCTGCGAAACTCCTTCAGACTCACCCCCTGCACCCGGATAAAGGGCCGGAAGGTGATCTTTGCGCCGTATTTGGTCGAAATTTCGTGAAACGGAGATTTTTCAGGGACCGCAGGAGCCGGTTGTGAAACTAAAATGCTCTTGATTTTCAAAGCCTTTCCTTTTTGTTTTACCTTCAGTACCGGTCAGCCGTTACGAAGCGCGAGCAGCACGAAAACGCTGACGGGAAAAATTTCAACGCCGCAAAGGTACAAAAACCAATGCAAAATCGAAACATTTTGCCCGAGAAAGAACTCGCACGTTTTGTACAGCCAGAAAACAAAAATCGCAACAACCTCTACGACAAGCAGATAAAAAACCACACCCGCTGCCGGGCCCTCGTTGAGCGCCAACAGCAGCACCACGGGAACCGAAACGATCACGGCGAAAACCGCCAGCAACCTCCTCAGCCAGAGAAGACGGCCCGTAAAAGCGGCGTCCTGCGTCAAACTTCCGGCCGCCCGGAGCACCAGCCGCTGGAATCCGGCGACCAGCACCGCGGCGACACCGCACCCGACCGCCAGCAGCGGCACCGACCACTCCGGCAGCCGAAGCAGCAGGGGCGAACGGGTCATCTCCGCACAGCGCACCGCCAGCACGCTCACCGCCAGCAGCCCCACACCGAGGGCCGTGCGCAGGAAAAGGGAGAACAGGTAACTGTGTTCTTCCATCAGTTTTTCACCGTACAGGCGGCTCTTCCCGATCCGGAGCAGCGCAGAGAGCGGCTCCCGGAAATAGTAAACCGTGTAGCAATAACCGATGAAGATGAGCACGACCGACAGCCGGAACAGCAGATTGTCGGTCAGCAAAAAGGGATCGGACACACCCGAAAGCCACTCTCCGGCCGGAACGGCCACACTCCCGGGTCCGAACACGTCGGCCGCCGCCACGCTCCGTGCGAGGGAATCCGCCCGCTCCGCGAGGGTCCCTTCCGCCGGAACGGAGAAACGGGCCGCACCCGCCCAAAGCGTATCGTACGGCCATCCGCTCCCGGCCCCCGTCAGGCTGTCGGTCAGCACGCTCGGCATCGTTCCCTCCTCTCTCTCATAAGCATCTATTCGGCATCCAAATATCCCTGCAAAGCATCCGCCCCGTAATTCCCGGCACTCTCCCAGCGCACGATCCCGTCGGAACCCGCCAGGTAGAAACGCGGCACCTCCTGCGTGGCGAACAGATCGAACACCCGGCGGTCCCGGTCGTAATAGAGTTCCGGCATCGGCAGCGGAGCCACCGATGCGGCCAGCCCGTCCCAATAGGCGACCGCCTTCTCCTGTGTGGCGTCCCCGCCCCCGCGCGCGACACAGAGCAGCCGGACGTCGTCCCGCTCCCCGATCCGCCGCCAGAGGTCGAGCACATGGGGCGTGGTCTCCCGGCAGTCGGGACATTCCGACCAGAAGAAGTAGATCAGCACCCTGCGGCCGTCCCGCTCCTGCGAATCGTACCGCACGCCCTGCGTACTCTCGATGGAGAACACGGGCAGCGGGTCACCCGCGCGGACACGGGTGGTCCGCTCCGGGCTTTCCTCCCTGAAACATCCCGTCAGCAGAAGGACCGACAGGCCGACAAACGGCAGCAGACGTCCCATATCCGTCAGGCGTAAAGTTTTTTCAAGGTGATCCGGATCGTGGTACCCTTGTCGATCTCCGACTCCAGCACGCCGATCCGCCCCTTATGGTAATCCTCGATAATGCGCCGGCTCAGCGACAGGCCGAGCCCCCAGCCGCGCGTCTTGGTCGTGAAACCCGGCTCGAAGATCCGGTTGAAATTGGCCTTGGCGATCCCTTTACCCGTATCCGACACGTCGATATACACGTTGTTCGCATCGTCCGTGATCTTCACGTCGATCTTCCCCTTGCCCTGGAGGGCGTCCAGCGCATTCTTCAGCAGGTTCTCCACCACCCATTCGAAAAGCGCCTCGTTCACCATCGCCTTGACCGGAGCGATGGCCAGCCCGTTGTAGTCGAGCGACACGTTCCGCGGGATGCGCGTACGGAAATAGAGCACGCTGTTTCCCACCAGTTCGTTCACCGTACCGGGCGAGAGGATCGTCTCCGAACCGATTTTAGAAAAACGGTCCACCACCTTCATCAGCCGGGTCAGGTCCTTGTTCATCTCCTCCACGGCCGACTGGTCGACCGGCTGGCTGCGCAGGTATTCGACCCACCCCAACAGCGACGAGGTGGGCGTTCCCAGCTGGTGGGCCGTCTCCTTGGCCAGCCCGATCCACACACGGTTCTGCTCGTCCTGTTTCGAGGAGCGGAACGTGATGTAACCGAAGACGATGAACACGGCGATCACCACCAACTGGATGAACGGGAAATAGACCAGCATCTTGAGCAACGTCGATTCGCCGTAGAAGATGTAGAAGCGGTATCCGTTGTACGTGTTGATCTCCAGCGGCTGGTTGACCGAAGCGAGCTTCTCGATCTCCTCGCGCAGCAGGTCGGGATGGTTCATGATCCGCTCCGGAATCAGGTGCGAACCCTCCACCCGCAGCTGGTCGTCGGTCACGATGAAAGGGATGTTGTTCTTGTTGTTGACGATCTGCTGGATCAGCGGATCGCTGCTGTCGAACTCGCCCATGCGCCCCATGGCGTAGGACCAGAGGGCCACCTCGTTCTGCTCCTTGTCCCGCAGGCGCTGGGCCATGTGGTCGGTGAACAGGAGCGACGAGGTCCCGATGGCGAGCCCCAGCACGATGATCACCACGCGGTGGCGGAAGGAGAAAAACGTCCTTCCGAACCGGGGTAGTATGTTTCGCCTGCGTTCCATGTCGTGTGTCCGTTTGCTGCGGCGACGGTCTCCGTTCCGGGCCGCGGGAATTATTTACGCGCCGTGTCCTGCGAGGAGAGGATGTCCCGGTAACGCGCCGTGTCGCCGAGCAGTTCCACGGCCTGCTTCACCTCCTCGTCCGACAGCAGCTTGTGGCGCGTCACGCCCTGCGCATAGTGGCTGCGCAGGATGATCTCGTCTTCGATGATCTGCGACAGCTCCTTGCGGTACAGCTTCAGATTGCTCTCCTTGTCGTCCCTGAGCCCCTTCTCGATCTCGTCCAGCTGCGGACCGATCCGGTCGAGATAACGCTCCTGTTTCGCCTTCTCGCGCAACTGGGCCAGCGCCAGCTTGCTCTCCGAACGGAACTCCACGTCCTTGTCCTTCATGAACTCGGTGAAGTCCGCATAGTCGGCGTCGCTCAGCGCGAAACGCTCCACGTCCACGGGCTCCGGATGGCGCTTCACGTAGCCGTCCACGAAATCCTCGATATAACCCTTGCCGTAGAGGATCATTGCGAAACGGCTCACATAGCGGGGCTCCGTCCGCACGTCGGGCATGATCCCTCCCCCGTCATAAACCTTTCGTCCGGCCCGCGTGCGGAACTCCCGGATCAGCGAATCGGGCACGTATCCCACACTGCCGTCCTCGTTGCGGTGGGCATAGTCGATCGCCTGGATGCAGCGGCCCGTGGGAATGTAGTATTTGGCCGTGGTCACCTTCAGATAGGAGTTGTACCCGAGCGGGCGGGTCGACTGCACGAGCCCCTTGCCGAAAGTACGCTGTCCGAGCAGCACGGCCCGGTCGAGGTCCTGCAGCGCACCCGACACGATCTCCGCCGCCGAAGCCGAACCCCGGTCGGTCAGCACCACGATCGGAAGCTCCGTGTCCACAGGCTCCCCTTCGGTCTTGAACGTGGCGTCCAGCTGCTCGAACTTTCCGCGCATGCTCACCACCTCCGTTCCCTTGGGCACGAAGAGCGAAAGAATCTTCACGGCCTCCTGCAGGATACCGCCCCCGTTGCCCCTCAAGTCGAGGATCAATCCTTTCAGGCGGCCCGAAGATCTGAGTTCCGCGAGCGCCCGGCGCAGGTCGGTGCTGCAATCCTCCGTGAAATCGCTGTGCTGGATGTAACCGATGCTGTCCGCCACGAATCCGTGATAGGGCACGCCCGAAATCACGATCCGTTCCCGGCGGATGCTGACCGGCTCCACCTTGCCCGTGGCGAAACGCTCCACCTTGAGCCTGACGGTCGTTCCGGGATCGCCCTTGAGCAGGGCGCTCACCCGGGCCGGATCGAACCCGCGGGCGTCCTGTCCCTCGATCTCCACGATCTTGTCGCCGATCTTCAGTCCCGCGCGGTCGGCCGGAAATCCCTTATAGGGCTGGGCGATCACCACCCAGTCCCCCTTCTTGCGGATCAGCGAACCGATTCCGCCGTACTTGCCCGTGGTCATGATCTCGAAATCGTCCATCTCCTCCTCGGGAATGTACTCCGTATAAGGGTCGAGTTTGCCGGTCATGCCTGCGGCGGCATCCTCCAGCAGCCTGTCGGGCGAGACGGAATCCACATAGAAAAGGTTCACGTCCCGGAACAGGTTCATCAGTATCTCCATGTTGCGGCCCAGCCGGAAATCGGAATCCTCCGACCGCTCCGCCCCCGCGAACACCGCCGCCAGTCCCGCCGCCAGCAGGACAACCAGCCCGTATCGTATCTTTCTGCCCATCGTTTTCACCGGTTATTCAAATAGGACCGAATCCGGAATTCGACCTTCACCACCTCCTTGCGGATACCGTCGAGCACGATCCCGTCTCCTCCGGGCGTCAGCACGATGGCGTCCTCGCCGAGCGAAGTCCACCTGCGCAGGGGCGACGAAGCCCGGAACACCGCCCGTCCGGGCACCTCCTCCACGAGTTCATACCCGCACAGGACGAACAGCTCCACGATTTTCGCACGCTCGCACGCCCAGTCGATGGGCACCTCCCGCCGGACGAAACCGAACCGGGGATAGAACACCGCCAGCAGGACCACTGCGGCCATCAGCACGGCTCCCCGCGTCGTCAGGAAGACCTCGCCGAAAAGCTCGCCCGGCGCCACCCGCGAGGTCCGGGTCAGGGCCATCGCCGCGAACAGCACCGCCAGAAAGACGAGCAGCTGCGCGAAATATTTCAGCGACCGGATCAGATACCTGTTCTTCATCTCTTATTTCCGTATATGTCCCCGCCGGAATTTCCGCCCGCGGAGAAGATTTTCCGTAAATATAACAATTTCCGGGCTATTTTATTTTGCCCGGAGCCGCACTTTCTCCCGGCGGCGGTCCTCCGACCTCCCTCAGCGGCCCCGGCGCCCCCTCCGTCCGAGGCTCCCCGCACAGCCGCTCCACCGCACCGGCCACCCGCCGCATCAGCCACCCGGGCGTGGAGGTGGCCCCGCAGATACCCACCGAAGCGGCCCCGGCGAACCACTCCGGTTCCAGTTCGCTCTCGTCCTCTATGTTATAGCTCCTCGGATTGGCCTTCCGGCACACCTCGAAGAGCACCCGGCCGTTCGAACTCTTGCGGCCCGCCACGAAGAGCACCGCGTCGTACCGCGCGGCGAACTCCCGCAGGTGCGGTTCCCGGTTGGCCACCTGCCGGCAGATCGTGTCGTTGACCGTCACGACCGAGGGATCGGCGGCCCGCTCCAGAATCGTCCGTTTCACCTCGCCGAACAGCGCGAGGCTCTGCGTGGTCTGCGAAAGCAGGTAGACCGGCCGCGAGAAATCGACCGCCTCCAGGTCGGCCACGCTCTCCACCACCAGCGCATCGCCCCCCACCTGTCCGGTGAGGCCGACCACTTCGGCATGTCCCCGCTTGCCGAGGATCACCACCTGTCCCCCCACGGGAGCCATCTGCTCGTGGGCCTTCACCACCAGTTTCTGGAGCCTCGCCACCACGGGACACGTGGCGTCGATCACCTTCAGCCCGTTGGCCTCCGCCAGCGCATAGGTGGCGGGCGGTTCGCCGTGGGCCCGGATCAGCAGGGTGCTCCCGTGCAGCGAAGGAAGCTCCCCGTGCCGCACGGTCCGGAGCCCCAGCTCCTCCAGCCGCTGCATCTCCACCCGGTTGTGGACGATGTCCCCCAGCGAGAAGACCTCCCGCCCCCCGGCGATCGACTCTTCGGCCCGGGCGATGGCCGTCACCACCCCGAAGCAGAAACCCGACTTATCGTCTATCTCGATCTTCATCCTTCCGTTTCATTCGCAGACGCCCATCTCCCGCAGCCGTCCGAGCACCCACTCCATCTGGTCGGCCACCGTCATCCGGCTGTTGTCGAGCACCACAGCGTCCTCAGCCCGCCGCAGCGGGCTGATCGCCCGGCTCTGGTCAGCGATGTCGCGGCTTCGGATATTCTCCTCCACCTCCTCCATCGTGACCCGTTCGCCCCTGGCCCGCAGTTCGTCGTAACGGCGCCGGGCCCTCACGGAGGGATCGGCCGTCATGAATATCTTGAGTTCGGCATCGGGAAAGACCACCGTACCGATGTCCCGGCCGTCCATCACGATGCCCTTGTCCCTCCCCATCGCCTGCTGGAGAGCCACCAGCCGGCGGCGCACCTCGGCCACGCCGCTCACGGCGCTCACGCAGCCGCTCACCTCGATCGAACGGATTTCCCGCTCCACGCACTCGCCGTTGACGTAGATGTCGCTGGCCCCGCGGGCGGGATTGAACCGGAACGAGATGTCGATCCCGTCGAGCAGGGCCTCCAGCCCGGCCCGGTCGATCCCCTGCGGGGAGACGACGCCGGCCCGCAGGCCGCACAGCGTGACGGCCCGGTACATGGCACCGGTGTCGATGAAGATATAGCCCAGCCGGGCCGCTATCTCTCGGGCGAAGGTACTTTTGCCGCACGACGAGAAGCCGTCGACGGCGATCACGATTTTTTTCCTGTTATTTGGGCAACATTCCATCCACGGGAGTATTAACGAACATGAGCAGCACCGCCGCCGCACCCAGCAGTACGATCACGGCGCCCGAAATACGGTTGATCCAGAGCAGGTGGCGGGGCCGGAACCTCCTGCGCAGCAGGCTGACGATAAAGGTGAGGGTGAACCACCAGAGGGAACCGCCCGTAAAGACGCCCGCGATCATGAAGAGCCCGTTGACCACCCCGAGCGAATCGCCGCTCACCCCGATCGCCGCGAACAGCGCCACGAAGATGAGGATGAAGGCCGGATTGGCGAGCGTGATGAGGAACAGCGACAGGTAGTCCTGCCAGAGGCTCCCTTTCCCGGCCCGGTTGCGGCGGATCTGCACCACGGGATTGGTGAGGAAAATCTTCATCCCCACGATCACCACGCAGATGCCGCCCAGCGCCTTGATGAGCATCATGTTGTTCTCGATGAACGAGAGCACCACCGAGAGCGAGAAGAAGGCCACCGCGGCGAAAAGCGTGTCGGCGCTGGAGGCCCCGAGCCCCGAAACGAACCCCGACTTGTGGCTCTTGCTCAGCGTACGCTGAATGCACAGCACGCCGATGGGCCCCAGCGGAATGGAGGCCATCAGTCCGATCAGGATGCCGCGTATGTAAAGTTCGAACCACATGAATCGTCGACGGTAGGTAGGGTGCAAAATTAGTAAATATAATCTATCTTTGCAGATAAAACGGAGACGAAAATGCGCAAACACCTTCTGCTGTCCCTCCTGAGCGCCCTGATGCTGAGCGCGGGCTGGCTCTCCCTGAGCGGGATTCCGCTGCTCGGGGCGCTGGTCCCCCTGCTGCTGATCGCCGACGACTACGGCACGGGGCGGCGCCCCTTTTGGAAACTGGCCGGCTGGACGGCCCTCACGCTGGGCCTGTGGAGTGCGGCGACCACCTGGTGGATATGGTACGCGGCGGCCATCGGGGCCGTCCTCTCGGTGCTCATCACGGCGGGACTGATGGGCGGCCTGTTCATGCTCTGGCACGGAATCTCCCTGCGGGCCGGGCGGCCGCTCTCCTGCACGGTGCTGGTGTCGGGCTGGATTGCCTGCGAATACCTCTACACCGTGGGACAGGTCTCCTTTCCGTGGCTCACGCTGGGCAACGGATTCGCATGCGACCCGTGGCTGGTGCAGTGGTACGAATACACGGGCGTCTTCGGCGGTTCGCTCTGGGTGCTCGTGGCCAACCTCTGCCTGTACCGCGCCGTAAAAGCGCCCCGGCAGTTCCGCCGCTGGATCGCTCCGGCCGCGGTCATCCTGCTCCCGGCCCTCTTTTCGGTCGTCCGCTATCTCACCTACGACCCGGGGAACGGTCCCGAAGCGACGGTGACCGTCGTCCAACCCAATATCGATCCCTACAACGAAAAGTTCGACGTGGCGCAGGCCGACCAGACCGCCCTGCTCATCCGGCTGGCGGAGGAGGCTCCTGCCGACGTCGACTACATCGTCATGCCCGAAACGGCCATAGACGACCACCTGTGGGAAGGCGCACTGGAATATTCCGCCAGCGTCGAGGCCCTTCGCAACGCGGTCCGCACGCGCTGCCCGCAGGCCCGGATCATCGCGGGGGCGACCACCTTCCGCCGCTACGAAGCGCTCGAACCCCATCCGGCCACCGCCCGGACCAACGACAACATCAACTACTGGTACGACGTCTACAACAGCGCGATGGAGGTGGACACCTCCCGCCGGGTGGAGATACACCACAAGTCGAAACTGGTGGTGGGCGTGGAGAAGATGCCCTACTACGAGGTGCTGAAACACCTGGAGTTCCTGATCGTCGACCTGGGCGGCATCTCCGGACAGCTCGGCACCGACAGCGTGCGGAAAGTCTTCGTCCGCCCCGACGGGCTGAAGGCCGGAGCGGCCATCTGCTTCGAATCGGTCTACGGAGAGTACATGACGGAGTTCGTGCGGGGCGGGGCGGGTCTCCTCTTCGTCATCACCAACGACGGCTGGTGGGGCGACACGCCCGGCCACCGTCAGCACTTCTCCTTCTCGCGCCTGCGGGCCATCGAGACCCGGCGCAGCATAGCACGCAGCGCCAACACCGGCATTTCGGGCTTCATCACCCCGCGGGGCGACGTGGTCGGGACCCTCGGCTGGGACCGCAGGGGCACCCTCACCGAACGGCTTAGGACCAACGACATGATCACTTTCTACACCCGGTACGGCGACTACATCGGCCGGCTCAGCTCCTATGTCTTCCTGCTCAGCCTGCTCTATTTCGTGGCCTACCGCACCCGGCGCCGTAACCATCTGGTACCATGACCTATCCCGAAACCCTCGACTTTCTCTTCCGCTCGCTGCCCGTCTTCCAGCAGAGCGGCTCTTCGGCCTACAAGCCGGGGCTGGAGCACACCATCGCCTTCAACGACTACCTGGGGCGGCCCGACCGCAATTTCCTCTCGATCCACGTGGCCGGAACCAACGGCAAAGGTTCCGTCTCCCACCTGCTGGCCTCCGTGCTCCAGGCGGCCGGTTACCGCGTGGGGCTCTACACCTCCCCCCACCTGAAGGATTTCCGCGAGAGAATCCGGGTGAACGGCACGCCCATCTCCGAACGGGAGGTCGTGGAGTTCGTCGCCCGCCACCGGGAGAAGATGGTCGGTCTCGGCCTCTCCTTCTTCGAAATGACCGTCGGCATGGCCTTCGACCACTTCACCCGGCAGGAGGTCGAGGTGGCCGTCGTCGAGACGGGCCTGGGCGGACGGCTCGATGCGACCAACATCATCCGCCCGGCGGCGAGCGTCATCACCAACATCGGCTTCGACCACATGGCCCTGCTGGGCAATACGATTCCGAAAATCGCCGCCGAAAAGGCAGGTATCATCAAACCGGGCATCCCGGCCGTCATCGGCGAGGAGCATCCCGAAAGCGCCCCCGTCTTCCGGGCCCGGGCACAGGAGGCGGGCGCCGACATCTTCTTCGCCGAATCGCTCTTCCGCTGCGTCGGGGACGGCGGGGAGTGCCTCACGGGCGAGGACGGCACGACACGCCGCCGGCTCACCGTCGAACGCATCGAAGACGGCGACCGGCTCACGCTGGAACTCGACCTGCTGGGTGAATACCAGCGCCGCAACATCGTGACCGTCATGGCTGCCATCCGGATACTCAACCGCACCAGCCCGCTGAGCATCAGCCGGAGGGACATCGCGGAGGGATGCGCCACGGCCGCCCGGACCACGGGACTGCGGGGCCGCTGGGAGATACTCGGCCGCGAGCCCCTCACCGTCTGCGACACGGGACACAACGAACACGGTCTGCGGCTGGTGGCCGAACAACTCCGCCACCAACGTTACGACAAACTCTATTTCGTGCTGGGAGTCGTGAACGACAAGGACCTGCACGGCATCCTGCCGCTGCTTCCCCCCGACGCCCACTACCTTTTCACGCAGGCATCGGTCGAACGGGCGCTTCCCGCCGACCGGCTGGCCGAAGAGGCCGCCCGCTACGGACTGCACGGCGAGACGGTTCCCGGCGTGCGGAACGCCTGCGACCGGGCCCGCCGCCTGGCTTCGCCCCGCGACATGATCTTCATTGGCGGCAGCACCTTCACCGTGGCCGACCTCTGACCGGGCCCGGCCTGCCGGACAGCGGCGGCGGCTTCTATTTGATCCGCAGACGCTGGCCGATCCGGATCACGGCGTCCTTGTCGATCTTGTTCAGCTTGCAGAGCGCCGCCACCGTGGTCCCGTTGCGGCGGGCGATCTGGGTCAGCGTATCGCCGGGACGGACCTTATAATACACCGGAGCCGCGGCGGCAGGCTTCGCCGGAGTGAGTTTCGCGGCCGGCTGTACGGCCGGGGCTTCGGGCTTCCGCACTTCGGTGGGTTCCTCCGTCAGTCCTCCGCCCTCGCTCTCCGACCGTTCGTCGGTCGCCGGAGCCGCCGGCACTCCCAGCCGCCGTCCTTCGGCCGCGCTGTTGTAGGCGAAAATCCTTCCCGCCCGGTTGCAGATATAGAGCGTGTCGGAGCGCAGGTCCATCGCCTCCCCGTCGATCAGTTTCATCGGGTCGAGCGGCTCCCCGGCGGCCCGCAGTTCGAAATGGACGTGTTCGGTGGTTGCCCGCCCCGTCCGGCCCGCCAGCGCAATGGGCCGGCCCGCCTCCACCACGTCGTTCACCTCCACGAGGTTCTTCACGTTGTGGGCATATACCGTCTCGAACCCTTCGTAATGGCGGATCACCACGATGTTGCCGTACCCGCTGTAATACTTGCTCATGCGCACCACGCCCGGCAAGGCCGCCCGCACCGTGTCGCCCGGCACGGCCTTGATGTCCACACCCGTGTGCATCGAACGCCCCCGCGGACCGTAGGGCGAAATCACCCGTCCCTTGTAGGGATAGCAGAACTCCTCCCTCAGCTCCCCGAGCGGCACGGTCAGCAGGCCCGAGGCAGGCAGCGGATTGACGCCGGGCACCCGCACGTGGGCGCTCTCCACCCCGGTGAAGGTGATCCGGGGACGGTCGGGTTTCAGCGGCAGGCGTACGGGTTCGGCCGGAGGGGCCGGCATCTCCTCCCGGACGATCTCGCCCGCGGAACGATTATTGGTTTCGGGATAGAGGATGCGCTGCGAAGGGGCGGAGGGGATCTCCGCCTGCGGCGTGCGGTAGAGCGACTGACGGGTTCCGCACCCCGAAAGGAGCAGGCCCGAGGCCGCCATGCAAAGGATCGTGCGTCGTGTCATGGAATTCTCTTTAGCCGCGATAAAAGTACGATTTTTTTAAATATTCGCCTATCTTTGCGTAAGAATAAAAACAGACCGCCATGGAAAACCAACTCATCAAGTGCCTCATCATAGGCAGCGGCCCCGCCGGGTACACTGCCGCCATCTACACCGCCCGCGCCGGGCTCTCCCCCGTGCTCTACGAAGGGATCGAACCCGGAGGCCAGCTCACCACCACCACCGACGTGGAGAACTTCCCGGGCTATCCGGAAGGGGTGACGGGCGCCGCCCTCATGGAAGACCTCAAGAAACAGGCCGCCCGTTTCGGCACCGACGTACGCTTCGGCGTCATCACCCATGCCGACTTCAGCCGCCGCCCCTTCCAGGTGACGGTGGACGGCCGCCACGTGCTGGAGGCCGAAACGGTCATCGTCGCCACGGGGGCCTCGGCCAAGTATCTCGGCCTGCCCTCCGAACAGAAATACCGCGGCATGGGCGTATCGGCCTGCGCCACCTGCGACGGCTTCTTCTACCGCAAGAAGGACGTGGCCGTGGTGGGCGGCGGCGACACCGCCTGCGAGGAGGCCACCTACCTGGCCTCGATCTGCAACAAGGTCTACATGGTGATCCGCAAGGACCACATGCGCGCTTCGAAGGCCATGCAGCACCGGGTGATGAACACCCCGAACATCGAGGTTCTCTTCGGCCACGTCACCGAGCAGGTGATCGGCGACGAACAGGGCGTGACGGGTCTCCTGCTGCGCGATGCCGCAGGGGAGGAGAAGATGATCGACGTGAGCGGACTGTTCCTGGCCATCGGCCACCACCCCAACACCGAAATCTTCAAAGACCAGCTCGATCTGGACGCCGACGGATACATCCGTACCGTGCCCGGCACCTCGAAAACCAATATCGAAGGGGTATTCGCCGCGGGCGACGTGCAGGACCCCCACTACCGGCAGGCGATCACGGCGGCCGGCAGCGGATGCGTCGCAGCCCTCGACTGCGAACGTTACCTTCTTTCGCGCTGAATCCCCGGACCGGGGAGCCGGACGGCCCCCGGTCCCCACGCATAACCCGCGACACCATGCTCGGAATAGACGACATCCTTTCGATCCGCACCCCGGACCAGCTGCGCGAGGCGGCGATGGAGCTCTTCGCTTTCCAGTCGCAGGCCTGCGCCCCCTACCGGGAGTACATCTCCCTCGCGGGAATCGACCCCCGCCGGGTGGACGCACCCGAAAAGATTCCGTTTCTGCCGATCGAACTCTTCAAGAGCCACACGGTCTACTGCGGGGAGAGAGCCCCCGAGATCGTCTTCACCAGCAGCAACACGGGCGGCACCGCCCCCTCGCGCCACCCGATGGCCTCGCTGGAGGTCTACGAAAAGATCTTCCGCCGGGCGTTCGAACTCTTCTACGGACCCGCGTCCGGCGTGAAGATCTACGGACTGCTGCCCAACTACCTCCAGCGGCAGGGCTCCTCGCTGGTCTACATGGTCGACCGGCTGATCGCCGCGGGCGGCGGGGGTTTCTATCTGGACGACTACCCGGGACTGATCGCCGACCTGGAGCGGGAGCACGGCCCGAAGATCCTGCTGGGTGTAAGCTACGCCCTGTGGGACCTGGCCGAACGGTACGCCCCGAAGCTGACGGACACCGTGGTGATGGAGACGGGCGGCATGAAGGGGCGCCGGGAGGAGCTCCCGAAAGAGGAGTTCCACGCCCTGCTCTGCCGGGGGTTCGGAGTGGAACGCATCCACTCCGAATACGGCATGGCCGAACTCACGTCGCAGGCCTATTCGGACGGGGAGGGGGTTTTCCGCTGCCCGCCCTGGATGCAGGTGTCGCTGCGCGACCTGAACGACCCGTTCGACGTCGTACTGCCCGGCACCCGCACGGTGTCCTGCACGGGAGGCATCAACGTGACCGACCTGGCCAATCTCACCTCGTGCGCCTTCATCCAGACGCAGGACGTGGGACGCCTCTGGCCCGACGGACGTTTCTCGGTGCTGGGCCGGGCCGACCACAGCGAAATCCGCGGGTGCAACCTGCTCATACAATAGAACGATGATCCGGATCGAACGAAAAGAGGATTGCTGCGGCTGCTCCGCCTGTGCGGCGGCATGCCCGGTGCACTGCATCGCGCTCGAAGAGGACGACGAGGGTTTCCGCTACGCGAAGGCCGACCCGGCCCGCTGTACGGAGTGCGGCCTCTGCGAAAGGGTCTGCCCCATGCTCAACCGGCAGCCGGGCCGCCGGGAGGAAGCGCGCGTCTACGCCGTCCGGAACCGGGACGAAGCGGTCCGCAGCACGAGCTCTTCGGGCGGCCTTTTCTCCCTGCTGGCCGGAGAGACCCTCGCGGCCGGGGGCACGGTCTTCGGCGCCCGCTTCGACGAACGGTTCGACGTGGTGCACGACGGTGCGGAAACGGCCGGGGAAGCCCTCCGTTTCCGCGGCTCGAAATACGTGCAGAGCGACACGGGCGACTGCTATCCCCGCGTGCGGGAGGCGTTGCGGCAGGGACGCCCGGTGCTGTTCAGCGGCACGGGGTGCCAGATTGCCGGGCTGAAAGGCTTCCTCGGACGGGACTACCCGTCGCTGACCTGCGCAGAGGTGGCCTGCCACGGCGTACCCTCCCCGGCCGTGTGGCACCGGTTTCTCGCCGAACAGCGGGCCGAAGCCGAAAAGACGGCGGGTGCGCCCGCCCGTCTCGAACGGTTCTCGTTCCGCGACAAGTCCGGCGGATGGAAACGCTACCGGGTGACGGCCCACTACCGCGGTCCGCAGGGCGAAACGACCCTTTCGGAACCGTTCTACCGCAATGCCTTCATGCGCGGTTTCCTGCGCGACCTGTTCATCCGTCCCTGCTGTCACGCCTGTCCGGTGAAGAATTTCGCCTCGGGGGCCGACCTGATGCTGGCCGACTACTGGGGAGTGGACCGCTGCCATCCCGACATGGACGACGACCGGGGTACTTCGCTCGCCGTCACCCTCACGCCCCGGGGCGAAGAGGCCCTGCACGCCGTGGAGAGCCGGACGGTCGCCGTACCCTCCACGCTCGGCTGCGCGCTGGCGATGAACCGGGCCATCGTGCGGTCCGAACCCCGTCCGGCCGCACGGGAACTCTTTTTCGAACGGCTTCGCCACGAAAGCGTGACGGCCGCCGTCGCCCGTCTGACACGCACCCCGCTGCTGAAACGGCTGCGCCGCCGGGCCGGGAAACTGGCCGCCCGGCTGGGCCTCAAAACCGGAAACCGATGAAACGCATCCGCATCGAATACTTCAAGAATCTCGACAACTACGGCACTGCCATGATGGGGCTGGTGACGGTAGCGGCGCTCGCCCGCCGCTACGGTCCGGAACAGGTGGAATTCCACTGCGATTTCGACGACGACCGAGTGCTCGAAGAGGCCCGGGCCGAACTTCCGGCCGGCATCCGGCTGGTCCGCCGGCCCACGCCGGACCAGCGCACGGCGGGGCTCTCCCCCCTGCGCCGCAAGACGGCCCGGCTGGGAAGCCTCCTGTTCGAAAACGAAGGAAAGGGATTCGACATGCTCGTGGTGCTGGGAGGCGACGACCTTTCGGAATACTACTCCCCGTGGGCGCCCGCGCTGGCGCTGCTCCGCAAGTGGAGGGCCTCGTTCCGCACGCGGGTCGTGCTGCTCGGCCAGACCGTGGGCCCCTTCACCCGTCCGCTCAACCGCCTGCTGGCCCGCCGCCTGATGCCCCGCATGGAGCTCTACTCGCGCGACGAACCCAACGCCGCCTACCTGGCCGCGGAATTCGGACTGCATCCCCGTCTTTCGGCCGACCTGGCCCTGTGCGACCTGCCTCTGCAGAAGGAGACGGGAGCCGCCCCCCTGTCGGAGTACGGACTGCGCGAGGCGGAATACGTCACCGTGATCGTCTCCGGCTGTCAGTCGGGCGGCCGATACTACTGCCGGAACACCGGTACCTACATCGCCCGCTTCCGGGAGATCGTCCGGGGCCTGCTGGCCGATCCCCGGCTGACCGGAAAACAGATCGTCCTGCTGGCCCACACCTTCGGCAGCCACGGGGACGAACCGGCCGCCGTGCGGGCCGTCGCGGAAGGACTCGACCCGGCCGAACGGGAGAGGATCGTTCCGGTGGCCGAAAAGATCGGGCCGACCCGTGCACGGGCCATCCTCGGCCACGGGCTTTTCACCGTGACGGGACGGATGCACGCCGCCGTCTCCACCTTCCAGGGCGGACGGCCCGCGATCAGCCTCTCGTACAGCGCCAAATACGACGGGGTCATCGGCCGCGGACTGGGCCGCGGCGACCTGATCGTGGAGGCCGACGACGACCGGCTATGGGAGAGCGGCCGGATCGCGGAACTGGTCGCGGAAAAGACCGACTACCTGCTCACCCATTACGGGCGGCTCTGCGGCGAGATCGCCGAACGGGTCGCCGCCACCCGCCGCACGGCCGAAGAGACGCTGAAAAACCTGTAATCCCCCGCCTCCGCATGAATACCGACCGAATCCGCATATCCGTCGTCATTCCGCTCTACAACAAGGAGCGCGAAGCGGCACGGGCCGTCCGCTCCGTCCTGGACCAGCGCTACCTGCCCCTCGAGATCATCGTGGTGGACGACGGAAGCACCGACCGGAGCGCCGCCGCCGTAGAGGAACTCGCCGCCCCGGAAGTGCGGCTCATCCGCCAGGCCAACGCCGGGGTCTCCGCCGCCCGCAACCGGGGAACGGAGGAGGCCTCGGGCGACTATGTGGCCTTTTTGGACGCCGACGACTGGTGGGAGCCGGGATTCCTCGAAGAGATCGCCGCCCTGATCGGGGAGTTCCCCGGCTGCGGCATCTACTCCACGGCCTTCCGGATCGTCCGCGACGGCCGCCGCTTCCCGGCCCGTCAACCCCAGCGGCGCGGCGTCGTGGCCGACTATTTCGACGAAGCGATGACCCGCTACGTCTGTCTACCCTCGTCCAGCTGCCTGCCCCGCAGCGTACTGCTCGAAGCGGGCGGATTCCCCCCCGGGATGAAGCTCGGGGAGGACCTCTATCTCTGGACGAAGGTGGCCGCCCGTCACCCGGTCTGCTTCTCGCCCCGCCCGGAAGTGAATTACAGCGTCACCGCCTCCAACCGTTCTTCGGCCATCTACACGCCGGAACGGACGGAATTTTCCTTCCGTGACCTCTACACAGAGGGGAACGACTCCCTGAACGAATATATCGCCCGGTGCGGCATCGCCAAGGCGATCACCGTCGCCGCCAAGGGAGACACGCGCGCCGGCCGGGAAGCCGAGCGTTTCTTCCGCTACACGCGGCGTTACCGTTTCGGCTGGCGGAAACTGTACCTGCTCAACCGGCTGCCGCGCAGCTGGCGCCCGGGAGTTCTCGCCCTCTATAACAGACTGGCCTGGATGATCGCCCGCAAAGGGCTCTGAATGTGGCAGCCCCCTACCCTTTCAACAGGCCGCAGGTGACGTTGCGGCGCATCCGGATCAGGTAGCGCCCCTTGATCGCCTCCCCCCGCAGCGCATAACCAGCGGCCAGCGCCAGCGTACCGCCCCACTTGACCGCCTCGGCCAGAAGCCGTGCCAGATAGGCCGCCCGCGAAATGCCCTGCGTGCGGATACGTTCGCTCACGCCCGACTGGCGCGTCAGCCGGTCGAAATAGGCGGGATCGAATTTCGATTCGGGAATGATGTGGTAGATCACGGCACCCGGCACGTACCAGACCTGCTCGCCGCCGGCCCGCAGCCGCCCGAAGAGCTCTTTCTCCTCGCCCGCCAGCGGATTGGCGCCCGTACGCCCCAGCGCCGGATCGAACGCACCGTAACGCACGAGCGCGCTGCGCCGCACGGCCATGTTGCCGCCGCCCGGGAATTTCCGCGCGGGGAAGGGCCTCGCCTCCGGCCCCAGGTCGAGGGTTCCGGCGATCGGACGCTCCGTATAGGGCGAAAGCCACGCCGGCGGCGCATACTCGTACAGGGGCACGATCCGCCCCC
This sequence comes from Gallalistipes aquisgranensis, assembly GCF_014982715.1. Taxonomy (NCBI): domain Bacteria; kingdom Pseudomonadati; phylum Bacteroidota; class Bacteroidia; order Bacteroidales; family Rikenellaceae; genus Gallalistipes; species Gallalistipes aquisgranensis. The sequence goes on along the minus strand of NZ_JADCJY010000002.1, from coordinate 561,770 downwards.
CGGCCGCGGCGGCACCGGGATAATCCCGGAAAAAACGGAAATAGCTCTCGGCGAACTCCGGATTGACCTCCTCGTCGTCGTCGATGATAGCGATGTAGGCCCCCGCCGATTCGGCCACTCCCCGGTTGCGGGCGGGCGAAAGACCTTGTTGCGGCTCGCGGGTCAGACGGGCGTTCACCTTCGGATGCGCCTCGGCCCACCGTGCGAAACGGGCCGCCGTATCGTCCGCGCAGTTGTTGTCCACCACGACCACCTCCCAGAGGGCGGGGTCGAGCGTCTGCCGGGCCAGAGAGCCGAGCGTCCGCAGAAGCGGCTGCGCCCGGTTGTAGGTGGCGATCACAATAGAGAGTTCGATCATAGTCGGATGTCCGTAAATGGCAGGACAAGATACGAAAAAAAACGCTTCGGCGGACTCCCCCGCCTGCGCTCATGGCCGGAAATCACTCCTTCGTGAGGAGTTCGCAGACCTCTTCCCCACTCCCGTAATCCATGCGCACGGCACGCTGTGCCCCGAACGCGGCCAGCATCCGCCTGCGCTCCCCGTCGTCCGCCCCGTCCAGCGAGGCGAAGAGGGCGGTCGAGAGCACCTCGCACGCCAGCGGCGAAGAAGCGGCCACGGAGACGATCGCCGGCCGGGTCACGCCCCGGCCCTCGCCCACGGCGAGGATATGCCCGTCGTTGCGCCCGTTGTTGCCGGAGGAGGAGAGCGCCGCATCGCGCAGGTCGAAGAAGACGAGCGGCCGCCGGTCGAGGGGATTCTCCACCCCCACCCGCCAGCACTCCCCGGCCGGATGGCGGCCCAGACAGCAGACGGAGCTGTTTCCGAAACTGATCATCCCGTTCTCCACGCCCGCCCGGCGCACGATCCGCTCGGCGCGCTCCAGCGCGTACCCTTTGGCATAGCCTCCGAAATCGAACACGAGCCCCTCCCGCAGGCGGACCAGTTCACGGCGGTCCGAATCGACCCGGTAGGTCTCCCCGCCCCGCGAGTGGTCCGGAGTACGGACAGCGATGTCGAACCAGCCGCCGGTCAGCTGCCGGCAGCGCTCGGCCTCGTCGAAGACGGAGAGCCACTCCCCGTCGAGCGGGATCGGCCCGCTGCCGGAAGTACGGTTGATCCGCCACAGGTCGCTGCGGCGGTCGAAACGGTTGAAACGGGATTCCAGGCGCACCGTCTCGGCCCGCACGGCCTCGGCGGCGGCGAGCGCCTCAGACTCCGGAAGTCCGGTCAGCAAAAGGTCCATCCGGGTGTGCATCGCCTCGAACCACCCGTACCAAAGGGCGGTCCCTCCGGCCGACACCCGAAAGGAGTAATCCATACCAGCGAACGATCCGGTTTACTGCGCCCTGCCGCGGCAAACGAGCGGACGCACCAGCGCCCAGAGCCCCCAAAGGATCAGCCGGACGAGCACCGTCAGCCCGTAGAGCACCAGCGACACGAAGAGCACCGCATACCACACCTCGTACAGTTCCGTCCAGGAGGTATTGTCGTAAGTGGCTATCGCGTAAATATTCAGAAGATACGTCACCACGAGACAGACGACATAGATGATGATCTCGCGCTTGACGATCCGGCCTTTCAATACAACGTCTTTCATGGCTACCTGTAATTGTAATCTATCTTAAACTCTTCGGGGAAGGCGATGATCCGCTTTTCGTCGATGGCCTGCTGGCCCAGCAGCGACATGATCGTGGCGTAGTAGCCCTCTTCGGCCACCATAGGCGGCTGCTTTCCGGTGAGGGAGGCCTCTACGAAGGCGTCGTTCAGGTAACCCGAACCGTCGTTGCGGGGCGGACGCTTGCGACCCAGAATGAACTCGCCGTGGTTCTGCCGCGCGATCTCGGGGTCCCAGCTCGGCCCGGCGAACGAAAGATCGCCGTAGATATCCTTCTCCAGGTCGTTGATCATGCGCAGGAAGCCCGGCATGGGGGGCGTCTGTTCGAAATAGTATTTTCCCTTTTCGGGCTCCACCGTACCCAGATGGCCCATGATCTGCTCTTCGAGCCCGTAGAACTTGTTCGAGATGATCGACTCGAAGCTCACCCGGCGCCCGTCCTTGTAGGTGTAGATCACGTTCACGTTGTCCTCCACCTCGCGGCCGTCCTTCCAGAAGGTGATGGCCCCGGAGCCCATGATCGTTTCGGGAATATCCTTGTAAATCCATGTGCCCAGCTGCACCTGGTGGCATGCCAGCTCGGTCATCAGCCCGCAGGAGTGTTCGCGGTAGAGCCGCCAGTTGATGAGCCGCTCCAGTTCGGGCGAAGGCACCTCGCGGCGCCAGTCCGCATTGCGGTACCAGAAGGTCTTGATCCCCTCGATGGGACCGAACATCCCCTCCTCGATCATCCGGATCGCCTCCAGATAGTAGGGATCGTAGAGGCGCTGCTGGCCGACGAAGAAGACCTTGCCGGTACGCAGGTGGGCGTTGTACATCTCGAGCGCATCGGCGCAGTTGTGCGAGAGCGACTTCTCGCAGAAGACGTGCTTGCCGGCCTCGAAAGCGTCGACGGTGATCTGCTTGTGGGTATCGAGCGGGGTGACCACGTAGATGGCGTCCACCTCGGGATCGTCCAGCACCTCGCGGTAATCCTTGCAGGTCTTGGCCCCGGGAGCGATTGCCAAAGCCTTGTCCAGACTGGGCTGGTAGACGTCGCAGAGCCACGTCACCTCCACTTTGGGATTGCGTACCAGGAAATTCAGATGATAACGGCCCCGGGAGCCGGGTCCGATGACGGCCACGCGCAGTTTTTCACCGTCCGTAGCCTTCTGGTTCTCTTCGGAAAGGGCCGTCATCCACGGAAAAGAGGTGGCGACGGCCGTCGCTCCGGCCAGCAGACCGCACTCTTTCAGGAATTCCCGGCGAGAAAGAACGTTCTTTTTCATACGATTATTTCAGGTTATCAGTTTCTCGGGAAAATTTCCACAAAGGTAAAACTTTTTTGATAAAAAAACAGCCCGATTGCGGCAGGAAACCCCGGATTCGCGTCTATTTTCCACCGGGGATGCCCTGACCGACCCCTCCGGCCGGCAGCGGAGCCCCCCCCGTCAGCAAACCCGGACCGGCCGGAAAGAGAACGGAAATTCCGCGAAAATCGTACGCGCAAAGGACACCTGACCGCACTTTCCCGCGAAAACACCCCCGTTTCCGGATACGGCCAATCAGAAGAGGAACCGGAAACCGCCTCCGACGGAACGGAATCCGTCGGAGGCGGTTTCATCGGAATCACGCATACGAGCCCCCCTTTTACGGACGGTCGTTTCAGAAAATCAGCCGCACACCCAACTGGCAGCCCCACGTACTGCTCGTGGAGAGCTGGCCGTTCCAGCCGGCTTTCTTGCGGAAACTCTCCCGGTCGGAGGCATTGAGCGTGAAGGTCGGGGTCTTCGAAGCGTCCACGCCCCGGTAGGTAAGGGGCATGATGTTGTCGTAGTCGCGCAGGCCGTTGGCGTAATAGATGCCCCAGTCCGAACAGAGAAGGTTGCCCACGTTCAGAATGTCGGCGGTCAACTGCAGCGTGTAGCGCTTGCCGGTTCCGAAACGGGCGGCGATGTCCTGCACGATCTTCACGTCGAAGCGGTTGAGCCACGGAGCCAGCGCCCCGCCCCGCTCGGCGTACTGCCCTTTGCGTTTTTTCAGATACCCGTTGCCCTCCACATAGGCGAAGAAGTCGGCCGCCTGGTCCTGCGCCGAATAGGTCACCCGACCGTCCTTCACCACGTCCACGAAACGGATTTCGCTCGCGTCGCGCGGCACGTAGATCAGGTCGCAGGCCTGCCCGTCGCCGTTCAGGTCGTTCGAATAGATATAGGAGAGACGGGCCGTGTGCGAACCGGTGTAGTAGAGCGAAACGGTCGTGGAAAGGTGTTTCTTGGCGTACTGGATCGCATACGACACGTAACCGTTGACACGGTGGGGCACCGAGAACATGGAGTAGGAGAGCCCCGGATAGTTCAGGTTGTTGACCGCGACGTTCGACCGCCAGGCCGAATTGCCGTTCGAACCGGCATTGACGCCCACGTCCCTCGAATTGTTATAGGTATAGGAGACCATGCCCGAAAAGCCGTTCGAGAAGCTCTTGGTGAGCTGTACGGTGGCGAGGAACTGACGTCCCAGCCGCGTGTTCTCCATCACCGTCATCGAATTGACGGAGGGCTGCACCGTGCGCCGTGCCTGAGAAGGCGCATCCCCGCCGTCGATCCAGTTGCCGTTCCCCTGCCACCACACGGGGCGGTTGTCGGGCCCCGTGAAATGGCCGTAGGTCTGCGAAGAGAGGTTGGCGTTGCGCATCATCACGGCATTGATGTCTTTCGAGTAGATCGCCTCCACGGTGAGCACCGTGTTCCACGGCAGCTGGATGTCGGTAGCCACCGTCGTACGCCACACCTGCGGCAGTCTGAAATCGTCGGCCACCTTGCTCAGGCTCCCGCCCCTCCCGATCACGCCGCGCCGGTCGTTGGGCAGCAGGCTCGAGTATTTCGAAAGCTGCTTGCGGTAATCGGGCTCGAAACGCATGTCGTCGGGTACCGCCGCGCTGTTCCACGCCGTCTCGGCCGCCTGGATGTATCCGGCACCCTGCGGCTGGTTTGTGTACCACACGAAAGGCACGAACCCGGTGAAGACCCCCGTTCCGCCGCGCACCTGCCAGCTGCGGTCGCCCTTCACGTCCCAGTTGAAACCGATGCGGGGCGATACCATCAGACGGCTCTTCGGCCACGTACCCAGGTCGTACTTCTCGCCCCGGTCGAAAGCGAGGTCCCTCACGTATCCCACCCCTTCGATCTGCGTATCCTTGCCCAGCTCGTTGAAACAGAAAGGCATCTCGAACCGGAGACCCGCCGTCAGCTTGAACCTGGGATTGATCTGCCACTCGTCCTGCACGTAGGCGCTGGCCATGCCGAAGGTCAGCTCCGTGCCCCGGATGGCGTCCTCGCCGGCGAAAGGATAGGTCAGCGCGAAGGCGGCCGGTCTGGCGTCGTTCAGGAAATCGTCCACCGAATTGTAGCGGTAGTAGCTCAGGCCCTCGCGGATATAGGAGTTCAGGAAATACTGGCGTTCGAACGAAGCACCTGCCGTGAGGGTGTGGTCACCCAGCGCCACGGTCACGTTGTCGGTCACCGTGAAGGACTTGTTAGTCACCCCGTTGTTATAGGAGAACAGTTCGTAACCGAACGACATGTACTGCGTGCCGCCCTCCAGAATGTCCACGAAGGGAAACTCGGCGCTGGGGCTCGTCCGCACCGACTTGTTGTTCATCCACGTGACCAGCAGTTTGTTGGAAACCCGCGACGAGAACTGGCTGTTCCACTCTCCCGTGAGCGAGTGCACCCGGTTCAGGAAACCGTAGTTGGCATTGGAGAAGTTGAAGGCATTCACGCTGTACCGGCTGGCCGACGAACCCAGCCCCGTGGGCATCGAGCCGCTGGCCGTCTGGTCGGAGACGGAATTCACCATGTTGTAGCGTACCATCAGCTGGTTCCGGTCGTCGATGTTCCAGTCCAGACGCGCCATGATCCGATAGTCGTCCACGGCGAAGTTCGGGAAATCGGTGTACGAACCCGGATCGTAACCGTAGGTGGAGAGCAGGTGGTTTTTCACCCGCTCCAGATCGTAGGTCGAAGTGCGCGAAACGTAGCTGCCGGCATCGCCCTGTCCGGGACCGGCCGTGTTCTTCTGCGAAGGACGCCACCGGATGCCCTGCGTGGCCTCGCTGCCCACTTCGCCGTTCACGAAGAAGAAGAGTTTGTTACGCACGATGGGCCCTCCGGCACGCATGCCCACGGTCTTGTACATGGTGGTCTTGGCGCCCGGCACCACCTCGCCGCGCACGTTCTCGCCCGTGAAGGACCTGGGGCGGAAATAGGTGTAGACCGATCCCTGGTAATCGTTGTCGCCGCTCCGGGTCACGGCATTCACGCCGGCCCCCGTGAAACCGGACTGGCGCACGTCGAACGGGGAGACATTGACCGTCACCTCCTGGATGGCGTCCAGCGAGATGGGCTGCGAGTCGCCGCCCGGCATGTTGTTGGCCGTGCTCAGACCGAAACTGTTGTTGAAGGCGGCGCCGTCCACCGTGATATTGTTGTAGCGGCCGTCACGTCCAGCGAAGGAGTTGTCGTGGCCGGCTTGCGGCGAAAGCCGGGTGAAATCGTTGATGCTCCGCGTGATGGAGGGCAGGGTCGCCAACTGGCGGCTGTTGACGTTGGTGGCCGTTCCACTCCGGTCGGCGTTCATGATCGGATTTTTGCCCCACGAGACCTGTACGGCATCAATATTGGTCGTCTCTTCCGGAAGGGAGGGGCGCAGCACGTAATTGTCCCCCAGCGGGACCCGGATATCCTTCTCCGCGAAGGTCTTGTAGCCGAGCAGGCGGAACGTGACGGTGTAGGGACCGCCGGGACGGACATTCATGATGCGGAAATTTCCCTTGGCGTCGGTCACCGTACCGTACTCCGTACCCGAAGGGGTGTGCACGGCGATCACGGCCGCACCGACCAGGGGGGCACCCGCAGCGTCCGTTACTCTTCCGCTGAAACTGGACGTCGTCACCTGTGCCGAAGCCAGCGAAAACAACAGCACGGAAAACAACAAAGAGACGATTTTTTTCATAAATCAGAGTTTAGGGTTAGTTTTTCGTTTTCAGGGTCATCGGTCAGGCAAGACGAACGGCATGAAAGAGAGGGCATTGAAGAAGACCGCCCCGACTTCCGAAGCCGGCCGGAGAGCCGAAACCGCCATAAATATACTCAAATATACAGGATTATAAAACATTGCGCAAGATTTCGGCGGGATAAAATGCCGGGAGAGGCGATTTTCCGGAAATTTCCCTATATTTACCTCCCGCTTTGGAACAGAACCTAAAACCAACGGAAATGAACATAAAACACCGTCTGATAATCATGAATTTCCTCCAGTATTTCATCTGGGGTTCATGGCTTATCTCGCTGGGAGCCTACCTGGGGGGAACGCTCCGCTTCACCGGGCTCCAGATCGGGAGCTTTTTCGCCACGATGGGAATCGCCTCCCTCTTCATGCCGGCCGTGATGGGCATCATCGCCGACCGGTGGATTCCGGCCCAGAAGCTGCTGGGCATCTGCCACATCGTCGGAGCGGCCTTTCTGGTGGCGGCCGCTCCGCAGCACGAGTACGGTCCGCTCTACGGGCTGATCCTGTGCAGCGTCATGTTCTACATGCCCACCATCGCCCTCTCCAACTCCGTGGCCTACAATGCCCTGGAGATGAAGGGATACGACACGGTGAAGACCTTTCCCCCGATCCGCGTGTGGGGCACCGTGGGCTTCATCTGCGCCATGATCGCGGTCGACCTGCTGGGATTCGACTCCTCGGCCGGCCAGCTTTACGTGGCGGCGGCGGCGGCCCTCGTGCTGGGCGCCTACTCCTTCACGCTGCCGCCGTGCGCCGTCGACCGCACCCCGCGCAGGCAGTCGTGGGTGGACTCCCTCGGCCTGCGGGCCTTCGCCTTGTTCAAAGAGCGCAAGATGGCGATCTTCTTCATCTTCTCGATGATGCTGGGCATGTCGCTCCAGATCACCAACGCCTACGCCAACGACTATCTGACCAACTTCTTCGGGAACGATCCGCTCTACAAAGGCACGTTCGGCGTGGAGCACGCCAACATCCTCATCTCCCTGTCGCAGGCCTCGGAGACGCTCTGCATCCTGCTGATCCCCTTCTTCCTGCGCCGGTTCGGCATCAAGAACGTCATGCTCATCAGCATGCTGGCCTGGGTGCTCCGGTTCGGACTGCTCGGGGCCGGCAATCCGGGCGGCGGTGTCTGGATGCTGATCCTCTCGATGATCGTCTACGGAGTGGCCTTCGACTTTTTCAACATTTCGGGCTCCCTCTACGTGGAGAAGGAGACCGATCCCTCGATCCGTTCGAGCGCGCAGGGCGTCTTCATGATCATGACCAACGGTTTCGGCGCCTTCGTGGGCTCCTATGCGGCCGGCGCGGTGGTGGACAGCTTCGGCTGGCCCGACTCGTGGTTCGTCTTCGCGGGTTACTCGCTGCTGGTGGCCGTCGTCTTCCTGCTGGTCTTCCGCTACAAGCACACACCCGAAACCGCCGCGGCGAAATGACCTTCCGCGGGAGGGCCGACCCCCTGCGGAACGAACTGTTTCACCCCGTCCCAATGCGTTGGGACGGGGTGAAACAGTTGATGGGTCCCCTTCCGGCCGGACGGTGCGGCCGACCGGCGGACGGCCCGCACCGGAGCCGGGGGAACGTCAGCGCATCGTATTGTAACGGATGCTGGCCTTGACCAGCGCCATGGCCCGCACACGGCTCAGGGGAATGTCCTGCGGACTGTGGTGGGCATTGTAGCTCACCAGCCGGATATACCCCTCCTGTTCCGATTTCTGCACGTACTTGATGGCCACGTACTCCTCCCCGTCCACGTTGAAGGCGATCAGGTACATTTCCCCCCAGAAAATGCCGTACCGCATGTCGGTGATCTGCTTGTAGAGCACGATGTCGCCCGACTTGAGCAGCGGATACATCGAATCGCCCCGCACGTAGACCGCTCCGTCGCACAGCGGCAGGTCGGGAATCGAAATATAGTCGATCGGCGTCTTGGCGTGGGTGTCCAGGAAGAGCGACACGAGACCCGCCGTGGCCTCCAGGTCGTAGAGCGGCACCCGCTGCATCTCCATGCTGCGGTCGGTCTTCAGTTCGAAACGGTTCGAGACGACGTAGGGAGCTTCCTCCCCGGCGAGCATCCCTCCTCGACCGGTCAGCAGCCACTGGCAGTCGACGTCGAAATTTTCCGCGATGGCCCGAAGGACGTCGAACCGGGGCTGCGTCCCGGCGATGTAGTTGCGGATGTTGGCCTCGCTCGTCCCGATCATGCGGGCGAACTCCGAATTATTGCCGTGGCAGAACCGTTCCACCAGCTTTTCGATGCGTTTCGCTATGCTCTCCATAGACTCCGGGTTTTATACATTTTCGAAAATAATTTCGAAAACATTTGGATTTTGCGAAAAATCATTCGATATTTGTATCGACACACCGACAAAAATAGATATTTTTTTCGAAACAGCAACCACATCCTTCGAAAACAACGAAATTATTTACGACACCCATGTACACAGGGATTCATTCACCCAACGATATAATCCGATTTTTTATGGAAAAAGAGATGACAAAGACCCTTTTCTGCGAACGGACTCCGGGGCCGTGGCACGGGGAACGCGAACTGATCGAGCTGAGGGACGAAGCGGCCGGCCTGCTCGACAAATTCTTCGAACAATACGGCTCCTGCATCGTCCGGGGCTGCGAAGCCGTCGGTGACCGCATCACTCCGGGCGTCGTGGCGCTGGCGGGCATGGACGGAGACCGGCCCGTCTTCCGCCTGCTGCGTTTCGCCGGCGCCGAACACGTGGAGCGGTTTCCCGTCTATCTGGCCCTGCACAGGGAAGTGCTCGAAACCGAACCGGAAAGCGTCCGCCCCATCGCGTTCCGTTACGAAGTCCGTCTGCACGCCACGCATCCGGGCCTTCCCTGTCTGGTCGTGGACCGTGACGGCGGCCGGGAGTTCACCGATGCCGTGCAGGATGAAGAACACCGTTTCGTCACCGACGCGGAGCGGACGGCATGGAACCGCAGCGCCGCAGGAACGGCCGCCCTGCACGACCGGCTGAGGCAGGCCGTACCCGTGGGTACGATCCTGACATTCGCCTCCGAACGGCTCTCCGAAGGGTGGCTGCCCTGCGACGGGCGCCCTCTCGGCAAACAGGCATACGCAGCCCTCTACACGGCGATCGGCGACCGTTTCGGCTCGGACGCCGGAACATTCCGCCTTCCCGACCTGCGGAACGCTCCGGACCCGGCCGCCGGCCGCGGCGCAAAAGCGGCTCTGATCCACGCGATCCGGGTCGTGCCGTAGCATGAAAGAGTGACGAGGGACCGGCCCACACCGCTACCCTCTCCCCCCAGGGCGGAAGGCTTTCCGGAAACCGAGCGGCGTCATGCCTGTATTCTTCTTGAAATAGCGGCCGAAAAACGAGGCGTTGGGGAAACGGAGCCGTTCGGATATCTCCTCCACCGTCAGGTCGGTGGTCCGCAGCAGCCGTTTGGCGTCCTTGACGACGAAATCGCTGATCCATGCGTAGATCGCCCGTCCCGTCACCTCTTTCAGCACACGAGAGAGATACTTGGTGGAGAGGCACAGCTTCCCGGCATAGAAAGCGGGTTCCCGACAACTGCGGTGGAAAGCGTGGAGCAGACCGAAAAAGTCGTGGACGATCGCCTCCCGGTGGGAACAGGCGGACGCACTCCTCTGACCGGTGTAGATGTGTCCGACCTCCGCGAGGAAAGCGAACACCAGCGCCTTGACCACCTCGACGCGAGAGGGATGCTCCCGGTCGCGGTACTGCCGCAGGATCAGGGCATGATACTCCGCGAGCAGCTTCCGCTGCGGACGGGTCAGCGACAGAAGGGGACCGGCGGCGATCCTCTCCACCACGCAGGGTTTCAGCGTGAAGGGAAAATCGGTCAGGAAATCGAACGTGAAGGCGAGTCCCAACATGGTGAAGCCCTCGCCGGGGGAGAGCTCCGCCCCCTGGAAAGGCATCATGGCAGCCAGCGTCCCGCCCTCCAGCCCGTAGCGGACCCCGTCGATCGACAGGACGGCCGATCCCGTCAGGCAAAGCACCAGCTCCACCCCGTCCCACGAGGCATCGAAAGGCATACACCCCGGAAGATACTCCCCCGGAGGCACGATCCGGAAATGCTCTTCCGGGATTATGTCGCCGCATCCGCGCTCCATCGTCCATCGGTGTTGACCGCAGGCAAAATTACATTTTATTTTCGAATGCACAATCCGCGCCGAACGGGACGGAACCCGCACCGAACGGGACATGCCCGGGCCGGAGGAAATCCGCACCTTTGCAACACAAAAAAGAGGAAAAAGATGAAACGGAATTCAAAACTCTATCTGCTGCTGGTGACGGGCATGCTGTCGGCCTTCGGCCCCTTCGTCACCGACTTCTATCTTCCCGCACTGCCCCGGCTCAGCGAATACTTCGGCAGTTCGGCCTCCGTGGCCCAACTGAGCCTGACGGTCTGCCTCTTCGGTCTGGCCTTCGGACAGCTCATCGCGGGACCGTTGAGCGACCGGTACGGACGCCGGGCCCCGCTGCTCTGGTCGCTCGCGCTCTTCATCGCCGCCACTGCCGGCTGCATCGCCGCCCCTTCGGCCGGATGGTTCATCCTCTTCCGGCTGTTGCAGGGCGTGGCCGGAGCAGGCGGCGTGGTGATCTCCAAATCCGTAGCCACAGACCTCTATCGGGGCCGGGAGCTGGCTTCGTTCTTCTCCATGCTCGTCTGCGTACAGGGAATCGCCCCGATCGCGGCACCCGTGCTGGGCGGAGTCGTGCTCGGCCTGACCGACTGGCACGGCATCTTCCGGCTCCTGCTGGCGCTCGGGGTCCTCCTGCTGGCCGCCTCCCTGCGGCTGAGGGAGTCGCTGGCCCCGCAAAACCGGCAGACAGGCGGCGGATTCAACCCCTTCACCCGGTTCCTGCCCGCACTCCGCAACCGGAAATTCATGGGTTTCGTGCTGATCCAAACCTTCGCCATGGGCGTCATGTTCACCTACATCGCCGCCTCGCCCTTCATCTTCCAGGAACACTACGGACTCAGTCCGCTGGAATACGGTCTCTGTTTCGCCCTCAACGCACTGGGTATCATGGCTGGCGGCGTGGCCGTATCCCGTTTCGGGAACACGGCCCGCGCCCTGGGTGCGGGTGTCCGGGGATTCGCCGTCGCGGGAGTCGTAACGGCCGGAATCCTGGCGGCCCGGCTTCCGTTTCTCTGGACGGAGGCCGCCCTGCTCGTCCTGATGGTCTGCCTCGGCATCATCCTGCCCTCCTCCACGGCGCTGGCCATGGAACTGGAACGCGACAGCGCAGGCAATGCATCCGCCATTCTGGGGGCTTTCCAGTTCCTGTTCGGAGGCGCACTCTCGCCGCTGGCCGGCATGGGGAACATTTTCACCCCCACGGCCGCGATCGTCGGCCTCTGCTGCCTCTGCACGGCCGGCTGTTTCCTGCGATTGGGACGACACGGCGCCACCTCCGCCTGAAACCGGTCCGCCGCCCGGTTTCAGGATACGGACACATCTCCGGTACGAGCGCAAAGAGGGTGGGAGGAGGCGAAAAACGTTCCTTCCGAAGGGAAAAAACACTATCTTTGCCGTTACGACCGCCGGAACCCGTCCGGCGGCGGATGAAACCTAACGACCCTGACACCATGAAAAGACCATGCACCGTCCTGCTTCTGGCGCTCCTGACCGGCGTACTGACCGCCGCACAGGCCCAAAACGACGTGGACGTCCTCTTCGAGGACGGACAGTTCAAGGAAAACAGCGAATTCTTCCGTTCGAAGAAGGTGGACTTCTTCCGGATCGGATCGACCGTCTCGGACAGCGTCGAATTCGCCATCGTAGTCTACAAACCGGACAAGCCGTCGCCCGTGCTGCTCATGTCGCACGGATGGCACATGTCGGTGAAGCCGCCCAAGGCCGATTCGCCCAACCCCTCCCCCCGGTTCCTGACCGTGCAGGTGGACATGCGCGGACGGAAATACTCCACGGGCAGGCCCGACTGCAACGGATACGAACTCTACGACTTCTACGACGCCTATAAATACGTGACGGAGCACTACAAGAAGTATATCTCCGACCCGCAGCAGGTCTACTACATGGGCGGCAGCGGAGGAGGAGGCAACGGCTACGGACTGGTGGGCAAGTTTCCCGACCTGTTCTGCAGCGCCCAGATATCCTGCGGCATGAGCGACTATGCCGAATGGTACCGGCAGGACAGCGTGCTGAAGGAGTTCCGCGACGAGATGGACGTATGGATCGGCACCACGCCGGAACAGAATCCCGAAGCCTATGCCTCGCGCAGCGGCATCACCACTGTGTCCAACCTGCTCACACCCCTCTACATCGCCCACGGGGAGACCGACCCGCGGGTTCCGGTCGACCACTCCCGCAACTACGTGGAGAAAGCGCGGGCGCTGGGCAAACAGGTGACCTATCTGGAGCTGGCCGGCGTCGGCACGCGCGACCACTGGGGACGGATCACTCCCGAACAGCTCGCGCAGCGCAGGGCGCTGGAGCGGGAGGCACTGAAACCCCATCCGGTGCCGCAGCTCCCGCAGAAAGGTAAGCTGGTGGTCGGCGGTTACGTCGTGACCAAACACTTCTCCGTCTTCCTGGATTCGGTGGATTCCGTGGGCGAAGTGACCTACGATCTGAAAAAGCACAAGGCGAAGCTCACCCGGGGGAAAGGCCGGATCGTCTGGAAAGAGGCTTCGGAAGGGGTAAAATAAGACGGCGCCGGGGAGAAAAGGCACGGGCCTTCCCTCTCTCCGGAAGCGTATCCGCAAAGAGGGCTGTCCGCGATTTGCCGGACAGCCCTCTCCGTTTTCTTTCGGGCAGGAAGAACCTACTCCCTTTTCACGACGTCGCGGGCGAGTACGGCCGTCTGGCGGCAGCGGATATCCCGCGAGGAGGCCCCGATCCGGAATTCGTACTCGCCTGCGGAGGCGATCCACCGCATCAGGTCGCCGTCATAGGAGGCTAGTTCGAGCGGGGCGAGTTCGAAGACGAGACGCTCGCTCTCGCCCGGTTGCAGCAGACGGGTTTTCCCGAAGGCCCGGAGTTCCTGCTCCGGTTTGTCGAGGCTGCCTTCGGGCGCCTTCACGTAGAGCTGCACCGTCTCGCGGCCGGGCCTGCCGCCCGTGTTGCGCACCTCCACAGAGACGACGAACGATCCTTTCCGGCCCCGGTCCACCCGCATGCCGCCATAGGTGAAAGTCGTGTAGGAGAGACCGTAGCCGAACTCGTAGGAGGGAGCCACGTCGAACTTGTCGTAATGGCGGTACCCCACGTAGATGCCCTCCTCGTAATCGACACGGGTGGGCAGCGGAGCCGGAGTGCCGGGAAAATTACGGCTCGAAGGCACGTCCCCGTACCGCACGGGCAGGGTCATGGGCAGTTTGCCCGAAGGATTCACCCGGCCCGTGACGACGTCCGCCGTGACCTGGGCCCCCTTCTGACCGAGCAGCCAGCCCAGCACGATGGCGTCGGCCTGCTCCTTCCAGTCGGTCTCCACCACGCCGGCCACGTTCAGCACCACCACGAACGGTTTGCCCGCCGCACGGCAGGACTCCGACAGGTTGCGGATCAGCTCCCGTTCGACCGGCGTGACGCAAAGGTCGCCCTCGAGGGTACGGTCGGCGAACTCGCCCGAATTACGGCCCAGCACGAACAGGACGGCATCGTTCTCCGACACCTTCCGGTCGACGGTGCCCCGGTCGATGGCCAGCTCGGGGAAATTGCCCGCATCGCGGTATTTCTTTTTCGGGAACCGGGCCCGGTTGTTGGCGATCTGGAGGGCGAGGTAAGACCGGTAAAGAGGCTCCAGCTCGGTGTCCACCCTCAGGCCCGCTTCGGCCAGCGCCCGGTCGAGATTCATGATACCGCAGCTGTTCACGTCGCCGCTTCCGCCGCCACCCTTGATATAGTCGTAGGCATTCACGCCGAAGAGCATCACCCTGGTTTCGGACGCCAGAGGCAGGCATCCCCCCTCGTTGCGCAGCAGCACCACGGCCTCCTCGGCGGCCCGGCGCGAAACGGCGTGGTTAGCTTCGGTGTCGGGCCTGTTGCCGTACTCATACCCTCTGAAACGGGGCGTTTTCAGAATGTACTCCAGCACGTAACGGACATTGCGGTCGAGCTCCTCTTCGGTCAGTTCGCCCGATTGCACCGCCTCGACGACCCGCTGCGATTCGGGACGGTGTCCCGGCATCGAGAGGCTGTTGCAGGCCCTGAGCTGCCCGATCAGATCGGCCTTCGAGTTCCAGTCGGTCATCACCAGTCCGTCGAAGCCCATCACGCCGCGCAGTTCGCCGACGAGGAGGTCGGGACGCTCGGCCACCCACCGGCCGTTGATCTTGTTGTAGGACGACATCACGGCCCACGGCTTTCCCTCGCGCACGGCGATGGAGAACCCGCGCAGGTAGATCTCCTTCATCGTACGGAGGTCGATAATCTCGTCGATGTACTTGCGGTTGGTCTCCTGGTTGTTGGCCACGTAATGCTTGAGGGTGGCCCCCACGCCCTGCGACTGCACGCCCCGCACATAGGCCGCGGCCAGCCTGCCGGAGAGGAGAGGGTCCTCGGAGTAGTACTCGTAGTTGCGGCCGCAGAGCGGATTGCGATGGATGTTCAGGGCCGGGGCGAGCAAGATGTCGCAGCCGTGTTCGAGCAGTTCGTTGCCGATGGCGGCGCCGACCCGCTCCACAAGGGCCGGATTCCACGTGGCGGCCAGTGCCGTAGCCACGGGAAACGAGGTACAGAACTCCTTCGGGTCGCCAGGCGGAAGGGGCTGTTTGATACGCAGCCCGGCCGGACCGTCGGCCAGCACCGTGGCCGGTATGCCGAGCCGGGGGATGGGACAGGTCGCACCGGCCGTACCGGGCACCACCTTGCGGGAATAGCCCACGATGTCGCCCCGGTCGCCCTCGTCGTTGTCGCCCACGACCAGCAGAGCCTTTTCCTCGAGGGTCATGGCGGCGATCACCTTGCCGAGGGGGTCTTCGCCCAACCGGGGCGTCTTTTCCCGGCCCCGTGCGGGACCGGCCAGCACCGCGGCGCCCGCCAGCAGGACGGCCAGAACGGAACAATTGATTTTCATAACATTCAGGGTATTTTTCAGGGTTTTACAATCAATCACGGGCGGATCAGTTCATTGGGACTGTATCCGAAAAACCGCTTATAGACTTTGCTGAAATAGTTGGGTTGGGAAAATCCGGTCATGTAGGCGACTTCGCTCACGTTGTAGACCCCCGTGCGCAACAACTCTTCGGCTTTCCGCAGACGGATCTCCTTGATATGGTCGACGGGCGTGCGGCCGGTGAGGTTCTTCAGACGGCGGTAGAGCACCGGATAGCTGACGCCCAGCTGGGCACAGATGTTGTCCACCATGAACTCCGTGTCGGAGAGATGCTCGAGCACCACCTCGCCGATCCGGGCGAGAAACTCCCGGTCGCTTTCGCTGCCTCCCGGCGTCTCCTGCTGTTTCCCCTTGAGGATACGTTCCCGGATCATTTCGCGGGTATCGAGCAGGTTGCTCAACCGGGAGAGGAGCACCATCATGTCGAACGGCTTCTCGATGTAGGAATCGGCCCCGGCATTGAACCCCTCCACCTTGTGGTCGTCCGAAGAGAGGGCCGTGAGGATGACGACCGGGATGTGGCACAGTTCGGGATCGCCCTTGACGGCCCGGCACAGTTCGGCCCCGTTCATCTCCGGCATCATGAAGTCGGTGACGATGATATCGGGGAAGCCGCTGCGGGCCGCTTCCAGCGCCTGGCGGCCGTCCGTGGCCGTCAGAACGGTATAACAGGACTCCAGGTTGCCGCGGATATAATCCAGCAGCTCCACGTTGTCCTCCGCGACCAGCACCTTGAACCGCCTGCCCGGTGCGACGGCACCGGACACCTCCCGGGACGCCGTGTCCGGACCGTATTCGGTCAGCGTCACCTGCCTGCCTCTGAAATGTTCGCGGCCCAGCGGCAGAGTGACGGTAAAGGTCGTTCCCCGGCCTGCCTTGCTGACGAACGAAATGTCTCCGCCGTGCATCGCAATGAGTTCCTTAGCCAGCAACAGCCCCACCCCGCTGCCCGATTCATGGCTGTTCACGGCATTGTCGGCCCGGAAATAGCGCCGGAAAATGTTGTGTTTCTGCTTGTCGGGAATACCGATGCCCGTATCCCACACCTCGAGCCGGTAACGGTGGCCCGCCACTCGCCCACGGATACCCACACGGCCTCCCTCGGGCGTATATTTCACGGCATTGCCGAGGATATTGAAGACGATCTTCTCGAATTTGTCCATGTCGAACCACAGCCAGGTCACCTCTTCAGGAAAATCGACCACCAGTTCGAGCCCTTTCCGGCGGATCGCCGGTTCGAAAGCCCGGGCGATCGACAAGACGGTGGGTTCGATACGGTACTTGGCCACCTGCATCCGCCGGGAACCCGCGCTTACCTTCTCGAAATTGAGCAGCTGATTGATCAGATGCTGCAACCGCTCCGAATTCCGGATGGCGATATCCAGTTCGTCCGCGGCTTTCCGGTCGAGGGCCTGATGCCCGCGAAGATTGACCAGCGGCGAGAGGATCAGCGACAAAGGGGTTTTGATATCGTGGGCGACACCGACGAAGAAATCGATCTTGTCTTTGGCCTGATGCTCGCGCAGGCGGCTGCGCAGGTCCTCGACCACCAGCCAGACGATGGCCAGCAGCACGGCGGCATAGATCAGATAGGCCCAGAACGTCTGCCACAACGGGGGCCGGATCACGACTCCCATCTGCCGTTCGGCGAAAACATCGCCCGCAGCATCGGTCGTACTCCGCACCCGGAACACATACCGGCCCGGATTGACATTGGTATAGGAGGCCGATGCAGCGGCCGAAAGAGGACTCCATTCCGCGTCGAATCCCTCCAGAATCCACTGATACCGATTCTGGGCGGGATTGTCGAGGTTGACCGCCGAGAAATCGAGCGTGAAGGAGTTCTGGTCGTGCCGCAGCGTCAACTCCCGGGTCAGGTCGAGGGCGCCGGCGAGCGGGGAGCCCTCCGCTCCAGGAACGACCGTATGGTTGAACAGTTTCAGCGCCCGGAACACGATCTCGTGGCGCCGGCGCACATGCCGTATCTCGCCGGGAGCGAACATCACGGCCCCCTTCGGACCTCCGAAAATCAGACGTCCGTCGCGCAGGGCGCAATAGGCGCAGTACATGAACTCCTGAAAGGGCATCCCGTCGTCTTCGGAGTAATTGGTGAACGATTCCGTCACGGGATCGAAACAGGATATCCCCCCCAGCCCGCTCATCCATATATTCCCGTCCTGTCCCCGCAGCACGGCATAGACCACGTTCGAGGAGAGGCCCTCCCGCGTAGTGAAGGACGAAAGCTCCCCCCGCTGCACGTCGAGATACTGAAGTCCGTTTCCTTCGGTAGCCATCCACAGGTTGCGCGAAGCGTCCTCGGCCACCGAATAGACCATCATCCGTTCGGCCCGCAAGGCGCTGTCCTGCACGGCCTCCCGGATACGGCCCGTATATTTGTTGACATACTGCACGCCCCGCGACCCGGAGACGATGATCTCCCCGGAACGGCTTTGGGTGATGCACCGCACCACATTACTGACGTCGTAGTTCTCGAACGCCTTCCGCCGGAAATCGAAACGGGAAAGCACGCCGTTCTCCCCCGAAAGCCAGATGTCCCCGTCCGAATCGCGGTACATGGCGAAAATATCGTCCGAACTGAGACCGCTGTTAGCCCGGTTCCACTGCCGTTTCAGCCGCAGCTGCCTGTCGTAGACCTCCACTCCGCCCGCAAAGGTCGAAATCCACACATTCCCGTCGGGGTCCTCAGCGAAGGCGAGCACCGTGTTGAAATGCAATTTGGGATTGAACTCGCGGGTGATATGACGCCACCCCCGGCCCTCCGGGTCCCGGATACTGACGCCCCGCTTCGTACCGATCCAGACACTTCCGTCCGACGCCTCGAAGATGGCCCGCATATTATTGTCCATCAGCGTGGATTCCTCGCCGGGAAGACGTCCGATCCGGACGAAGGGCTGCCGGTTGGGATCGTAATAGTTGACCCCGCCGCCGAAAGTGGCTACCCAGAGACGGCCGTCGGCATCGGCGAACAGATCGTAAACCCCCTCGTTGGTGAGCGACCCGGGTCGGTCGGGATCGGACAGAACGATATCCCGCAAGCCGAACCCCGCATCGCAACGGACCAGCCCCAGTCCGTCGGCCGCCAGAAGATACCCGTCGTCGAACGGAATGATATCGCGCACGGGATTGTAACTGATCTGGCTGTTCCACGAAGGGACCACCACACGATCCCCTCCGACGGCGACACAGACCCGGTTGCGTGCAGCCGCCCAGACCTCTCCGTCGGAACCGCCCCGCAACAGCCGCACTTCGGACCCGGCGAGCTCCCTCTCCAGAGCGGCGAACCGCTGCGGTACCGCACACACCTCCTCCGACCGCCGGTCGAAAAAGACCACGCCCTGCGGGGTGGCCAGAAGACAGAGATCGGAACCCACCGGCAGGCAGGAGTTGACCGCCGTGGCGGTATAGACATGGAAACTCTCTCCGGAAGGAATGTCGTAACGGTAAAGGCCTCCGGTGGCAGATACGTAGAGCGACGCGGAATCCGCGACGGATATCTCCCGTATCTCCGAATAGCGGTCGCGCGTATTGACCAGCGTAAAAACCACGTCGAAATCATCCCGCACAGGATCGTAGCGCAGCATGTGGGACCGGGTGGTGGCCCACAGGCGTCCGCCGGCGTCGAAACGGACCGACAGGAAACGGTTGTCGAGAATCTTTCCGTGCGAAATGTCGGCAATGTTATAGTTGCGGAAACCGGAACCGTCGTAACACTGGAGTCCCCAGTTGGAAGCGAACCACATCTGCCCCCGGTCGTCCTGTGCGATGCCGCGCACCACCATGTTGCTCAGGCCGTCTTCGAGCGTAATCGCCTTGAACTCCTGTGCGGCGAGGGGCAGGAGCGGGCAGAGCAGCGAAAACAGGGAAAGGAGTACTCGTCTCTTCATAGGGTGCAGGAACGCGGGCAGTCGCCCTCTACAAAAATAGTAATTATTCATGACAAACCCGTACCGGAAAAGGGGCGCCGCCCTGCCCGGCACGGGAAACGGAAACGGAACTCCGGGCACAACCGGCCGGAAACAGTTTATTCCCAGACGATCTGATAGAAGCCCGAAGCACCGCGGGAATTGACCGGCAGGGTGAAAGTGACGCATCCCGAAACCTCGTCCCAGGTAAAATCGACCGGCCGGCGGCGCAGCCTCGCCTCGATGTCGGCATGGAACGGATCGGTCCGGGCAAGGCCCGAACGCACGAGCGCGGCATCCCACCGAGGGTCGTCCAGTTGCGGAACACGGCTGTCGGAGTCGAGCGCCACCATGCGGTGGGGGCGTCTCCCGACCCAAAGGGTCACCTCCATCAGCAGGGGAAGGAAAGGCTCCTGGCCCTCTACCTTCATCGGCGGAGCGACCATCATCCGCTGCTCGAGCGGACTGGCATGGAACGTCAGCGAAGCCCGCCGGGCTTCCAGGCAAACGGCCGCATGGAATCGAGGGTCGTACAAAGGCTCCCACTGCCGTTCGGTCTGCCGGGCCGCGACCAGCGTATGTCCCTGCCAGGCCAATCGGGTACCCTCGCCCAGCACGAAGTCGGCAGGTCTCCCGCCGAGTGTCCGCACCACGGCGAAATCGCCCGAATGGGTCACCGAACCGCCCCGGCTCCGGGACGGAACCACGGCGATCCGTTCATCACCCCGCACGAGCAGGCGGCCCGAGGAGCCCTCCTTTTCGATCTTGTAAGGATTCCCGTTCCGACTGGGGATCAACACATTGAGATAATCGGCTCCGGCCGCGCGGCGGGACTGTACCATCAGGGTGGTGAACCCCCAGTGGGCATCGGGCCCCCCGTCCCAGCCCCGGTCGGTCTTCAGATCGCCGTCCAGCGCCATATAGTAAGGAGGAGCCGAAGGATCGCCCCGGCGGATCAGCCGTACGGAACGGCTGTCCGTCCCCACGGGGAGAATGTCGAGCCGGGCCGTGCTGTCGCCGAAGGAGAAACACTCTCCGCCGCGGGCGACCGGATCGCCCACCGGCCAGAAATAGAGTTCGTAGGGCTGCACCCGGTCGCTGCGCAGACGGTCGGAAACCACCGTCAGGGAATTGTCGCGCCACCAGACGATACTCCGCCGATGCCGCACATGGCCGTAGGTGTTCGCTTCGGCCGAAACCACTCCCATGCCGCCCACATCTCCGAAGGCGTCGAGGCTGTAATCCTGACGGCCGATGCTGCGCTGTTCCCGTTCGTAGCGGAACTCACCGCCGTGCCGGCGGCAATGCTCTTCCATGCGGCCATCCTGCCGGTCGTACCCCCAGGGATTGCCCAGCCCCACCGTATTGTGGGAGACGGTGGCCCGCCAGAATCCCCCGTAGGTGGCGGAATTCTCGTACCTGCCCCGGTAGCCGGGATCGACCAGCATCGGGACACCGTCCCAATGCAACTCCATGCTCAGCGCGTCGGCATGGGCATGGCCCGAGAGCACCAGCTGACGATCCGTCTCGCGCCGGCCGCAGTAGGTGGGCCCGTATTTGAACATCAGGAAATTGTCATCCGGCTTCCAGCCCGAACGGAACAGGGCATATCCGCTCCATACGAAATTGGCGCTGAGATTGTCCGGAGCCTCTGCCGGAGCCGTACAGTCGTATTCGAGCAGATCGTAGGCGGAAAGCAGCCGCCCGCCCGTGGTCTGCGAGAGAATGTAGCGCGAAGCCCACGTAAAACGGGGTTCGCCGAAAAGCGAACCGGCCCGCTCCAGCAAATCGGCCCCCACAGGAGCCCGGTGGGCATCGCCGACAGCCGCCTTCCGCCCGTCGGGCGCGATGAGCTGCATCCGCCACCAGAGCATCCTTCGGAGCTGGGCCATAAGCGAAGGATTCTCTTTGAAATAATCCTTGTACCCCAGATTCCGGGAAGCCGCCAGATAGTAGAGCATGCCGTCCATCGTGGGGTGCAGGTAGTGGACCGACCCCTCGCCGTAGGCCCCGTCGATGAAGTTCTCGGTGAACAGCAGGCCGGGAATCTTCTCCTGTGCCAGAGCCAGCCAGCGGGGCGCATCCTCCATCTCGGGATAGTACATGGCCACGGTGGCCAGCATCAGGTAGGGGTAGAATTTGATGTTGAAACAGTAGCTCTGTCCCTGATAAACCCCGGTCAGGTCGTTTTCCATGGTCCATGCCTCCAGGAAACGGGCGCTGCGCTCCACGCAGCTGCGGACCGCCTGCTTCTCTTCCGGAGCGAAAACGCCCGTGGCGGCCATCAGATCGTAGGCCCGCAGGAAACGGCAGAGCCTTTCCCCCTCGTGGATACCCAGCTGGCGCCAGGAACCGTGCACGTCGGCGATACCGGCTTCGACCAGCAGCTTCTCGCGGATCATCTCCGCCAATTCGTCCGTGGGCTGGATGGCATAGGCCGCCGCGTCGGAGAGGTAATCGGGCTGCCGGGTATCGGCACGGGCATGGTCGAACAGGTCCTGCATGCTGCGGCGCTCCCCGCGGGGCAGCCGTTTATACCAGTTGCGAAGGCTGCGGGCCGCGTCGGACTCCATCTTTTCGTAGGTGGTGCGCAATTCGGGCGCCGAAGCCTGGGCCCGGGCCCGTTCGACGTCGCGCTCCGTCAGATAGAGCCGGGGTTTGACATCGCCGTACGTACGTTCTTCCGCCCGGAGGCCCGGCATGGTCAGCGACAGGACCGAAATCAGAATAAAGGTTCTCTTCATAGGGCATTTTTTCATATCCAACGCTCATTCCGCCGGATTGTTATTCGGAGGCAGGCCCGACATAATCCAGCGTGATCTGCCGGCCGCCCTTGTCCAGCTCTACGCCCCGGTCGGTGAACCGCACCACGTCCCGCCGGCCGGCCACCGCTATCTCGAGTGTCGTCCCCCCGTCCGCAGAGGCGACCGTCAGCGCCCCGGCCCCTTCCCGGCGGGGATGGAGCACCGTCACGAAATCCTCGCCCGGTGTCCCGGGAATCTCCAGGTAGGTCTGGTACATAAAATCGAAGTAGTCGCGCATGTTGGCCGGATCGGGGCCGGGTTTGACCTCCGTCCAGGCGCCGATCCGCCCCTGCCCCGTCTTCCGGGGAAGATCGCGGTCGGGCGTCACCACATGCAGATCGACCGAAGGTCCCCACCGGGTTTTACAGCTGACCGACCGGGCCGACCACTCCAGGTCGGTGGCCGGAGTGCGGAACATCCACGAGGCCTCCTTTTCCGCGTCGATCTCGTCCCGGATCACGAAATAGTCCGGCTTCACGAACAGGACATGGCGGACGTTCTTCGCGGTTCCGGAAGGCACGGAAGCGTCCGTCACCGAATAGTCGGCCTCCGACGTGGAATTCCAGCAGAGAATCCGGCCGTCCTTCCACTCGTAACTGTCATACTTATAGGGATCGGTCTCGCCCTCCTCATGGAAAACGACCATGTTGTGGGCACAGCTTCTCTTGTTCCACGCCTTGTTGTTGGGATCGTCGTAATCGCCGATTCCGCTGTCGAGCGCCAGCGGATAACCGAACCCATAGAGCGAAAAGGAGTTGCAGTCGCCGTTCTCGTGACCCGACATCGATGCCTTGCCGCATTTCAGCAGAAACCATATCTCACCGTCAGTACCGTAGCCGTCCCGCATCAGCAGGTGGCCCTTCTCCGGATTGATATCGCTGGCAAGTCCTTTTTCGGGTCCGCGGCCCGTCAGGTCGGGATCGACCAGCAGGCCGACCACCGGGTCCTCCGGATAGGGTCTTCCGGCCCGCTCCCACTGCCACACCAGCAGCCGGGCCAGATCGGGGTCCTCCTCCATGTAGTGCTGGGCGAAAATATTCAGTTCGTCCATCTCGGCCACATCCCACGTGCTGTCGGCCAGTCCCGGTACCAGCGAAATGCCGTCCGCCACTCCCGCCGTCTTGCCGCTCACCAGGTCGAGCGGCGTGGAGAACCGGACGAACCAGCGCGCCATCTCCCGGAAGGCGGGCATCTCCCGGAAAAGGTCGATCCCGCGACGGTTTTTAAACACCTGCATGAACTGACCGCACAGACGCAGCATATAGGCATGATAGCGGGGACACTCGTGCCAGGCTCCGGCCCAGCAGCCGGTTTCGATCTGCCATTTCAGTTCCCGCAGGGCGAAGTCCACCCAATCGCCGGCCTGCGGCAATTCGGGGAACGCCACGCCCACGATCCCCGCCGCAAGCACCACATCGGTCCAGATATTCTGGTGATGGAAACCCTCGTGACCCGCCGGCGGCAGGATGGGGTTCTTCGGATCGGTACCGATGGCCAGCTCGACCGCCTCGACCAGTTTGTTGCGGAATTCGAGACGCTGTGCGTCGGTCAGGTAACCGAACGAAACCACGATGTCGTAAAGATGCAGGCAGCGCCAGACACCGCGCAGGGATACCCCGTCGGGTTCGGCCCGGCGAAGCGCCCCGGGCGTCCAGCGTTCGGCGTAATTCTTCCAGTAGGCGACGAACTCCTCGGTGGCCGCCCGGCGGTCCGTTTCGCTCTGCGAAAACCACGCACGCACGATCTTGTTCTTTTTCGTCTCGTTGCGGCGGCCGTCCAGATCATTCTCGGGGATCTTGTCGTATCGCGCCTTGAGCAGGGCGAAATCCTCCTTTTTAACGATCAGGCAGGGATACGACGAGGCGGGTTCGACCGTGGAGGGAAGGGTCGTCGGAGGAGGCGCGGGATTGCCGCCCCCCCTTTCCGGGTCCTTCCCGCAAGCAGTAAAGGTCAGCAGACACAGCACAAGGCCGGCCAAGTATCGGATCGTTTTCATGATTCAGTCGGTTGATCGGTTGTGGCGGACTATCTCAGCCCGCAGAATTTTTCGTATTCGAGGCCGAACATGACATAGGCACCGATCGCATAGTTCACGCCCTGCCCCACCTTGCGTTTGAAATAATACTCCTTGTCGCCGATGCAGGTTCCCAGGCACACACGGTCGGGAGCCAGGTAAGCTCCCCCTTCGCGGACCATGGCATGACGGCGCAGCCCTTCGTAGATGCGGTCCACGACCGGTTTGTAGGTCTTCTTTTTCAGCACGCCGTATTTCATGCCGAGCACCATGCCGTACCCGAACATCGCCGTACAGGAGCTCTCGAGGAAATTGCCCTCTTCGCCGGCCCGCAGGGGAAGCTGATACCACATACCCGTCTCCCCGTCCTGCAACGAAGGCAGGACGGCGACCATCCTTTTGAGTTCGCCGGCCATCTCCTTCCAGTGGCGGCTGTTCCGGGGCACGGTATTCAGTCCGTCGGCCAGGGCCATCACGATCCACCCGTTGCCGCGGCCCCAGACTTCATGGCTGCGGCGGGTCGTCCGGTCGGGCCAGCCCGGCTGGCTGCAACGGTCGTCGTAATCCTCGTCGTCGGCATCCCAACCGTGCACCCACAGACCGGTCTTCGGATCGGACAGCTTCTGCTGATGGGCGTAATACTGCTCCATGAAAGCCTCTATGTACCGTTCATCCCCGGTCTGACGGTAAAGCTCGAAGAAAAACATACCGAGCATGTAGATCGTGTCATCCCAGAATTCGACCGTTTCGGCCCGGTGCGACACGCCTCCGTTCGATGCCCGGGGAGCGAGCAGGTAATCCGTATAGATCGCCTTCGTCTTCTCCTTATACACGGGGTCCTTCAGGACACCCGCCAGAAAAGCCATGCCGTGGGCCGAAGCCACGGCATTCGGATGCTTGCCGTTGGCCACCGGAAGCGTACGGTCCATGGCCGTCCTGACATAATCGAGATAGGGTTTCCGCCGGTCGGGGGCCGCTTCCCGATAAAGGTGAACCACAGAGTTGAGCAGGGTGGCCTGTCCCCAGTCCCATTTGTATTCGTCGGCAGGCAGAAATCTCTCCATGCCGTACCTCGCCACCGAATCCACCCACGAGCGGGGCTCGATCTGCGCCTGTGCGCAAAGTCCCGCACCCAGTGCGGCAAGGGTCGCAACCCCTGTTCTGAATCTGTTTCGAAAAATTTTCATATACGTTTTCAATTAATATTTCCATCGCCTTCGACGACGGCCCTCCCGCGTGCCTCTGCCGCATCTCTCCGACACGACCGTCCATCCGTCACACCCGCATCCCGGTACGGTTCCGCCTCCGTCCGAGCGGTCCGGGCCATCCTCTTTTCCAAGGACGGCAGGAGACCCTCTCCTCCTGCCGTCCTTATCATTCCGTTTTCCGGTCAATATCCGGGATTCTGGGCCACTTCCTCCTTATTGGACAGCAACGACCACCATGCGTAGGGTATAGGCCTCAGTGTATGGTACTCTTCGATATACGGCTTGCCGATAGGAGTCCAGTCGCTACCCGCATACAGATTATATTTCTTGACACGCTCGACCAATTTGCCGGTACGTTTCAGTTCCACCCATCTCAGTTCCTCTCCCGCAAGCTCCCGGGTCCGCTCATCGAGGATGAAATCAATCGAAACATCCTCCGGCAGAATATCCATAGGGGAGGAAGAGGTGACCGGCACATCGTTCGCCCTCCTCCGGACGGCGTTGATCCGCTCCGCAGCCGTGTTGGCATCTCCGGCCTGCAAATACGCCTCGGCGGCAATCAGATACACCTCGCCCAGGCGGAACAGGTACAAATCCCGGACGCCCTGATAGTCGTCGTTGCCTCCCGGCTCCCAGAACTTGAACATAGTGGGACGGTACGAATCCCACCCCTGGGAATTCAGCCAGTGTTCCCGCGGGACGACCACATAATTGACCGTCTCGTAAAAAGCGTGCTGCGCACCGTCTACCGTCACCGTCCGCAGAAAATCCCGCTCGTCCGGCCGGGGAATGTAGATACAGGTATCCCGCCCCTGTTCGATCCAGTAGTTGGTATTCAGTTCCTTCTGGGAAGGACTGTACTCCATTTTCTCGCTGCCCGTACCGGGACTCACCGTGATCTTCATGTTTCTCATATAGTCGGTCCCTATGTGCTTTTTGTTGGATGCGGACTGTTCGGTCATCCACAACCGGATGAACGACGCATTGAAACGTTTGTCCTGGAAATAGGAATACCGGGAAGGCGGGGGAGCGATCGCGTCGCGTCCCGCAGGCACGACATAGGAAGCATACCGCGCCGCGGTGGTATCCACTCCGAAACAGTCCAGGAGATAGAAAGTTTCAGCGAATCCGACCAACCCGCGATTGTAGTAAGTGGACCGATACTGCCCCACGGCATCGCTGTAACCGATTCCGAATTTAGAATGAAAATTGTTCCCGTAATTATCGCCTACGGCGTCCATGATCGGATCACCACTATATTGAACGGCAAAAATAATCTCTTTGTTCTTCTCATTGGACGGAACGAAAAGATCCCGATAATGGGGAAGCAGCGTATACTGCCCCGAATTTATCACCGAATCGGCATACCGGGCCGCCACCCGGAAATCTTCCGCCCCCTTCCCGAACGATTTGTATCCCCGGGTCAGGAACAGTTTGGCCGCCAGGGTCTGAGCGACGCCCTTGGTGACGCGCCCCACCTCCGTCACCTTGTAATCGGGAAATGAGGCGGCCGCAGACACGATATCGTTGCACAGCTGGTTGTAAATCGTCTCTTCGGAGACCCTCTCCCCGGTAGTGATGATCTCGTCGGTCGACACCAAAGGGAAAGGAACGGCGCCGAACTGCTCCACCAGATAATAGTAGTACAGGCATCTCAAGGTTCTGGCTTCGGCCATCCTCTTTTTCAGCACGTCTTTATCCACCTGGGCGACCGGCTCCAGGGCAAGCGTCCTGTTGCAACGGTCGACACCGACATAGATTTTTTCCCAAAACGAATTGAACGTTCCGGTCTCCTCATTCAGCGACGAGGGGCAATAGGCATTATAGGAAGTGATCGAGGGGACTTTCCCGTTAATGATCTGGGGATAGCTGTTTTCGGAAAACTGATCCGTACCCATCAGCCAGATCGTACGGTCGTAGTGGATGTTCCGTAACTGGGCGTAACATGCATTGAGCGCACCGTCCAGACCCTCTTCGGTGGGGAAATAGGTATCCGCCGTACCGATATGGGCCGGATTTTCATCCAGGAAATCACTGCAAGAGGCCAAAAGCAGGCCCGTGAAGCCTATCCCGGCCCAAAAACATTTCATCTTATTCGTTTTCATCGTGGTATCCAGTTTTAGGTTCATCATTAGAATGTCAGATTCACACCGAGCATGTAGGTGGCTCCGGCGACAGGCAGCCCCGTCGCACCCTTATCGGCCCACTCCGGGTCCCAGCCTTCGTAATCGGTGATCGTAACGGGGTTGACCGCCGTGAAATAGATCCTCAGTTTAGACAATCCCGTAGCCTTGAGCGCCTTTTGCCCCAATTCGTATCCCAGCGTTATGTTTCCTATCCGCCAGAAGGAGGTGTCCATGTAGTTGGCCCCTTTCTTACTGTCCTTGAATCCGGCGGCGAACCAGTCGTTGGTCGGATTTTCCGGAGTCCAGTAGTTCATCTTGGCCGCATTGTTGGCCAGATTGGTCCATTCGGTGGCATATTCGTTATGAAATCCGCTCTGGAGCTGGACATTCTGACGCGTATAGATAAATACGGAAAGATCGAAGTTCTTATAGGTGAACGTATTGGTCATACCTCCCATCCATTTCGGAGTACGGCAGCCGAGAATCACACGGTCGTCGGAATCCAGTTTGCCATTACCATCCCGGTCCAGATATTTGGACTGTCCGGGTTTGGCTCCGTACTTGGCGGCCTCTTCCTCCTCTCCCAGCTGCCAGACGCCGATCCATTTATAATCATAGTTCACATCGACCGGCTGCCCGATGAACCACTTGTTGCCCAGGTCGTCCCTCTTATCGCCGTACAAATCAACGATCGCATTCTTGTTGTAGGAAAAATTGAGATTGGTCGTCCAGGTAAAATCCTTCGCCACGACATTCACCGAATTGACCGTCAGCTCGATACCCTTGTTCCGAACGGACCCCACATTGTCCTTCAGAGAGGTCACGCCCTGATGGGAGGGAACCTTCCGGCTCAATATCAGGTCTTTCGTCGTCTTGTTGTACCAATCGAACACAACGCTCAAACGGTCCTTGAAGAACCCCATGTCCAGACCGATGTTATACTCGTAACTCTTTTCCCAGCTCAAACCCTTGTTGGGCTTCTTCGCAGAGACTCCGTTCGCTACGACGTACTTGTTTTCCGAATACCAGTTATACACAGTGGTGCCCAACGTGGCCCACGACTCGTAATTCCCGACACTGTTATTTCCCGAAACGCCATAGCTCAAACGCAATTTCAGATTGGAAAACGCGTTCAGATTCTTGATCCACGGCTCTTCGCTCATCCTCCACGCCACAGCGGCCGAAGGGAAGAATCCCCATTTGTGTCCCGGCGCCATTTTCGACGATCCGTCCCAACGTCCCGTCACCGTCAGCAGGTACTTCTCCCTGTATCCGTAATTGATGCGGCCCATGTACGAAATCATGCTGCTCTTTTCCAGACTGCTCGTCAAAGAGGTGATATCCGTCCGGGCACCCAGGTTATACCAGTATTCGTCATCGTAGGTCAGTCCTTTGATCGCACCGGTATATTCCTCGTCGAACCCGGTCTCCATGCTGAACAATCCGGTCGCACCGATGCTGTGATCGCCGAACGTCCGATTGAAGCTAACCGTATTTTCCCAGACATAGCTGAGCCCCCATTTATTGACCGCCTTCGCAGTCGCCGGATTCGTCCCCTTATTGTTCTTGGTCCATGTGCCGCGGTACTGCCCGGTGCGGTCCATCAGGAAATTAGGCATGAAATTGGTCTTGACAACCAGCCCCTCGACCGGCTTGTAATCCAAAAACACCGAACCCATAGCCCGAAAACGGTTGACCTCGTCTTTCG
This sequence comes from Gallalistipes aquisgranensis, assembly GCF_014982715.1. Classification (NCBI taxonomy): domain Bacteria; kingdom Pseudomonadati; phylum Bacteroidota; class Bacteroidia; order Bacteroidales; family Rikenellaceae; genus Gallalistipes; species Gallalistipes aquisgranensis. The sequence goes on along the minus strand of NZ_JADCJY010000002.1, from coordinate 532,227 downwards.
AGTTTTTCAGATCGAAAATCGGATTGCTGATGCCGTTCTGGCGTTTGGTCGGATAAAACCGATCGCTGCCGTCTTCATTGTAGGGATTTCCCCAGGGCCGCAGCCGGTATGCCGAACGCAGCATCTCCCCGTCTCCCCCCAGAGAAGTCGCATAGCTGGCATAGATGGAACCGCCCAGGGTAAAATCCTCCAGGACCTTTCCCGAAATTTTGGCATTCAGAGAGTAGCGTTCGTAGGTATCCGACTTCTGGTTACCGTTCTCGCGCAGGTATCCGAAAGAAAGATAATGCGTTTCGTTTTTATTGCCGCCGCTGAGAGAAATGCTGTGGCTGGTCTGGTATCCCATGCGCAGAACCATATCCCGCCAATCCGTATCGTACCCGGCCTCATAATATTCCAGGTCATCGGTCCCCAGATCGGTATCCCAACTCTTGTTCCGGTAGGCATTGGCATCCTTGACGAACTGCATGAACTCCTCGGAGTTCATCATCCGCGGCATATGCGCCAACGTCCTGATACCGACACTCCCGCTATAAGTTATCCGGTTTTTCCCCTCCTCTCCCTGGCGGGTCGTGACGATAATGACACCGCCCGAAGCACGCGAACCGTAGATGGCCGTGGACGAAGCGTCTTTCAGCACGTCCATACGCTCGATATCCGACGGATTCATGTTATTGAGCACGGTCCAGTTCGAGGGCATTCCGTCTATGATGACCATAGGCTGCACGGTTTTCCCGATGGCGCTCATACCCCGCAATATCACCGAAGTCTCTCCCCCGGCTTTTCCGCTGGTCTGCCGGATGTTCAATCCCGCAATCTGCCCCTTCAGGGCCTGGCTCATACTCGGCGTATTCTGGCGCATCAACAGCGAATTGTCGATGGAGGCCACGGAACCGGTAACGTCCCGCTTTTTCACCACGCCGTAACCGACCACGACGACTTCATCCATGGAGGTGACGTCGGGTTTCATCTGAATTTTGAAAGAAACCTTCCGGCCCACTTCTATCTCCTGGGTGACATACCCGATAAAAGAGATCTGAAGCACGCTTTCCGGATCCGCACGGAGCGAAAACTCTCCGGAGACATTCGTAGTCGTTCCCTGATTCGTCCCTTTGACTATGACATTGGCACCGGCAATCGGCTGTCCGGTCTCATCCGATACGGTCCCGGAAACCATACTCTGAGCTATGGCCGCATTCACCGAAAGAATACAGGCCGCAAGACACATCAACGTGTTCAGGTACCTTCCGACACATGCCGTTTTGTCCCGACAAAAAAGATAAATTTTCATCATCGCATTAAAAATTAGGTTAATAGTATATGGTTGACAATGACATCGCCTTCCGTGCGATTCACTTGAAGACAGGCAGTCACCCTATTCGAAATCCATCCGGCGGCATGCAGTCAATGCGGACACCCAGTCCTACCGCACGCCGCCCGGCCGCCCATGCACAGGAAACCCATCGGGAACAAACGGCCGGGAAGGCCGTTCATCATGCGAAGGACAGCGGTACGACCACCGGCAGGTTCTTCGCCCGTTTCGATCCGGAATACGAGACACTCATAGAATCAGTAGTTTTAGAAAGGGTCAGAAAACACGAAGTTTCGGAATCATCAAAGGTTTTTATTCTATTTTATAAATATAATTATTTTGATAACAAAGATAGCCGGGAGTATATGCACAATAGGGTATTTTTTTGCCTAATCCGGATAAAAATTTCTCTTTCCCCGGATATGACCGACATCGGGGGAAAGGCTCCGGAAACTTCCCCGGAAATTTCCTCCGGACGAAACAACAGGAAGAAAGAAACAGTAATTTTGCACCGAAATCGAAAGACAGTATGCAGGACAAAACCAAAGGCTATCTTTACGGGGCGGTCGCGGCCGCCACATACGGCATGAACCCGTTGTTCGCGCTTCCGCTCTATGCGGACGGCATGAACGCCGATTCCGTGCTGTTCTTCCGCTATCTGCTGGCCGTTCCGATCCTCTGGGGCGCGATTTCAGACTGAAGCGGCAGGAGATTCCGCCGCTGGTGGCGCTGGGTCTGCTGATGGCCTTCTCGTCGCTGGCCCTGTTCCTCAGTTTCAACTATATGGCGGCAGGGATCGCGGCGACGCTGCTCTTCGTCTACCCCATCATGGTGGCGCTCATCATGGCGATATGGTTCCACGAGAGGCTTTCGCTGCTGACGGCCGCCTGCATCGCCCTCGCACTGACGGGAATCGCCCTGCTCTACCAGGGCGACGGAGAGACCACGCTCAGCCCGGCAGGCGTGGGACTGGTGATGGCTTCGGCCCTCTCCTACGCCCTCTACATGGTCGGCGTCAACCGTCCCCGCATGCGGGAGATGCCCACCGTGAAACTGACTTTCTACGCACTCGTGTTCGGACTTTCGATCTTTCTGGTGCGGGTGGATTTCGGAGCTTCGCTGCTGGCGCCGGATCACTGGTACCACTGGGGGAACCTGATCGCGCTGGCCGTACTGCCCACGGCCGTGTCGTTCGTATCGACGACGCGGGCCATCCAGTACATCGGCTCGACCCCGACCGCCATCCTGGGAGCACTCGAACCCCTCACGGCCCTCTTTTTCGGGATCGCCGTGTTCGGCGAACGGCTCACGCCCCGTCTGGCCGGAGGGATCGCGCTGATCCTTCTGGCCGTCACCCTGATTATCGCCGGAAGCAGGATCGCCACCTACCTCGTGCGTTTCCGGAAACTTTTTCCGAAACTGCCACGCAGGAGGTAGCCAAACCGCCCCCCGAAAACGGCTACGGTTGCTGAGAAACGTTCTCAGCCGGTATGGCGGAGGGGCGACGGACTCCCGTACCATGGGAGAAGACGGACCCGCCGGCAGAAGTATCCAAATCGCCATCAACTGCATGCCATCCATCGGCCCAGGGAGGAGGCGAAAGAGTTTCCGGAACATACCGACATCAGTACCGCAGACCGCGAGCAGGAGCGGGAATAAATTCCGGCCATGCTTTCAACATAACCAAATTTTCGTATATTTACCACGTAAACCAATCAAATAACAGCGCGCCCATGATATAATACGGATTCATTACAGGACATAAGATATAAAAAGCGTTAGCTTCTATTCTTGCTTTTGAAACTTGGCCGTTTTGTTAAGCACCCGAAGAGTAAAGTTAATGCCTGCGGAAACGTGGGCTTTACTCGTTTATTTGGGTGTAGGTTGGCCAAGACCTCAAAAGCAGATAAAAGGTACTGTCCCACGTCTTTTTTATATATGTGTAACCGAACTTCTGCCGGGGGACGGGCGGAAATAATCTTATCCCATGAAAAAACATCTGTTTCTATTGATGCTTTCAGCAGCGATTCTTGCTGGTTGCAGCAAAAACGAAGGCGGAGAAGGCGAGCTATTCACTCCGCCCGTACAAGGACAACTCACACAAAGCGCCTACGCCGATAACGAAAATACGGGCGGCGGCTTCTCGTTCACGACCGATGCCCCCTGGACGGCGACCGTAAACGAAGTACAGGTTTCGGTACAGGCATCTGCCTTATCCAGATCCGCCGCACGTACTACCGACGGCAATAACGTGGTCTGGCTAAAACTCTACAACGGTAACAGCGAGGCATACAGCGGCGGGCCCGGAACGATTACGCTCCGCATCGAAATCGACCAGAACTATACGGGCGAACGGCGCGAAGCCACGATTACTATCCTTTCGGGCAACAACACTTTTACTGTGACGGTCGTCCAGGAGGGCACCAAACAGGACGGCAGCCGGAACGATCCCCCGGTCCAGGTAACGGACATTACCCTCGATAAAACCGAACTCTCTCTCGAAACAGGTGTCAAGACAACACTGGCCGCCACCGTAGAACCCGCCGACGCTACGATTAAATCGGTATCCTGGTCGAGCAGCAATCCCGAAGTCGCAGCCGTACATCCCGTAACCGGAGAAATAACCGCGATAGCAGAGGGAACGGCGGTCGTCACGGCGACCTCTTCGTCCAACAAGGATGTATCGGCCTCCTGCACGGTAACCGTGGGCGGCGAACCCGTCGTACCCACAGGCCGGTCGTTAATCTCGGAAATGAATTTCTATTCAAGAATAAACCCAGACAAATCGTACAGCAACATAAAACTGACTTACGACGATCAAAACCGGATAACGAAATGGGAGGAGGAAAACAGCGACGAGGAGTACCGCGATACCCGGACAATCACGTTCGAGTACGGCGACGGTATTGTACATATTACCTCCACCGCATCTTCCGACGATCCGGATGAGCCTAATACCTATACGGCTTATCTGAACAAAGCCGGTTTCGTTACCCGCACCGAAGGCCCCGACCTCGATGCGACAAGCTACGAGTACAATTCGGAAAATCGTCTAATCCGTATGACGCAGGCCCACGAGTGGCAGGAATATATCTGGGAAAACGGCAATATCACACGGATCAAATACGGCAACGACCAGGGGGAAACCAACGTTACCAATTATACCTATTACGAAAATCTCGAAAACAGGGAAAACTTCGACTTGTTCTTCGATCGTATCTCGTGGGACGAGGAATTGGCAATCGCAGGCTTGACGGGCATGCCGTGCCGCAACCTGCTCCATGAAGAACGAGGAGAGAGCGAGTGGGCTTACAAGGATAATTTCGACATGGAATACGAAGTGGACGGAAACGGATATATAACCAAAGCGGTTCAAACCCAGCCGCAACTTTCTTCCTCCGGCGGAAAAGACGATGCCTGGATCGGAGAAATCAAACATATTTCGGGAAAATAACCGGCCCTAATGAGGAGTCCAAACTTCGTCCGATACAAAAAGATTTAAGGCCTTAATGATTTGAAAATCAAATCATTAAGGCCTTAAAGTACCCGGAGCCGGGATCGAACCGGCACGGATCGCTCCACTGGTGTTTGAGACCAGCGCGTCTACCAATTCCGCCATCCGGGCATGGCCGACCGAAAGCAGAAAGCGGAATCCCCGCACTTTCGGAGAGTGCAAATATAGCGATTAATTGAAAACCTGCAAAAAACGGACGGGATTTTAACGGCCCTCCATGAGTTTCCCGTAAATTCCTTCCACGTCGAATCCGCAGAGACGGTGCAACTGGGCGGGGGTGCCGTGGGGAATGAACTCGTCGGGAATACCCAGCATCTCCACGCGGCAGCCGTATCCGTTGCGCTCCATGAATTCGAGCACGGCGCTTCCCACGCCTCCCTGCACGACCCCGTCCTCGACCGTAATCACCCGGGAGAACCTGCGTCCGACGCCGTGCAGCATCTCCTCGTCCAACGGCTTGGCGTAACGCAGGTCGAAATGGGCGGCCGAAACACCTTCGGCTGCGGCGCGTTCGATCGCCTCGGCGGCAAAACGTCCCACCGGACCCAACGTGAGCACCGCCACGTCCCGGCCCTCCCGCAGCAGGCGCCCCTTCCCCACGGGAAGTTCTTCCAGCGGACAGCGCCAATCCTCGTTCGTACCCCGTCCCCGCGGGTAACGGATCACGAAGGGGCCGCGGCCCAGCGAAGCCGTGTACATCAGGCAGCGCAACTCCATTTCGTCCATCGGGGCTGCGATCGTCAGATTGGGCACGGGACGGAAAAACGCAATGTCGAAAGCCCCGTGATGCGTGGGACCGTCCTCCCCCACCAGTCCGGCACGGTCGAGACAGAAGACCACATTCAGGTTCTGGAGCGCCACGTCGTGAACGACGTTGTCGTAGGCCCGCTGCATGAACGAAGAATAGATGTTGCAGAAGGGAACCATCCCCTGTGTGGCGAGGCCGGCCGAGAAGGTCACCGCATGACCTTCGGCGATCCCCACGTCGAAACAGCGCTCCGGCATCCGCTCCATCATGATGCTCAGCGAACAGCCCGTCGGCATGGCGGGCGTGATTCCCACGATACGGTCGTTCCCCCGGGCCAGTTCGAGCAGCGTCTCCCCGAACACGTCCTGGAAACGGGGCGGAGCCGACAGGTCGGCCGGCGTCAACAGCTCACCCGTCTCGGGATTGAACCGCCCCGGGGCATGCCACAAAGGCTGGTTGTCCTCGGCCGGCTTGTAACCCTTCCCCTTGACCGTCAGCACGTGCAGCAGTTTCGGACCGGGAATCTCCCGCAGGTCGCGCAACACCTTGACCAGCATCCCCACGTCGTGCCCGTCCACCGGACCGAAATAGCGGAAATTGAGGCTCTCGAACAGATTGCTCTGCTGGAGCACCCCCTGTTTGAGGGCGTTTCCCGTCTTCTGGAGCAGGCGGCGCAGGCGGGGCACCCCGGAAAGCATATCCCAGATACGGGTCTTGAACCGGTTGTAATGCCGCGAGGTGGAGATATGGAGCAGGTACTCCTTGAGCGCCCCCACGTTGGGGTCGATCGACATGTGGTTGTCGTTGAGGATCACCAGCAGGTCGGTGTTCGAGGCTCCCGCGTTGTTGAGCCCCTCGAACGCCAGTCCCCCGGTGAGGGCCCCGTCGCCGATGACGGCCACCACCTCGCGCTTCTCCCCTTTCAGTTCGGCCGCCTTGGCCATGCCCAGCGCCGCGGAGATGGAGACCGACGCATGGCCGCCGCCGAAGGCATCGTAGGGACTTTCGCTCATCTTCGGGAAACCGCTCAGCCCGCCCAGCTTTCGGTTGGTGGGGAAAGCGTCCCTTCGTCCGGTGATGATCTTATGGGCATAGGCCTGGTGTCCCACGTCCCAGATCAGCCGGTCGTGCGGCGTGTCGAACACGTAGTGCAGGGCGGCCGTGAGCTCCACCACCCCGAGGCTCGAACCCAGATGGCCGGGATTGGCGGCCAGCTGTTCGATGATGAAGCGGCGCAACTCGTCGCAATAGCCCTCCAGTTCCTGCACGGAGAGCTTCTTCAGGTCGGCGGGCGAATCCACCCGGCCCAGATACGTATCGTTCGTTTCGGACATCACACCCCAAGGATTATCGTGCAAAGATATTCAATATATACATATTTTGAAAAAATTCGTATCTTCGTGCTCGTAACCGGTTAACAGAGAAAATTCCCATGAAAAAAATCCTGATAATCTGCGCAGTGGCGGCTTTCGGCGCCTCGTGCGTTTCCAACAAAACCTTCAACTCCATGAAGGCGCAGGCCCTGCGGGCCGAAGGCGAACTGGCCTCGGCCAATACTCGCATCGAGGAGCTGGGCGCCCGCAACCGGAAGCTGACCGACGCGGTGGAAGAGCTCAAAAAGGATACCGCACGCCTGTCCGCCGACTATCTTTACCTGAACCAGAAATACAAGAAACTGCTGGCCGACGGTTCGGCCGAGGCGGCCCGCATGCTCCGCCAGATAGAGGAGAGCCAGAACGAACTCAGCGAACGTTCGCAACGGGTGGACGAACTGGAACAGATGCTCCGCGCCCGCGAAGAGTCGATCGCCGCGATCCGCCGCAAGGTGGCCGACGCCCTGCTGGGCTTCGAGGGCAAGGGGCTCTCGATCTCCACCCGCGAAGGCAAGGTCTACGTTTCGATGGAGGACAAGCTGCTCTTCCGCTCGGGCAGTTTCGAGATCGACCCCAACGGAGCGCGTGCCGTGCGCGATCTGGCCGGAGTGCTGGCCCAGAACCCGGACATCAACGTCATGGTGGAGGGCCACACGGACGACGTTCCCTACCGCCCGAACGGCCAGTTGAAGGACAACCTCGACCTGAGCGCGAAACGGGCCACGACGGTGATGCGCCTGCTTCTGGAGAACGGGGAGATCGCACCCGAGCGGATCATCGCCGCCGGCCGCGGGGAGTCGCTGCCCATCGACCCGGCCAAGACCCGCGAAGCCCGGGCCAAAAACCGTCGTACGGAGATCATCCTCACTCCCAAACTCGACGAACTGATGCAACTGATGGATAAAGAGTAACGACATGAAATACAAAAGGATTCTTCTCAAACTGAGCGGCGAGTCGCTGATGGGCGGCCAGCCGTACGGCCTCTCGACCGACGTGCTCGCCTCCTACGCCCGCCAGATCAGGGCGGTGGCCGAAAGCGGCGTGCAGCTGGCCATCGTGATCGGAGGAGGCAACATCTTCCGGGGTCTGAGCGGCGTGAACCGCGGCTTCGACCGGGTGAAAGGCGACCAGATGGGCATGCTCGCCACGATCATCAACTCGCTGGCCCTCCAGTCGGCGCTCGAAAGCGAAGGGGTGAAGGCCCGCGTGCTCACCTCGATCCGTATGGAGCCGATCGGCGAATACTACTCGAAGGCCCGGGCGCTGGAATGCATGCGGGCGGGCGAGGTGGTCATCGTCGGCGGCGGCACGTCCAACCCCTTCTTCTCGACCGACACGGCCTCGGCCCTGCGCGGCGTGGAGGTAGAGGCCGACGTGATGCTCAAGGGCACCCGGGTGGACGGCGTCTACACGGCAGACCCGGAGAAGGACCCCGCGGCCGTCCGGTTCGACGAAATCTCGTTCGACGAGGTCTACGCCCGCGGACTGAAAGTGATGGACCTCACCGCCTTCACCCTCTGCAAGGAGAACCGGCTGCCGGTCATCGTCTTCGACATGGACACCGAAGGCAATCTGGGCAAGGTCGTTGCAGGGGAGAAGATCGGAACGCTCGTGCACGAATGAACGCACGCGTTTCCGCTTTAAAACGAAAAACGACATGAAAAGACTATCCGTTCTGCTGACTGCGGCGCTGGCCGCACTGACGCTGGGTTCCGCCGCCCAGGTGATCGGGGAACCCCGGGAAGACAAGGATGTGCGGGTAAAGACGGGCCAGCCGGTGCCCGATTTCACCGTCACGATGACCGACGGCAGCAAAATCCGCATGGCCGACCTGAAGGGCAAGGTGGTGGTGGTCAACTTCTGGGCCACGTGGTGTCCGCCCTGCCGGGCCGAACTGGCGCGCGTGCAAAAGGATATCATAGACCGCTTCGCGGGCGAAGAGTTCCTCTTCCTGCCCATTTCGCGCGGGGAGACGGCCGCCACGGTCGAGGCATTCCGCAAAAAGACGGGCTACACTTTCCCGATGGGGCTCGACCCCGACAAGAAGATCTATCCGCTGTTCGCCGCGACGGGCATTCCGCGCAATTTCCTCGTCGGCCGCGACGGCACGATCGTCGGGAGCGAGATCGGCTATTCGGCCACCCTGTTCGACCAGTTCTGCGACCGCATCGAAAAACTGTTAAAAACCAAATAGAGATGACTGACGAATACAAACTGATCCTCGACATCGCATCGGAGAAGATGCAGAAGGCGATCGAACATCTGACCGAATCGCTGCTGAGCGTGCGTGCCGGCAAGGCGAGCCCCAACGTGCTGAACGGCGTGATGGTGGAGTACTACGGCACTCCGACCGCCATCCCGCAGGTAGCCAGCGTGACCGTGCCGGACGCCAAGACGATCCTGATCCAGCCGTGGGAGAAGAAGCTGATCCCCGCCATCGAGAAAGCCATCCTGGTGGCCAACCTGGGCCTGACACCCTCGAACAACGGCGAACAGATCCGGCTGACCATCCCGGCCCTCACCGAGGAACGCCGCAAACAGCTGGTCAAACAGGTGCGTTCCGACGCCGAGACCGCCCGCGTCAGCCTGCGCAACGCCCGCCGCGACGCCGTGGAGGGATTCAAGAAGGCCCAGAAGGAGGGCATGCCCGAAGATATGGCCAAAGACGGCGAGACCGAAACCCAGAAACTGACCGACAAATTCTCCAAAAAACTCGAAGAGCTCCTCGATGCCAAGGAGAAGGAGATCATGACCGTTTAGCCCGGTTCGGTCCCGGGAGTTCCCGGAACCCGGGACAGCGCCCCTGCCGCAGGCCTTTGCGACAGGGGCGTTGTCGTTTCCGGGGCAGATGCACCGGTCCGGCCGGTTCCCGTTCCGCCGACGGACTACGATCCGGAGCATCGCACCCTCTGTATGGAAAACACCCTGTCTCTTCTCCCCGCCGTCCGCACCCGACACCCCCAAAGGCACCCGGTCCCTCCCCTGCGGAACCTGTCCGCCGATAAAATTTTCCGAAAAATTTGAATATTGAAAATAAACACCTATATTTATCACACAAATATTACAAATAACCCTGAAAACCGAATGAAGATGAACCGCAGAGAGATGCTGAAATACCTGGTGGCGCTCGGACTGGCGCCCCTGGCCACGGGATACGAAAAGGCCACGGCCGCCGTCGCTCCGAAAAACGATCCGGGCCGGAAAAACGGCGCCGGAAAATCCGACGAAATGCTCGAAGCCCGCAAACGGGCCCGCCGCCGCACCCGACGCATCATCATGAACAACGACGGAAACGACGCCCGGTGGAACGAAAGCAAGCCGGTCACCCCCGAACTCTTTCTGAGCAGGCGTACGCAGGGACTGGTCGATTCGCAGGTGGATTCCGTGTTCTACTGCTCCGGGGTCACCAACGTACACCACCACAAAAGTTCGGTCAGCGAACGCCAGACCAATTCCGGCAAAGGATACGTGGCCGACGAACTGGCCCGGCTGGGCACCGACACGCTCAGCGTCATCACGAACTTCTGCCATCAGCACGGCAAGGAGGTCTTCTGGTCGCTGCGCATGAACGACACCCACGACTCGGGCCAGGAATACGAGTTCATCAGCGCCTTCAAACGCGAACATCCCGAACTGATCGTCGGCAAAAAAGGGGTGAAAACCCCTGTGCTTTCCGGCCGCTGGTCGGCCTTCGACTACGGACAGGAGCCCGTGCGCCGCCTGATCGTCGCCATGCTCGACGACGTGGTGACCCGATACGACATCGACGGCGTCGAACTCGACTTCTTCCGGCATCCCCACTTTTTCAAGGCGCAGTTCCTCGGCGAACCGGTCACCCAGGCCGACTGCGACAAGATGACCGCCATGATCCGGGAGATCCGGGACCTCTGCGACCGCGAGGGCAGACGGAGGGGCAGACCCGTGCTGATCGCCGTCCGGGTCCCCGACTCGTTCGGTTTTGCTAAGGCCATCGGGCTCGACTGGGAACAGTGGCTCAGGGAGGAGCTGATCGACCTGGTCACCGCCGCCGACTACCTCAAATTCGAGCCCTGGGCCCACCTGGCCGCCATCGGACGACAGTACGACATACCCGTCTACGCCTGCATCGAACAGCGGAGACTGCTCGGAGGTGGAGATCCCGAAAACACATCCGTGGAGGAGCTCTGGCGCACGGAGGCCTACAAGGCATGGCAGGCCGGGGTCAACGGCATCTACACCTTCAACCGGTTCGACCCCTACGATCCCATTTTCCGGGAACTGGGCGACCCGGCCCTGCTGGAGACCCTGCCCCGCTCGGGAAAGGAGTCGATGACCACCCTTTCGAGCAAGGGGATGCTGAGCCCCACCTACTGGCTCAGGAACGGCAACGATTTTCTGAAAAAATAGATTTTCGTGCGGAATCCCGCACGTACCGCATCCCCGAACGCCGGCCGGAATTATTCCACGCCGGCGTTTCCGATCCGGGCCCGGTAGAGCACATGCTCCGAGAGGGAACTCTCCCGGGGCAGGGACGGATGGACGAAGCGCCCCGCCGGTTCCATGCCGATCTTCTCCATCACCCGCTGCGAACGCAGGTTGACCGCCGCGGTGAACGAACAGACCTCCGTCATCCCCAGCAGGCCGAAGGCATAGTCCAGCACGGCCGCCGCGGCTTCCGGCGCGAATCCGTTCCCCCACGCCGCATGACACAGGCGCCATCCGATCTCGATGCAGGGGGTGAAATCGGCTTCGAAAAGGGCACGGTGCAGCCCGGTATAGCCGATAAAACATCCGTCGATCTTCCTCTCCACGGCATAAAGCCCGTATCCGGAATCGGCGAACTCGTCCCGGATACGGCGATAAAAGGCCTCCGACTCCGCCGGGGTCAGCGTTCCCGGGAAAAACTCCATCACCGCCGGATCGGCATTCATGGCGGCGAACAGGGGCAGGTCGGCGTCCGACCAGTCGCGCAGCAACAGGCGCGGCGTTTCAATATAGATCATGGTTCCAGAAAATATTCGTACTCTTTTTCCTTCGGCGGCCGGCCGGGTTTCAGGGGATGGGCCGTCAGCAGTTCGCTGCGCGAGACGGCCAGCGTAGCCACGCTCAGCCGGCAGTCCGGCACCCGCCGCAGAATCTCCTCCGCACAGGAGGCGACCGTGAATCCCGACGTGAGAACATCGTCCACCAGCAGGACATGTTTCCCCGCCAGCGCAGCCGGATTCCGCACGCCGAAAATGCCCTGCACGTTTTCCCAACGGTGCTCCCGTCCGCTGAGGGCCTGGCTCCGGTTGTGCACCCGCCGCACGACGCTGCGCGCATCGACCCCGCATCCCAGCGAACGGGCCATCCCCTCGGCCAGATACTCCGACTGGTTGTATCCCCTGCGCAGACGTTTGCGCCAGTGCAGCGGCACGGGCACCACCACCTCCACGTCGCCGTACAGGCCGCCTTCGCGCATCTCCGCCCCGAACCATTCGCCCATCTCGACCGCCAGCTTCCATCCCCCGCGGTACTTGAAGGCATGGATCAGGCGCCGGAAACCGCTGCCCGCCACATAAAAGTAGAACGAACAGGCATGCACGACCGGAACTTTCAACTCCCGGAGCCGCTCCGCCACGGGATTGTCCGCCCGGCGGCAGAAACCCGTCAGGGGAATCTCGCCCCGGCAGCGGGTGCAGATCGTGCGGGCCCCCTCGCCCATCGGCCGCCCGCAGGCCGGACAGACCGGAGGGAAGAAGAGGCGGAACACGTCGCCGAACACGCTGCGGAACGAAAAACCTGTCATGGCCTCTCTATTGGGGATCGACATTGCAGACGACCGTAAGGTTCCTGTAATCGGGCTCGGCCGTCAGCCGCGCCACCATGCCGGCCAGCAGCCCGCGTGCCCGGGCGAACGACTGTTCCCGCTCGATCTTGAGCGTGAAACAGACGATGAACTCCTCCCGCACCCGGTCGACCGGCGGGGCTTCGGGCCCGAGCAGGCGCCGCCCGAACACGGGACGGCACACCTCCCCGAAACGGGAAGCGGCCCGCCACAGCACGGCCTTGTCGCGGTGGCGCAGGGTAATGGCCACCAGCCGGCAATAGGGAGGATAGAAGAACGACTGGCGTTCGGCCAGCTGGCTGCGGACCATGCCTTCGTAGTCGCCGTCCATCACCTGCCGGATCACGGGATGCTGCGGCTGCGAGGTCTGGATCACCACCTCGCCCGGAGTCCGTCCCCGCCCGGCCCGGCCCGCCACCTGCGTCATCAGCTGGAAAGCCCGTTCCGAGGCGCGGAAATCGGGATAGTTCAGCAGGTTGTCGGCATTGAGCACCCCCACCAGCACCACGCGCGGGAAGTCGAATCCCTTGGCGATCATCTGGGTGCCGACCAGAATGTCGGTCTCTCCCCGTTCGAAATCGGCAACGATCTGCCGGTAACGCCGTTCGCTCGCCGCCGTATCCCGGTCGAGGCGGGCGATCCGGGCCGCGGGGAAAATCCGCTGCAACTCCTCCTCCACCTTCTCCGTGCCGAATCCGCGGGCCTCGGGCTCCCCCTTTCCGCAGGCGGGACAGAGACGCGGGGCCGGCACGGCATAGCCGCAGTAATGGCAGCGCAGCATCCGCTCCCCCTTGTGGTAGGTAAGCGTCACGTTGCAGTGCGGGCAGCCGGCCACCCAGCCGCACTCCCCGCACTCCACATAAGGCGAGAAACCCCTCCGGTTCTGGAAAAGCATCACCTGCGAGCGGGCGGCGAGCGCCGCTTCGATCCGGTCGAGCAGTATCCGGTTGAAATGGACGTGCCGTTCGCCCCTCCGCGAGGCGCAAAGCGTGTCGGAGACGATCACCTGCGGCAGCAGGGCATCGCCGTACCGCTCCCGCAGGGTCACCAGCCCGTATTTTCCCGTAGTGGCGTTGAGCCAGCTCTCCACCGAGGGCGTGGCGCTGCCCAGCAGGGTGCGGGCCCCGTGCAGGCGGGCCAGCACCAGCGCACAGTCGCGGGCATGGTAACGCGGCGCGGAATCGGCCTGTTTGTAACCCGCGTCGTGCTCTTCGTCCACGACGACCAGCCCGATCTTCGGCAGCGGCATGAAGAGCGCCGACCGGGCGCCCATCACGATCCAGCCTCCGCCCCCCTCCACCCGGCGGTAGAGCTCGGCCCGCCGGCGGTCGGTGAACCGGGAGTGGTAGGGCACCACACGGTCGCCGAAAAAGCGGCGCATCCGTTCGATGAGCTGGGCCGTCAGCGCGATCTCGGGCAGCAGGTAGAGCACGTCCTCCCCCCGGGCGACCACCTCGGCGATCTGCCGGACATAAAGTTCGGTCTTGCCGCTTCCCGTCACCCCGTGCAGCAGCACGACGTTCTTCTCCCCGAACAGACGATCCAGTGAGGCTTCGGCCGCCGCCTGCGCCGGCGTCAGCTCGGGCATCCGGGCCGTGAAGGCCGACGGATCGCCCGGCCGCTCCTCCCGCTGCCCGACGACCAGCAGTTTTTTCTTCACCAGCGCCCCGAGCAACGTCCCGTCCGCTCCCGTCTCCTCGCGGGGAACCGCCTTCCCGACAGGGAAAGGCCGCTCCCCCTCTCCGGGCCCGGAGAGCAGGTCGGCGATCCGGGCGAGCAGGGCGTATTGTTTCGGCGCCCGCCGCAGCCGTTCGAAACGCTCGTTCAGCTCCTCCCACGAACCGACCGAAGGATGAATCCCGATCCACTGCCGCATCCGCGGGCGGAACACATCGGCCGAGAACTCCTCCTCGCTGAAGCCTTCCGGCTTCAGGGCGGCGGGCAGGGCCGCCCGCATCACCTCGCCGAGGGTACACATGTAATAGGAGGCGATCCACTCCCACAGCTCCATCTGCACCGGACGGAGCACCGTACCCGCGGCCCGCTCCACGGGACGGACCGCGAAGGAGGGACGCTCGGAGTGGAGCCTCCACACCACACCCTGATATATCTTGCGGGGTCCCAGCCGCACCACCGCCCCCGCACCGGGACGGAGCGATCCGGCCAGTTCCGGACCCACCCCGAACGTGAGCGGGGGAAGCGCCAGCGGCAACACGACATCGGCGTACAGCGGAGGATTTTCCATGCGGGAAGAAATTTCCACAAAGGTAAAATTTACGGCCGTTTTATCGTTCCGAATCCGAAAAAAACTTCTACATTTGTGCCTGTAACTACGACCTCAAGATCCCCGCAGCCCATGGCAAAATTTTCACCCCGGGAACTCACTCCTTCGCTCGTCCTGCGCACTGTCAAGGAGTATGTCTTCATCACCTTCGGCCTGTTCCTCTACGCTTTCGCCTGGACGGGCATCATTCTGCCCGCCAAGATCGTGGGCGGCGGCGTGAGCGGTATGGCCATGCTGATCTACTTCGCCACGGGAGGCGCCGAGGGAGGGGGCATCCCGATCGGCTACTCGCTCTTCGTCATCAATGCCGTGCTGATCCTCTTCTCCGCCTTCATCATCGGCGTGCAGTTCGGAGCCAAGACCATCTTCGCCACCTTCATGCTCGCGCTGGCCATGAGCGTCATGCAGGGCATCGTGCCGCCCGATCTGATCGGCCTGCAGGACGACCGCCTGCTGTCCGCCATCCTCGGGGGCGCCTGCTCCGGCATCGGCATCAGCATCTGCTTCATGCAGGGGGGCAGCACGGGCGGCACCGACATCATCGCCATGATCATCAACAAGTACCGCAACATCAGCTACGGCAAGGTGATCATGTTCTGCGACTTCATCATCATCGGCTGTTCCTATTTCATCGGCAACGGCATCTCGACCGTGATATACAGCTACGTCATCGTCGCCGTTTCGGGCTACATGCTCGACACGGTGCTGGCCGGCAACCGCCAGTCGTCGCAGATACTCATCGTCTCTCAGCGCTACGAGGCGATCGCCGAACACATCTCCACGGAACTGCGGCGCGGGGTGACCCTGCTCGACGGACAGGGATGGTACACCCGCGAGCCGACCAAGGTGGTGATGGTCGTCTGCCGCAAGAACGAGACCAGCTCCCTGTTCCGCATCATCAAGGAGATCGACCCGCAGGCCTTCATCACCGTGGGCAGCGTCATGGGCGTCTACGGCCTGGGCTTCGAAGCCCTGAAAAAATAGGCCCCCCACGGCGGATTCCCCGGAAAAATCCGTAACTTTGTAACAATATACTTTTCGTCACATACCGAACATGAAAAAATTCAAGCGTTATCTGGTCACTTCGGCCCTTCCCTACGCCAACGGCCCGGTCCACATCGGCCACCTGGCGGGAGTTTACATCCCTTCCGACATCTACACCCGTTACCTGCGCCTGCGGGGCGAGGACGTAATCTCGGTGTGCGGATCGGACGAGCACGGCGTGCCGATCACCATCAAGGCCCGGCAGGAGGGCGTAACGCCGCAGGACATCGTCGACAAATACCACAATATCATCAAGAAGGCGTTCGAAGGGCTGGGCATGTCGTTCGACATCTATTCGCGCACCTCCTCGCCCGTGCACCACAGGACGGCCTCCGATTTCTTCCGCACGCTCTACGACAAGGGCGTCTTCACGGAGCAGACCACCATGCAGTATTACGACGAGGAGGCCGGACAGTTCCTGGCCGACCGCTACATCATGGGGACCTGCCCCCACTGCCAGAACGACCGTGCCTACGGCGACCAGTGCGAGAAGTGCGGCAGTTCGCTGGCGGCCACCGACCTGATCAACCCCCGGAGCACGATCACCGGCTCGGTGCCCGTGATGCGGGAGACCCGCCACTGGTACCTTCCGCTGGACCGCTACGAGGAATTCCTGCGCAAGTGGATTCTGGAAGGGCACAAGGAGTGGAAGGTGAACGTCTACGGGCAGTGCAAGAGCTGGCTCGACCTGGGTCTTCAGCCCCGCGCCGTGAGCCGCGACCTGGACTGGGGCATTCCCGTTCCGGTGGAAGGCGCCGAGGGCAAGGTGCTCTACGTATGGTTCGACGCCCCGATCGGCTACATCTCGGCCACCAAGGAGCTGACCCCCGACTGGGAGAAATACTGGAAGAGCGAGGACACCAAGATGGTCCACTTCATCGGCAAGGACAACATCGTTTTCCACTGCATCGTCTTCCCGTCGATGCTCAAGGCCCACGGGGGTTACATCCTGCCCGAAAACGTGCCGGCCAACGAGTTCCTCAACCTGGAGGGCGACAAGATATCCACCTCGCGCAACTGGGCCGTCTGGCTGCACGAATATCTGGAGGAGTTCCCCGGCAAACAGGACGTGCTGCGCTACGTGCTCTGCGCCAACGCTCCCGAGACCAAGGACAACGATTTCACGTGGAAGGACTTCCAGGCCCGCAACAACAACGAACTGGTGGCCGTGCTGGGCAACTTCGTCAACCGGGCGCTGGTGCTGACCGACAAATATTTCGGGGGGGCGGTCCCGGCTGCCGGAGCCCTCACCGACTACGACCGCGACACGCTGGGCGAACTGCCTGCGCTGAAAAAGTCGCTGGAGGAAAACATCGAGAACTACCGTTTCCGCGAAGCGCTCAAGGACGCCATGGGCATCGCCCGGCTGGGCAACAAGTACCTGGCCGACACCGAGCCGTGGAAGGTGGTCAAGAGCGATCCGGAGCGCGTGGCCACGATCCTCAACGTCGCCCTTCAGATCACGGCCAACCTGGCCATCGCCGTCGAGCCGTTCATGCCCTTCACGGCGGCCAAGATACTGGACATGCTGGCCGTGGAGAAACTGGGCTGGGAGAAGCTCGGCACGGCGGACATCCTCCCCGCCGGCCACCGCATCGGCAAGGCGGAGCTGCTCTTCGAGAAGATCGAGGACAGCGTGATCGAACGCCAGCTGCAGAAGCTGGCCGACACGAAACGGGCCAACCAGGAACGCGAGGCCAGCAAGAAGGTGACCGAGCAGAAGGAGAGCGTGTCGTTCGACGATTTCCAGCGGATGGACATCCGCGTGTCGACCATCCTGGCTGCCGAAAAGGTGGCCAAGACCAAGAAACTGCTCAAACTGACCGTCGACACGGGCATCGACAGGCGGGAGATCGTCTCGGGCATCGCCGAATACTACACGCCTGAGGAGCTGGTCGGCCGTCAGGTGCTGGTGCTGGTCAATCTGGAACCGCGCGAGCTGAAAGGCATCCTCTCCCGGGGCATGATCCTCATGGGCGAGGACGCGCTGGGCAAACTGGTGCTCCTCTCTCCCTCCGCAGCCGTCAACAGCGGCGCCACAGTAGGATAGCTAACACAAACCGATAACGTTATGGAAAATTTGGATTGGGGTAATCTGGGTTTCGGCTACCGGAAAACGGATTACAATGTCAGGAGTTATTTCCGCGGCGGCAAATGGGAGGAGCTCACCCTCTCGACCGACGAGAACATCTCGATGAGCATGGCCGCATCCTGCCTGCACTACGGACAGGAGTGCTTCGAAGGGCTCAAGGCCTTCCGCGGCAAGGACGGACGCATCCGGCTTTTCCGCGTGGACGAGAACGCCAAGCGCATGATCTCCTCGGCCGAATACCTCTGCATGGCCGCCCCGTCGGTGGAGATGTTCACCGAGGCCGTCAAAAAAGTGGTGCTGGCCAACGAACGTTTCGTCCCCCCCTACGGCACGGGCGCCTCGCTCTACATCCGGCCGCTGCTGATCGGCACGGGTCCGCAGATCGGCGTGCATCCGGCCGACGAATACCTGTTCATCGTCTTCGTCATGCCCGTGGGCCCCTATTATAAGGAGGGATTCCACCCGATCAAGGTGATCATCGACCGCGACCACGACCGTGCCGCGCCGCTCGGAACGGGCCACATCAAGGCGGGCGGCAACTACGGCGCCAGCCTGATTTCGGGCGAGATGGGCCACGCGAAAGGTTATCCCGGCGTGCTCTACCTCGACGCCTGCCACAAGAAATACATCGACGAATGCGGGGCGGCGAACTTCTTCGCCATCCGCAACGGCAGCTACATCACCCCCGATTCCCACTCGGTGCTCCCCTCGATCACCAACAAGAGCCTGCGGCAGCTGGCCGAAGACATGGGACTGAAGGTGGAACGCCGTCCGGTGGACGTGGCCGAACTGCCCACGTTCGAGGAGGCCGGCGCCTGCGGAACGGCCGCCGTGATCTCCCCGATCGGTTCGGTATTCGATCCCGTCAGCGGCAAGACCGTGGTCTACGGCGACGGGACGAAGGCGGGGCCGTGGAGCGAAAAGCTCTACCATGCCCTGCGCCAGCTGCAGCTGGGCGAGACACCCGATCCCTACGGCTGGGTGACGGTGCTGTAACCGCAGTCCCTCCCGGCCGCCGCGCAGGAAAGGCGGCGGGCCCCACATATCCCGAAACAGAGACCCGTGCCGGACAAAAACGGCATGGGTCTCTTGTTTTTACACCGATTTTACTACATTTGTTCCACGGACTTCCCGGCAGCCGGAACACCCTGCCGCGCGGAAAAACCGGAAAAAGAGAGACGATCCATGAAAAACGCTTCGATTCTGCTGATCTACACCGGAGGGACCATCGGCATGAAGACCGATCCCAGGACGGGAGCACTCGTTCCCTTCGACTTCAACGACATCTACGACGAATTCCCCTATCTGCGGAAACTGAACGTCGATATCGAAGTAATCACCCTCAAACCGATCGACTCCTCGAACGTCACCCCGGAACTCTGGGTGAAGCTGGCCCGGATGCTCCGCGACAACTACCGCGCGTTCGACGGCTTCGTCATCCTGCACGGCACCGACACCATGTCCTACACGGCCTCGGCCCTGAGTTTCATGCTCGGCAACCTCGGCAAACCGGTCGTCTTCACCGGCAGCCAGATCCCGATCGGCGTGCTGCGCACCGACGGCCGGGAGAACCTGATCACCGCCATCGAGATCGCCGCCGCGAAGAGAGACGGCGCCGCCGCCGTACCCGAGGTGTGCCTCTACTTCCAGAACCGGCTGTTCCGGGCCAACCGGACCACCAAACACAGCGCCGAACAGCTCAACGCCTTCCGGTCGGACAACTATCCGCCGCTGGCGGAGGTGGGCGTGAGCATTCATTACAACACCCCGTTCATCCGCCGTCCGGAACGCCCCGCACAGACGCTGGAGATCGCCACCACACTCGATACGGGCGTACTGATTCTCAAGATTTTCCCGGGACTGACCGAATCGGCCTTCCGGGCCATGCTCTCGATCGGAGGCATCCGGGGAATCGTACTGGAAACCTACGGGGCCGGAAACGCGCCCACGGACGAGTGGTTCATCCGCGCCGTGGCCGAAGCGATCGGACGGGGCGTAGTGGTGATGAACGTCACCCAGTGTCCGGGCGGAAGCGTCTCGATGGATTTGTACGAAACAGGGCTCCGCCTGCAGGAGATCGGCGTGGTGAGCGGCCGCGACATCACCACCGAAGCTGCCGTCACCAAACTGATGGTCGTGCTGGGCGGCCGGCCTTCCCCGGAAGAGCTCTCGGTACGCCTAAAAAGTTCCCTGCGGGGAGAAATTAGCGACTAATTCTTTTTTGGAAAGATTTTTTTTCCTATATTTCGCAAAGATTTGTGCGGCTTTTTCGGGAAAAGCGCTCCGGAAAAGGATGAATTCATCCTCTCAATGCGTTGATTACCAAACGTATGAATCCACGTTCTGATGTGTAATATGGAGAAATGACCGAGTGGCTGAAGGTGCGCGCCTGGAAAGTGCGTATACCCCAAAAGGGTATCGTGGGTTCGAATCCCGCTTTCTCCGCAAAAAAATTAACGAAAATTTTTTACCGCTTAATCTCAAACGACAAACAAAAAAAGAATAAGTACTAATTAATTCAACTCTAACTATGAAAAAACTGTTTTTGATTTTGTCAGTGGCCGGGGCGCTCAGCCTGGGTACAGTGAATGCTTTCGCACAAGACGCTGCTACGGCAGACACCGCCGCTACGGAACAGGTCACCGAAGAGGTAGCCGTTGCTGAGGAAGCTACCGCAGTCAATCCCGAGACCGCCGTCGAGGGCACCCCGCTGCATCAGGTTATCAAACAGAAGTTCCTCGAGGGCGGTGCAGGCTGGATGGCCCCTATCCTCCTCTGCCTCGTGCTGGGTCTGGCCGTTGTGATCGAGCGCGTGATCTACCTGAACCTGGCCACCACCAATACCAAAAAACTGATCGCCAATGTTGAAGAGGCTCTGGCCAACGGCGGTATCGAAGCTGCCAAAGAGGTTTGCCGCAACACCCGCGGTCCCGTCGCCAGCATTTTCTATCAGGGTCTGAGCCGTTACGACGAAGGTCTGGACGTAGTCGAGAAATCGGTCGTATCGTATGGTTCGGTTCAGATGGGCCAGATGGAGAGCGGCCTGTCGTGGATCTCGCTGTTCATCGCCCTGTCTCCTATGTTGGGATTTATGGGTACCGTTGTCGGTATGGTGGACGCATTCGACGCCATTCAGGCAGCCGGCGACATCTCCCCGGCACTGGTGGCTGGCGGTATCAAGGTGGCCCTTCTGACGACGCTGGCCGGTCTGATTGCCGCTGTGGTTCTGCAGCTGTTCTACAACTACATCGTATCGAAGATCGACTCGCTGGTGGTTACCATGGAAGATACCTCGATCACGCTGGTTGACATCCTGACCAAATACAGCAAAAAGTAATAACCTGCCATGAAGAATCTATCAATCATACAGTATATCCTCATCGCAATCTCCGTCATCACGGTGGCCATGTATTTCCTGGGCCTCGGTGACGTGGACCCGATGCTGATCTGGGGATATATCCTGCTGGGAATCGCAGTAGCTGCGGTGATCATCCTGCCGCTGTTCAATCTGGTGAAGAACCCCAAAGGAGCCGTTCGTTCGCTGGTAGGGCTGGGCATCGTGGTCGTATTGGCCGCAATCTGCTATGCTCTGAGTAGTGACGCTCCGGTTGTCAATTCTGCGGGCGGATTCTTCGAGGATTCTGCTGTGCTGAAAATCAGCGACACGGGACTCTATCTGACCTATATCGCACTGGCCGTAGCCATTCTGGCGGCGATCGGAGGCGAAATACGGAATGCTTTTAAATAGACTTTAAGGTAAAAACCACAAGGAATGGCTAGTAGAAAAGTTCAGGAAATCAATGCAGGTTCGATGGCGGATATTGCCTTTCTGCTGTTGATCTTCTTCCTGGTAGCCACGACCATGAACGTCGATTCGGGTATCCAGCGGGTTCTTCCCCCGATGCCCGACGAGACACAGCCCCAGCAGGCCATGGATGTCAAAAAGAGAAACATCCTGCTGGTGTTCGTAAGTAAGTTCGACGACATCATGGTCGGCGGTGAACGGATGGATATCACCCAGCTCAAAGACAAAGTGAAGGAGTTCGTCCTCAATCCGGCCGACGATCCCAACTTGCCTGAGAAAGAGGTAACCAAAATCGACCTGATCGGGAACTTCCCCGTCAGCAAGGGAGTGGTTTCTCTCCAGAACGACCGTGGTACCAGTTACAACCGTTACATCATGGTTCAGAACGAACTCACCCGGGCCTTCAACGAAATCCGCGACATGGTTGCCGCCCAGTATTTCGGAGGAAAGAAATTTTTAGACCTGGAGGAGGCTCAGCGTACGGCCGTACAGAAGGCCGTGCCGCTGAAGATTTCGGAAGCTGAACCGCGTAATATCGAAGGAGGGAAATAGCGATGGCAGTAATGAAGAAAAAGGGAGACAAGGGTACTCCCGCCATATCGACGGCATCTCTGCCGGACGTTATTTTCATGATCCTGTTCTTCTTCATGGTATCGACCACGATGCGTGAACAAGATATCCTCGTGAAATTCACCCTTCCGGAGGCTACCGAGGTTCAGAAACTGGAGAAAAAGGCGCTGGCAAGCTATATCTACATCGGACAACCGATTCCGTCTTTGCAGTCCAAATTCGGAACGGCTCCCCGCATCCAGCTCAACGACAGCTACAAAACGACCCAGGACATTCTGGAGTTCGTGGCTTCGGAACGGGATAAGCTGAGTGAGAACGACCGGCTCCAGATGACCATAGCGATCAAAGCTGACCACATGACCCGCATGGGTATCATCACCGACGTAAAACAGGAGTTGCGGCGTGCGAATGCGCTCAAAGTGAGCTATGCCGCCCAGAAAACCCTGGGATACAATTAAGTCGGATCAATATTCGATAGAAAAACCGGAGTTAGCGCTCCGGTTTTTCTGTTTTCCAATCGGACGATGCCGCTATCGGCTCCGCCAACGGAATCCGGTCCCGGAAAGAGTGTCGCAAAACAGGGAATCCCCCGGCTTTCTTATCGCCCATACAAAACGAAAAGAACAGGGAAAAAAGAGGGAGAAAGGGACACGACCCAACAACCGCCCCGGAAAAGGAGTATTTCCCGCCATCCAGAGCATGATCCACCTCCGGCAAGAAAGAATTCAACACCCGGATAAAAAAGCAAAATACGGGGCTGAAAAAGCCCCTATCTCTTCATCACACGGTTCAGCAATTCCAGAAGCAGAGCAAAACCGAGCAAGGCGACCCATCCCAGTCCGACACGGAAAGCGAACTCCACCCGAAGATTCTTGAGCAGGTCGATCAGACAGAACCCCGAGGCGACCGTCAGCAAGACCCAGGCCTGGGAAAGCACCCGGGGCAACAGGGCGTTCCGGCAGGTCGAAGCCTGCCAATTCATCAACCGGGGAAAAACGGCATTGGTCTGCCGTGCCCATGGCAGAAAAGTATCCCCGCACCGGTTTGCCAGCGAATTCTCTTCGGCCAGAATGATCCGTTCGGCAAAAACCCAACACAAAAGCGCCACCAGCACCATATACCACACCACCCCCGTGTACAGGGTCAGCCCCAGCACGATCAGGATATTCGCCAGATAGTCCGGAAACCGGACCACCGAATAGATTCCCCGGGCGGCGATCCGATCCTCGAGAGAAGACGAAGAGACCCTCCTGGCGGCGATCCTGACCGCGAATCCTGAGAAGGCCAGCAGAAGCGAAAGAAGGGAAAGCAGCAGGCTGCCGTACACGATCGAAAAGGGAGTCGTCACCAGCAGGGCTCCCGCCGCCGACAGGGCGAATAACCACGGAAGCCACCTCTTCCGCCGACTCAGCCAGCGTCCGCTGCGCATGGCCCGTTCATAGGTCATCATCGTTCCAGATAGTTTATAGTCTTACGATACAATTTCAGCGCCACGGCGGCCGTCACGATCCCCGCAGTCACCCCCAGCAGAATATCCATCGGGAAATGGACTCCCAGGTAGATGCGGCTGTAAGAGACGAACAGGGCCCACAACAGGATGCAGACCGTATAGACGCGTGAACGGACCAGCGCCAGCGAAAAGACGGCGATGGAGAAGAGCGTCGCCGCATGGGCCGACACCGTACCGTAAAGTCCGCCCCGGTAGCCGTTCACCGTGTGCACCAGATCGGCGATCGCCTCGGTATGGGTGGGCCGGAACTTGGGCGTAAAGGTTTTGAAAAAGTTGGCGATCTGATCGACACACACCACGCACAGCGCCATGAACGCCACGGCCACCAGCGTCTGTTTCCACCCGTAGCGGCGCCAGAGCAGCCACACGATCAGCAGATAGAGAGGCACCCAGGTCAGTTTGCCCGACGCCAGCCAGAAAAGACGGTCGGCGAAAGCGCCCCCGTCGAAGTTCAGCGCCAGGAACAACTCCTGATCCAGATGCAGCAATTCGTTCAGCATATAAAGGATAACGGTTTCTTAGAACTGAAAGTATATGAAAGGTTGTATATCCGAAGATTTGATCTGCATCACGCCCCAGATGAGCACGGCGATCGCCACGGCCTGCACGAACACCGGAAGCCGGACAACTCCGCGCCGCGCCGACTCCTCCCAGCTGCCGGGCAACAGATGGAGCAGGTAGCCGACCGCCATCAGAGAGAAGACCCCGGCATAGCCTCCGATCACCTGCGGAATAAGTTCCGGACTGAAATCGGTGAATATCTGCCGCAACATCTGTATGCCGGTGGCCATGTCTTTCGCCCGGAAGAGAATCCAGCCCAGGCAGACGACATGGAACGTGAACAACATGCCCAGCACCCGCCGCCAGGGCCGCATCTGGCTTCCCACGGCCTTGAACCCGAAACGTTCGATGGCGAATTTATGCACGGCGAGCGCCCCGCCGTGGAGCGCCCCCCACAGCACGAAACGCATGGCCGCCCCGTGCCACAGACCGCCCAGCAACATGGTGAGCATCAGATTGAGGTAAGTGCGCCAACGCCCCCTGCGGTTTCCTCCGAGCGAAATGTAGAGGTAATCCTTCAGCCAGCTCGACAGCGAAATGTGCCACCGTCTCCAGAATTCGGTGATGGTGGCCGACTTGTAGGGCGAATCGAAGTTCCGGTTGAACCGGAAACCGAGGAGCAGGGCGATACCGATGGCCATGTCGGAATAGCCCGAAAAGTCGCAGTAGATCTGCAGTGCATAGCCGTAGACCCCGAGCAGGTTCTCGAATCCGCTGTACAGCAACGGATCGTCGAAGACCCGATCCACGAAATTGAGGCTGATGAAATCGGAGATCACCGCCTTTTTGAAAAGGCCCGAAACGATCAGGAACACTCCCGTCCCGAACATCTGCCGGGTCACGACCAGCGGATTCTGCCGTATCTGAGGAATGAAGTCGCGGGCCCTCACGATGGGCCCCGCCACCAGCTGCGGGAAGAACGACAGGTAAAAGAGATAGTCCATCCAGCACCGCAGAGGGTCTATCCGCCGGCGGTAGATGTCGATCGTATAGCTCATCGACTGGAACACGAAGAAGGAGATGCCCACCGGCAGGAAGATATTCCGGAAATCGAGCCAGTTCCGGCCCGCCAGGTCGTTGGCGATCCCGATGAAGAAGTTCGTGTACTTGAAATAGGCCAGCATACCCAGATTGACGCATACGCTGAGCGCCACGAGCCACCGCCGGGCCGTACGTCCCTGTGTCCGGCCCATCGCCAGCCCGATCAGGTAGTCGGACGTGGCGGTAAAAATGAGCAGCAGGAAGTAGATGCCGCTGGTCTTGTAGTAGAAATAGAGCGAAAAGAGGGTGACGTAAACCATGCGGAGCATCACCGCCCGGCGCATGAATCCATAGAAGAACGAAAACCCGGCGAAAAGGAAGAGGAACAGACCGCTGCTGAAGATCAGCGGCGCTTTCGGATCGTATGTCAGAATCCGCACGAGCGATTCTCCTATGTCGGGCCAGTCGAGTGTCATCGGACTATTCGGTTATAGTAATCCACAAAAGCGTTATAGAGCATCCGGGCCTGAAGGGTGTACCCCTCTTCGGAGAGATGGATGCGGTCGCGCCTCACGAGGCCGGCCTGCTGCCACCGGCCGTTGGCTCCCGCCCCTCCGGCCGCCCGGTAAAAATCCCAGAAAGCCGCCCCGCACTCGGCGGCGGCCCGCCCGATCAGAGCGGCCGTACGGGCCCCGTTGGGATTGACCACCCGCACGTAGCGTCCTTTCGAATATTGCCTTTTGCAAAACTCCATCGGCGCCGTAAGCAGCAGCGGAACACCCGGATTGACCCGTTGCAGACTCCTCACGAAAGAGACGATCTGCCGGTAAACGTATTCCGTATTGTAATTGCGACCGAACGAATCGTTGGTACCCAGCGACACCACGATCAGATCGGGAGCCAGCAGGGCCGACTGCCGCACCAGCTCCTCCCCGTTGCGGTTCAGATGTTCGAACGTCGTGCCGTTGATACCCGAGGCATGGTACAGCACGCCCGGACGGCCGTTTTCGAGCGAAAATCCGTAGAAGACGGGGGTATCGTAGAGACTGTCCCTCACCGGGGCCCAAAGGGCCGTCTCCGTCACGGGACGGTCGAGCACCACGGCCGTCATCTCCTCCGTATCGCCGCAGGGGCAGGCGATCCCCGCCGCCAGCGAATCGGGTGCCAGCAACAGCGGCGCATGCGGATGGTGGAACGCCCTCACCAACGAAAAACTGTCACGGGCCGAAATCGTAAAACGGGCATCCGGTTCGTCCGTCGCCAGGGCCATGGCCGTCACGCCCACCGGACAGTCGGCGGACGCTCCCGTACAGCGGTAGCCCGTCCACCGGTTGGGCGACGTGATCCGGTAACCGAACGGTTCGTTCGTCCCGATCAGCCGCAGGGGAGCCACCAGCCCCCTGCCGGCACTGCCGAAATCGCGCTGGAAAAACATGCGGAGCGTATCGGTCAGAAAACCCGCCTGTACGTGGGAATCCCCTATGTGGAAAACGGAAACGACCCCCTCTCCGCCCTGCCTGAGCGCCACGAGCCGACGCACGAAGGGCTCCAGCACGCCGAGACTGTCCGCGATCCGGTTCGCCGCCGAATCGACGAGCCTCTCCGCGACGGCAGGCATCTCCACCCGGGCGAGCGGTTCCGCGGCCTCCGCCCGGACAGCCGCCCCCGGAACCGGAACGAGGCTCCACGACAGGACGGCCACCACCGTATGACGCACTATCCTATTCATATCCATTGCCGGTTACATTCGAAACACCCAGGGTATCGGCCGCGGAAAGGGCACGCACGACCGAATCCTGCCGGCGCCGTTCCTCTTCCCGCCTGCGCCGCCGCTGCTCCTCCATCCGCACGAGATAGTCCTCCTCGCCCCGCATCAGCGAGGCGGCCAGCCGGCGGGCGACGTAACGGCCTCCGGCGAAACCGATGTGGGTATAGTCCTTGGCCGCCCAGCCCCGCTCCACGAAAGCCGCCATGCTTCCCTCGCCGCCCATCGCCCGGAACGTATTCCAGAAGGCCACCCCGCTGCGGCGTGCGGCGGCACGCTGAGCCTCGATCATCAGCGGCACGCCGGGCATGGTGACCATCTCCCCCTCCTGGCGGGTGCTGCGGTCGCCGATTCCCATCACGAGCAGCGAACTGCCCGGGAAACAGCGCTCCACGAAATCCACGATCCGGCTGAGCTGGGTACCGTACCCGTCGTAACTGCCCGCCTCGGGCGACATGGCATTGAGCCCGTACTGGAGCACGACCAGGTCGAACCCGAGCAGACGGCCGATCTGGGCGTCGATCACGCTGTTCGTACCGAACAGGGCCAGCCCGCTGTTGCCCCGGATCGAATAGTTGTCCAGCCCCACGCCCGTATCGTCGCCGAACACCACGCCGTAACCGTAGAAACCCGCGGGCTCGGTGACACGCACCCGCAGCTTACGGATCTCGCCCGTGACGCATATCTGCTGCACGAAAGGCGTGCTGTCGGGACGGAACAGCCGTTGCAGGGAGTCGTTGACCGTCACGTGTACGACGGTGCGACCCTCGTTGATGAAGAGCAGGCGGGCCGAACTGCACAACTGCAGATGCCGACGGAAAGAGGTTCCCTCGAACAGGGCCTCGGCCCCCTCGTCCGGAACGCTGACCGAACCGGAAACGGAAAATTTGTCCCGGATCTCCTCGGGCGCCGATTTTTTCTGCACCACGCTGTAAGTCGTCCAGCCCGAAAAAGAGTGCTTCACCGAGCCGCGGAACTGGGCCACCGGCGAGGAGAAGGGCACGAAACCTACGCCACGCCCCCCGTAAAGGGTCTGGAACTGCTCCCGCAGATCGGCCGTAAAAATATCCCCTTCGATGAACGAATCGCCCAGCACGGCGATCCGCACCGGGCGGCGGTCCGCTTCGCCCAGCGCCCGGTAGAAACGGTCCATCTGCCTGTCGTCCCCGCTGAAATCCTCGATCTCCACCACTTCGGCCGTATCGGCCAGCGACGACGGGCGGCGCACGGCCGCGGAATCCCGCACTCCGCCCGCCGACGGAGGCACCGGTCCGCCGATCGACCAGTCCAGCGTGGCCGCCGCAGGCAGGGAACGGGCCGAGTCGATCCTCTCGGCGCTGGCCGCATCGACGCTCTCGCCGAGAAAAGTGGTATCGAAGTAGGCATCGGCCATCAGCAGCTCCGAGGAATCTTCGGCCCGGATCAGATCGGAGACGATATTGGCCCGCTTGAGGCAGACGCCGCCTACCCGGAACCCGGGCACGAAACTCAGACCCAGCATCAGGACGACCACCGTCGCCGTGATCCCGAACGTGCGGAACGTATAATCTCTTTCGTCTGCCATGGTATCGACCCCTGCGGGAGCAGCAAAGGTACGAATTTGTTCGGTATTTCTACACCCCGGAACCGTTCTCCCCGCCCGATTCCGACAAAAAATCCGGCCCTGCGGAGAGGGCCGGAGGATACGATACGGGAGACGCCGCCGTCAACGCTTCTTCAGCGGCAGGAATTTCTTCAGTTCGGCCACGTTCTTGTAGGCGGGACGGATGATGCGCCGGCTGTCGAAGTTGAGTTCCTCGATCCGGTGGGCCGTCCAGCCCGTGATGCGGCTCATGGCGAACAAGGGCGTATAGACCTCCTGCGGCAGCCCGATCATGTCGTACACGAAACCCGAATAGAAGTCCACATTGGCGCAGACCCGCTTGTTGACCTGGTTGCCCTTGTAGTTCATGAAACACCCCACGGCCCGCTCCTCGAGCAGCTCCAGGAAGGCGAATTCCCGCTCACGGCCCTTTTCGACGGCCAGTTCGCGGGCCTTCTCCTTGAGCAGCAGGGCCCGCGGATCGGAAACGGTGTAGACGGCGTGACCGATACCGTAGATCAGCCCCTTTTTGTCATACACCTCCTTGCGGAGCATCTTCATCAGGTAATCGTCGATCTCCTGCACGTCTGTCCAGTCCCGGATCGTCTCCTTCAGATGGAGGAACTGGTCGGTCACGGCCTTGTTGGCACCGCCGTGCAGGGGACCCTTGAGCGAACCGATCGCCGCGGCGATCGAGGAGTAGGTGTCCGTCCCCGAAGAGCTGGTCACGCGCACCGTGAAAGTGGAGTTGTTACCGCCTCCGTGCTCGGCATGGAGCACCAGCGCCAGATCGAGCACCCGCGCCTCCAGGTCGGTGAACTCGCCCTTGAGCATGTAAAGGAAATTCTCCGCAACCGAAAGGTTCTCCTTCGGGTGGCGGATATGGAGCGAACGGCCCTGCCGGCTGTGGCGCACCACGTTATAGGCATAGGCGATGATGGTCGGGAAACGGGCGATCAGCTCGATCGACTGGCGGATCAGGTTCTCCCGCGAGGTGTCGTCCGGCGCCGGGTCGAAAATATACATTTCCAGCACGCAGCGCGCCAGGATGTTCATGATGTCCTGCCCCTCCAGATCGAGAATGTTCATCTTCGTCTTCTGCTCCAGCGGCATGTAGGTGGCGATCAGACTGCGGAACACCTCGTCCTCCTCCTTGTCGGGCAGATAACCCGAAAGCAGCAGGAAGGCCGTCTCCTCGAACCCGAACCGGTTCTCGGCATAGAATCCCTTCACCAGATCCTCCACGTCGATTCCCCGGTAGACCAGTTTGCCGGGGATGGCCTTCAACCCTCCCTGGGGCAGGCGCTCGTATCCCACCACGTCGCCGATCTTGGTCAGACCGACCAGCACGCCCGAGTGGTCCTCGTTACGCAACCCCCTCTTTACATTGTACTTTACGAACAGATCGGGATCGATCCGGCTCGTCGTCTTGATCGACTCCGAGAGTTTGTAAATGATATATTCCTGTTTCATTTCCATCTTTTTCGCTTGGCATCCTCCATTTATTCCCTCGCAATATACACAAAATATCGGGAAATTAAACAAGTTGTTATGGATTTTTCAGACCGACACCCCGCACAACGGCCTTCCGGAAACGGAACGGACACCGTTCCGCACCGCGGGCTTTCGACCGGTCCGAAAGCATCCTACGCCCCGGCCAGCTTCCTGCGGAGCCCTTCGTCGAGGGCCGACAGGAACTCCTGCGTATTGAGATAATCCTCGCGGGCGACGGTCCCCCCCCTGACCAGCATCGCCAGGTCCTTGGTCATCCGGCCCGATTCCACGGTCTCCACGCAGACGGCTTCGAGCGCTCCGGCGAAACGGCGGAGTGCCTCGTTCCCGTCGAGCGCCGCCCGGTGCGCCAGCCCCCGCGTCCAGGCGAAAATCGAGGCGATCGGATTGGTCGAGGTCTCCTCTCCCCGCTGGTGAAGCCGGTAATGGCGCGTCACGGTGCCGTGGGCGGCCTCGGCCTCCATCGTCTTTCCGTCCGGAGTGACCAGCACCGAGGTCATCAACCCCAGTGAACCGAAGCCCTGCGCCACGGTGTCCGACTGCACGTCGCCGTCGTAGTTCTTGCAGGCCCATACGAAACCGCCGCTCCACTTGAGGGCCGAAGCCACCATGTCGTCGATCAGCCGGTGTTCGTAGGTCAGCCCGAGCGCATCCATCCGCTCCTTGTAGTCCGACCGGTAAACCTCCTCGAAAATATCCTTGAACCGGCCGTCGTACTGTTTGAGAATCGTGTTCTTCGTGCTCAGATAGAGGGGCCAGCCCTTGCTCAGGGCCATGTTGAAACAGGCATGGGCGAATCCCCGGATCGAGGCATCGGTGTTGTACATGCACATGGCCACCCCGTCGCCGGCGAAATCGTACACCTTCCAGCTGCGGGTCGTCCCGTCCTCGGCAGTGAAGGTCATCGTCAGCGTGCCCCGCCCTCCGGTCACCACGTCCGTCGCACGGTACTGGTCGCCGAAAGCGTGACGCCCGATGCAGATCGGCTGTGTCCAGCCCGGCACCAGCCTCGGCACGTTGCGGCAGATGATCGGCTCGCGGAAGACCGTGCCGTCCAGAATGTTCCGGATCGTCCCGTTGGGCGACTTCCACATCTTCCTGAGGCCGAACTCCTTCACGCGGGCCTCGTCGGGCGTGATCGTGGCGCATTTGATCCCCACGTTGTACTTCCGGATCGCCTCGGCCGCCTCGACCGTCACCCGGTCGTCCGTGGCATCACGGTTTTCGATCCCGAGGTCGTAATACTTGATGTCGATGTCCAGATAGGGCAGAATCAACTTCTCCTTGATGAATTTCCAGATCACCCGCGTCATCTCGTCCCCGTCCAGTTCCACCACGGGATTGGTTACCTTGATCTTCTCCATAAATCGTGTCCGTTATGCGTTTAACCTTTGTAATTGAGGGCCGAACCCGCCTTGAACCACTCGATCTGGAGCGGATTGTAGGTATGGTTCGCCTCGAATGCCTCCTCCGTGCCGTCGCCGTGTTCGAGCACCACGCGCAGGGGCTTCCCGGGCGCGAAATCCGCAAGGCCCTGCACCGAAATGCGGTCGTCCTCCCGGATGCGGTCGTAGTCGGCCTTGTCGGCGAACGTGAGGGCCAGCACGCCCTGCTTTTTCAGATTCGTCTCGTGAATCCGCGCGAACGACTTCACCAGAATGGCCCTGACCCCGAGGAAACGGGGTTCCATGGCGGCATGCTCGCGCGAGGAGCCCTCGCCGTAATTCTCCTCGGCCACCACCACCGAACCGATTCCGTGCCTCTTGTAATCCTTGGCTACGGCCGACACGGCCCCGCGGCTTCCGTCCAGCTGGTTGAGCACGTCGTTGGTCCCGCCCGTGAAGGCGTTCACGGCCCCCATCAGCAGGTTGTCGGAGATATTCTCCAGGTGTCCCCGGAAACGGAGCCAGCTGCCCGCCATCGAAATGTGGTCGGTGGTACACTTGCCCGCCGCCTTGATAAGCAGCGGCAGCTTGTGCAGATCGTTTCCGTCCCACGGATCGAAAGGCTTCAGCACCTGCAGGCGCTGCGAATCGGGCCGGATGGTCACCTCCACGGACCTGCCGTCCGCCGAAGGAGCCACGTAACCGTTGTCGTCCACCGTCATGCCCCGGTGCGGCAGCGCATCGGCCTGCGGCGGATCGAGCCGCACGGCTTTGCCTTCCCGGTCGGTCAGCGTGTCGGTCAGGGGATTGAAACAGAGGTCGCCGGCCAGCGTAAGGGCCGTCACCAGCTCGGGCGAGGCCACGAAGGCATGGGTGTTGGGATTGCCGTCCGCCCGTTTGGCGAAATTCCGGTTGAACGAGGTGACGATCGAATTGGCCCGCTGCGGATCGTCCGTACGGCGATTCCACTGTCCGATGCAGGGACCGCAGGCATTGGTCATCACCACGGCTCCGATCGCCTCGAAACCGGCGATGATCCCGTCGCGCCGCGCCGTACAGAGCACCTGCTCGGAACCGGGATTGACGATGAACTGCGCCTTCACTTCCAACCCCTTTTCCGCGGCCTGGCGCGCTACCGAAGCGGCCCGGCCCAGGTCTTCATAGGAGGAGTTGGTACACGACCCGATCAGTCCCACCTCCATCCGGCGGGGATACCCCTTCTCCCGCACGACGGCGGCGAATTCCGAGATCGGATGGGCCGCATCGGGCGTAAAGGGCCCGTTGATATAGGGTTCCAGTTTCGAAAGGTCGATCTCGATCACCCGGTCGTAGCAGCGTTCGGGAGCGGCCTCCGCCTCCGGATCGGCCCGCAGGTACTCCGCCATCCCGTCGGCCAGCGCGGCCGCCTCCCCGCGGCCGGTGGCCCGCAGGTACTCCGCCATCCGCCCGTCGTAGGGGAAGAGCGAAGCGGTAGCCCCCACCTCGGCCCCCATGTTGCAGATCGTGGCCTTGCCCGTGGCGGAGAGCGACGCGGCCCCCTCGCCGAAATATTCGATGACGGCGTTCGTCCCCCCCTTCACAGTGAGGATGCCCGCCAGTTTCAGAATCACGTCCTTCGGAGCGGCCCAGCCGCCGAGCTTTCCTTTCAGGTGCACGCCGATCAGGCGGGGCATCTTCAGCTCCCACGGCATGCCGGCCATCACGTCCACGGCATCGGCACCGCCCACGCCGATCGCCAGCATGCCCAGACCTCCCGCATTGGGAGTGTGGGAATCGGTACCCACCATCATGCCGCCGGGAAAGGCATAGTTCTCCAGCACCACCTGATGAATGATTCCCGCCCCGGGTCTCCAGAAACCGATTCCGTATTTGTCGGCCACCGTGCGCAGGAAGTCGTACACTTCCCGGTTCGTGTCGAGGGCCCGCGGCAGGTCGCTTCCCGCCCCGTTCTCGGCCTGGATCAGGTGGTCGCAGTGCACCGACGCGGGCACGGCCGTCCGTTCCCGCCCGGCATTCATGAACTGGAGAAGCGCCATCTGGGCCGTAGCGTCCTGCATGGCCACCCGGTCGGGCGCGAAATTGACGTAATCCTCTCCCCGTCGGTACCGCGCGATCTGTTCCGGATCGTATAAATGCGCATACAAAATCTTTTCCGCCAGTGTCATGGGACGTCCCAGCACCTCCCTCGCCCGGTCGATGCGCCCGGCCAGCGAGCCATAGACCTTTCCGATCAAATCCAAATCGAACATAGTATCCTTCGGTTAAATATGTTTTGTGCAAAGATAAACATTTTGTTAAAATAAAGTTCTGGCCGATCCGGTTTTTCACGGCCGAATCCCTTTCCATACAAAAATTCTTCCGGACCCGCCCTCGCTCCGCATCGGACGGAAACCGCAGAAAGGCTTCCGGAACCACGGACGGAAAGCCGAAGCCACGCAGCCATTTCCGGAACCGCAAAGGAATCCCGGGCCCCGCGCCCCCGCAACGAGAAGCCGCTCCGGGAATCAGTGCGCCTCCAGCCAGTTCTCCCCCACCCCGAAATCGGCCGTAAGGGCCACCTTCAGGGCGGCGGCATGCTCCATGGCCCCGACCACGACCCGGATCACCTCCTCCCGTTCGGGCTTGTAGAGGTCCACCACCAGTTCGTCGTGCACCTGCAGGATCACCTTCGAACGCAGGCCGAGCCGCCCGAATTCCCGGTGTACGGCGATCATGGCCAGCTTCATGATATCCGCCGCGCTGCCCTGGATCGGGGCGTTGATGGCGTTCCGCTCGGCCAGTCCCCGTGCCACGGCGTTATGGGAACGGATGTCGGCCAGGAAGCGTTTCCGGCCGAAAATCGTGCTCACGTAACCGTCCTCGCGGGCCTGAGCGATCACCCGGTCCATGTACTCCTTCACCCCGCGGTAGGAGGCGAAATAGCCGCCGATGATCTCTTTGGCCTCCGTGCGCGGAATGTTGAGCCGCTGGGCCAACCCGAAGGCGGAAATACCGTAGATAATACCGAAGTTGGCCGTCTTGGCCCGCCGACGCTGCTCGGATGTCACCTCCGGCAGCGGCACCCCGAACAGGCGGGAAGCCGTGGCCGCATGGATGTCCTCCCCGTGGCGGAACGCCTCGATCAGGGCCGGATCGCCGCTCAGATGGGCCATCAGCCGCAGTTCCACCTGACTGTAATCGGCCGATAGCAGCAGGTGGTCGTCGTCGGCCGGGACGAAGGCCTTGCGGATCTCGCGGCCCCTCTCGTCCCTCACGGGAATGTTCTGGAGGTTGGGATTGGTCGAACTGAGCCGTCCGGTCGCCGTCACCGCCTGGTTGAACGAGGCGTGGACGCGGCCCGTCTTCGGGTTGACCAGCTGGGGCAGCGCCTCGACATAGGTGGAAAGGAGCTTCTTGACGCCCCGGTATTCGAGGATCAACCCGATGATGGGATGACGGTCGGAGAGCATCTGGAGATACTCCTCGTCGGTCCGGTACTGTTTCGTCTTGGTCAGCTTGGGCTTCGGGTCGACGTTCAGTTTCGTGAAGAGGATGTCGCCCAGCTGGCGGGCCGAATTGACGTTGAGCGCCGGTTCGCCGGCCAGCTCGCGGATACGCTCCTCGATGCCGCCCAGCTCCTCGTTCAGCCGGCGGCCGTAGTCGGCCAGGATACCGCAGTCGATCCGCACGCCGGCCAGCTCGATGTCGGCCAGCACGTCGATCAGGGGCTCCTCGATGTCGCGGTAGAGCTTCTCCAGCCCCTGCTCCACCACCTTCGGCCACAGCACCTCCTTCAGCCGGAGGGTCACGTCGGCATCCTCGGCGGCATACTCCGCCACGGTCTCCACCGCCACCCGGTCCATCGTCAGCTGTTTCGCCCCGCGGCCGATCAGGGTCTCGATCTCCACGGGCGCATACCCCAGATAGGTGCGGGAGAGGAAATTCATGTTGTGGCGCGATTCGGGATCGAGCAGGTAGTGCAGCAGCATGGTGTCGTACTTGAATCCCCGCACCCGGATACCGAGGCGGCTGAGCACCATGATGTCGAACTTGAGGTTCTGGCCGATCTTCGCCACCGAAGCGTCCTCGAAAAGCGGTTTGAGCAGGGCGGCGTAAGCGGCCGTATTGACGGGATCGCAGGGCAGATACCACGCCTCATGGGCCCGGATGCTGAACGACATGCCCACGATGCGGTCCCCGAAAATATCGAATCCCGTGGTCTCCGTGTCGAAACAGAACTCTCCCCGGGCCCTCAGCCGTTCCACCACGGCGGACAGCTCTTCCGGCGTGCGGACGATCCGGTAGTCGTGAGGCGTATCGGCCACCGTCGCATACTGCGACGCGGCGAACAAGTCTCCCTGCGCCTCCCCTTCCGCCGCCGGGGAGGGCGCGGGCGCGGCCGCTGTCGTCCCCGTCCCGGCGAACAGGTCGCCCTGACCGAACAGGGATGCCTGCGCCGCTTTGGAAGACCGACGGGAAGCCGGTGCCGCGGCCGGGTCCGGAGCCTGCCGCACGGCCCCGGCTGACGTATCCCCCTCCACCGGCGCCTCCGCGCCCGAAGGAGGACAGGCGGGAATAAATACACCGGCATCCACCTCGCGGATGAACATATTGAATCCGAGCCGGCGGAACACCTCCCGCAGCCTGTCGCAGTCGGGGTCCTCCATCGCCAGCGCCTCGGGACAGAAGTCGATCGGCACGTTCATTTCGATCGTGGCCAGCCGCTTGGAAAGGGCCAGCTGTCCGGCCGTCGCCAGAATGTTCTCCCGCTGCCTGCCCCCGATCTCGTCGACGTGGGCCAGAATCTCCTCCACCGGACCGAAACGGGAGACCAGTTTCACGGCTCCCTTCTCCCCGATGCCGGGCACGCCGGGAATATTGTCCGAGGCGTCGCCCCACAGGGCCAGAATGTCGACAATCAGCCGGGGATCGTCCACGCCGTAGTGCTCCCGGATCTGGTCGCAGCCGACGATCTCGACGCCTTCGCCCCCCTTGCCCTGTTTGTAGATATAGACCGTGGGGCGCACCAGCTGGCCGTAATCCTTGTCGGGCGTCACCATATAGACCGTGTATCCCTCGGCGGCGGCCTTTCCCGAAAGGGTGCCGATCACGTCGTCGGCCTCGTATCCGGGCACTTCGAGAATCGGGATGCGGAGCGCCTGGAGAATCTCCTTAATATAGGGCACCGACGCGACGATGTCCTCCGGCGTGGCCGAGCGGTTGGCCTTGTAGTCGGGATAGAGTTCATGCCGGAAATTGCCTCCTTTGGGATCGAACGCCACGCCGAGATAACGGGGCCGTTCGCGCTTGATGATATCCCGGAGGAACTTGGTGAACCCGAACACGGCCGAGGTGTTGAGCCCTTCCCCGTTACGCATCGGGCGGCCCATGAAGGCATAGTAGCTGCGGAAGATCAGCGCATAGGCATCGACCAGAAAAAGTCTTTTGGATTCGTCGTTGGACATGGCGGCAAACAGGATTATCGGATGGATACAAAAACATGGCAGGGACCGCTTCTGGAGAAGCGGTCCCTGCAAAGATAACAAAAGATTCCGCGGAATCGGCATCCGCCGCCGGATGCCGGGTCACTTCTTCCGGACCGGGGGCCAAAACCGGCGGCACAGGCCGGGACAGGCCGCCCCGAAAAAAGGTTTGCCGGAAAATTTCCGCACACGCGATTGCCCGCAGAACGCAATCCCTTCTCCGGTCACCCGTTGTCGCAGCTCAGCCACTCGGCGTAGGAGGTGGCCGTTTCGTGCATCCGCACGGCACGCAGGGAGACTCCCTCGGGCAGTTCAGCGGCGATCGCCGCCGCGAAACGGGCCACCATATTCTCGCACGTGGGCTGATAGTCCACCGCCTCGATGCGGTCGAACCGCGAGCGGAGCGTCTCCACGAGAGGACGGTTCCCCTCCGTGTCGCGGATCACCAGCGCATGGTCGTAACGAGAGACGATCAGCCGGTTCACCAGCTCCTTGAGCA
Source organism: Gallalistipes aquisgranensis (assembly GCF_014982715.1). NCBI lineage: Bacteria > Pseudomonadati > Bacteroidota > Bacteroidia > Bacteroidales > Rikenellaceae > Gallalistipes > Gallalistipes aquisgranensis. The sequence goes on along the minus strand of NZ_JADCJY010000002.1, from coordinate 494,422 downwards.
CACCGAAATCCATCACTATGCCGTATTTCGGATGGGACGGATCGGCGAGGGGCTCCCCCGCCACGGTAACGAACAGTTTGTAGGAATGGCCGTGTATCTGGCTGCACGCGCCGTCGTACCCCTCCAGCGCATGGGCCATCTCGAACGAAAACTCCTTGGTCAGACGGATCACGCTCATACCTACTCCGACATCACGTTATCGACGTTCACCTGCCGGGTGAACGCTTCGTTCAGCGAAATGAAGGTCTCCGTGTTGGAGATGCCCGAAATCTTGAGCACGTGGTCGAAAATGGTGTGCATCAGGTGCTCGTTGTCCACGCAGTAGAGCTTGATCAGGATATTGTACTGGCCGGTGATGAAGTGGCACTCCACGATCTCGGGAATCCGGCGCAGGGCCTCCACCGTGTCCAGGTTCATGGTGGGATCGGAGACCCGTATCCCGATGATGGCGCAGACGTCGAATCCCAGCGTCTTGGGATCGACCTCCAGCCGCGAACCGAGGATCACCCCCTGGTCGTCCAGCTTCTTGACCCGCTGGTGGATGGCGGCCCCGGAAATCCCGCATTCGCGGGCGATCTCCAGAAAGGGCATCCGGGCATTCTTGATGAGGTATTGGAGTATCTTTCGGTCGATGGCGTCGATGTTTACTTTCGGCATAACGATAGGGTTTACTATAAATATACTATTTCAGCACGCCCAGTTCGCGTCCCACCTTGGTGAAGGCGGCGATGCAGCGGTCGAGCTGTTCGGTGGTGTGGCCGGCCGAAACCTGCACCCGGATACGGGCCTGGCCCTTCGGCACGACGGGATAGTAGAAACCGGTGACGTAGATACCCTCCTCCAGCAGCTTCGCGGCCATCCTCTGCGACAGCGGGGCGTCGTAGAGCATCACGGCGCAGATGGCTGACTGGGTAGGCTTGATGTCGAATCCGGCGGCGAGCATGCCCGTGCGGAAATGCTCCACGTTGGCCACCAGACGGTCGTGCAGTTCATCGCTTTCGGCCAGCATCCTGAAGACCTCCAGCCCGGCACCCACCACGGCGGGCGGCAGCGAATTGGAGAAGAGGTAGGGCCGCGACCGCTGCCGCAGCATGGCGATGATCTCCCTGCGGCCCGTGGTGAAACCGCCGATCGCACCGCCGAAAGCCTTGCCGAGCGTCCCGGTGATGATGTCCACCCGGCCGCGGACGTCGAACTGTTCGGTCACGCCCCGTCCCGTGGCACCCACCACGCCGGCCGAATGGCATTCGTCCACCATGACCAGCGCATCGTATTTCTCGGCCAGTTCGCATATCCTGTCCATCGGGGCCACGTTGCCGTCCATCGAGAAGACGCCGTCCGTGACGATGATCCGGAAACGCTGGGCCTGCGCCAGCTTCAGACAGTTCTCCAGCTCCTCCATGTCGGCATTGGCGTAACGGTAACGCACGGCCTTGCACAGCCGCACGCCGTCGATGATCGAAGCGTGGTTGAGCGAATCGGAGATGATGGCGTCGTTCTCGCCCAGCAGGGGTTCGAACACGCCCCCGTTGGCGTCGAAGCAGGCGGCGTAGAGAATCGTGTCTTCGGTGCCGAAATAGTCGGCGATCGCCTTTTCGAGCTGCTTATGAATATCCTGCGTACCGCAGATGAAGCGCACCGAGGACATACCGTACCCGCGGCGGTCCATCATCCGTTTGGCCGCCTCCGCGAGCCGCGGATGGTCCGACAGGCCCAGGTAATTGTTGGCGCAGAAATTGAGCACCTTCTTTCCGCCCACTTCGATCTCGGCCCGCTGGGGCGATTCGATGATCCGTTCCTCCTTATACAGTCCCGCCTCGCGGATCGAAGCGAGCTCCTGCTCCAAAAATGTTTTGATTTCGCCGTACATAACTCCGAATCTTTAACTGGAAACTACGTTCATGTTACAATGTGTTAGCAAAGTTACTTTTTTCCGGGAAAAATCCCTACGATATAGCGAAAATTATTGACGAATTGCGTAACTTTGGGCGCAAACGGCGATTTTTTAAAGAAACTTAAAAACGTTGGACAAACATAATACAGCAAGCTATGCAAGCAATTGACAGTTATGATTTCAAGGGCAAACGCGCCATTATCCGCGTGGATTTCAACGTACCCCTGAACGAAAAATTCGAAGTGACGGACGACACCCGCATCCGGGCCGCCATCCCCACCATCAAGAAAGTGCTCGAAAAGGGCGGATCGGTGATTCTCATGTCGCACCTGGGCCGTCCCAAGAAGAACAACGACGACAAGTTCTCCCTGTCGCACATCGTGACGGCCGTGGAGAAACGGCTGGGCGTGAAGGTGATGTTCGCCGGCGACTGCATGGGTGAGAAGGCCGCCGAAATGGCCAAGAACCTGAAACCCGGCGAGGTGATGCTGCTCGAAAACCTCCGTTTCTACGCCGAGGAGGAGGGCAAGCCCCGGGGACTGGCCGACGACGCCACCGACGAGGAGAAGGCCGCCGCCAAGAAAGAGGTGAAAGCCAGCCAGAAGGAGTTCGTGAAGAAGCTGGCCTCCTACGCAGACGTCTATATCAACGACGCCTTCGGAACGGCCCACCGCGCCCACGCCTCGACGGCCCTGATCGCCGACTACTTCCCCAACGACAAGATGTTCGGCTACGTGATGAACGGCGAGCTGAAGGCCATCGACCAGGTGATGGAGTCGCCCGCCCGGCCGTTCGTGGCCATCATCGGCGGATCGAAAGTGTCGTCGAAGATCACGATCATCGAAAAACTGATGGAGAAGGTCGACAGCCTCATCATCGGCGGCGGCATGACCTACACCTTCATGGCCGCCCAGGGCGGCAAGATCGGCGGTTCGATCTGCGAGCCCGACCAGTTCCCCGTGGCCCTTTCGATCCTGGCCAAGGCCAAAGAGAAGGGAATCAAGATCGTAATGGCCGAAGACGCACTCTGCGCCGACGCTTTCAGCGAAGACGCCAACACGCAGGTATGCCCCTCGAACGACATTCCCGACGGATGGGAGGGTCTGGACATCGGCCCCAAGGCGAAGGAGAGCTTCCGAGAACACATTCTGGGCTGCAAGACGATCCTGTGGAACGGTCCGGTGGGCGTATTCGAGATGGACAAGTTCGCCGAAGGCTCGAAGGCCGTGGCCGTAGCCATCGCCGACGCGACCGCCAAAGGCGCCTACTCCCTGATCGGAGGCGGCGACTCGGTGGCCTGCATCAACAAGTTCGGACTGGCCGACAAGGTCAGCTACGTATCGACCGGCGGCGGCGCCCTGCTCGAATACATGGAAGGCAAGGAGCTGCCCGGCGTGGCGGCCATCCGCAAATAGTCCGGTACGGACGACGGAAAAACCGGGACCACGGCGTGGCCCCGGTTTTTTATGCGCGGGAAGCGGGAGAAATTTCCGGTTCCCGTTTTTTTGTGTTAATTTCGTCACCGGAACAGACACATCGCACCATGAGGTTATTGATACAACGGGTCACGCGGGCATCGGTGACGATCGGAGGCGACCTCCGCTCCTCGATCGGCCGGGGGCTGCTCATCCTGGCGGGCATCGAAGAGGCCGACACGCAGGAGGACATCGACTACCTGGCAGGCAAGGCGGCCCGGCTGCGCATCTTCGACGACGAGGCGGGCGTGATGAACCTCGACCTGAAACAAGCCGGAGGCGAAGTGCTGGCCGTGAGCCAGTTCACCCTGCACGCCTCCACGCGCAAGGGGAACCGCCCCTCCTACATCCGTGCGGCCGGGGAGACCGTGGCCCGTCCGCTTTACGAGGCGTTCCTCGCGGCTCTAGAGCGGGAAACAGGCCGACGGCCGGCGGCGGGCGTATTCGGCGCGGACATGCAGGTGGAGCTGGTGAACGACGGGCCGGTGACGATCTGGATGGATTCGAAAAACAGGGAATATTAACCGCAAAAACAGGGCACGAAACGATGACGATCAAAGAGGCGCAGGAGTTGGTGGAAGCGTGGGTGGGCAAACATCCCTCGCGTTACCGGAGCGAGCTGACCAATATGGCGGCCCTGACGGAAGAGGTGGGCGAACTGGCCCGCGTGATCGCCCTGCGGCACGGCGATCCGTCGCAGAACCAGGAGGCACTGCGGGCGGACATGGCGGGCGAACTGGGCGACGTGCTGTGGGTGCTTCTGCATCTGGCCGCACAGTCGGGCATCGACCTGACCGAAGCGCTGATCGACAATCTCGACAAGAAAAACGCGCTCGACCTGGCCGCCCGGCGTGAAGCGGAACACCCCGGAAGAAAGCCCAAAAAGTAGTCCCGCCAGCCGAAAACACCCGCCGATTGCACGGAAATTGTACCGGAAGGGTACCATATTCGACATTTTTTCGTACCTTCGTAGCGCCTGAAGGGGCGGATTCCGCGGCCGTCATCGGGACGGCCGGAATCCGGGCAAAACACATCCCCGATTGTTAAACGAAATTTCGACTCTGTATGGACGATGGTGGGGCGCAGAATAACGACGGCTGCTTATGCGGGTGCCGTCCTGTCGACAGGCCCCGTCCTGCGCGCGGATAATCCGTGCGCCGCAGGGATGATATTGCCGTCCCCCCGTCCGTCCGACTCTCTTTTTTCCAGGCAGAAACGACGTGCCCTCCGGCGACGCTGGAACAGGGGCATGAAGTGGTGTCCGCGCGTCAATCCCGGCTGAAGGTGTGCGGGGGAACAATCCCTCCGTTCGGAAAACCGGGTTATGAACGCGTAAAAAGAGAGAACATGATTACCATCTACCTGAAACAATACAACAAGATCGTCCGCAACGCCGACATCAAGCTGTTCGACGATCTGGGTTACGACGACATTCTCTGGATCGACATGCTTTCGCCCACGATCAAGGAACAGAAGGCCGTGGAGAACTTCATGGAGATCAACCTCCAGACCCGCCAGCAGGTCGAGGAGATCGAGAGCACGTCGAAATATTCCGAGACGGAAAACGCCATCATCTCCAACTCCAACTTCTTTCTGCCCACGGGCGAGAGCTTCGTGATCGAACCCGTTTCGTTCATCATCTCCGAGGGGGTGCTCATCTCGGTGCGCAATTCCGAATTCCGCACTTTCAGCGAGGCGGCCAAACGGTTGCAGATGAACTACCGCAGCTATCCCACGGGATACCATCTGCTGATCTCGATCCTCGAAGTGCGGATCGACTTCGACGCCGACCTCGTGGAGTCGCTGGCCCGCCAGATCGCCCTGCTCAGCAAGGACATCAGCATGAACGAAAGCGTGGACAAGGAGGTCATCAAGCGGATCAACCACCTGCAGGAGAACACGATGCTGATCCGGGAGAACATCTTCGACCGCCAGCGGGTGCTCTCGGGCATCCTGCGCAGCGAACGCTTCCCGAACGACATCTACCCCAAACTGTCGCTGATGATCAAGGACGTCAACTCGCTCATCAACCATGCCGATTTCAGTTCCGACCGTCTGGACTACATGCAGGACACGGCGCTGGGTCTGATCAACATCGAACAGAGCAACGTGACCAAAATCTTCACCGTGGCCGCCCTGTTCTTCATGCCCCCGACCATGATCGCCAGCCTCTACGGCATGAACTTCAAACACATGCCCGAAACGGAGTGGGAATACGGCTATGTCTTCGCACTGGGGCTGATGGTGCTCGTATCGTGCCTCACCTACGTCTATTTCAAATGGAAGAAGTGGCTGTAAGCCCTTCCCGAGGAAAGACCGCCCGCGCGAAACGGACACTTCCGCGACCGGACAAAAAAACTCCGCCGAAAGCGGAGTTTTTTTCATGCAGGTTTCCCTTCGGTGAACCGACGGGAAACCTCCTTATATAAAATTAAGGTATTCCCGATTACAATCGCCTAAAAATATTTCACGGGGTGTCCCTCGATCGCACCCAGCAGGTCGTTGGCCAGCGAACTGGCTCCGATGCGGAACAGGAAGGGCGTGAGCCACTCCTTTCCGAGAACCGTCTCGACGATCGTGTAATAAAGCACGGCCTCGGATGCCGTCCGCACCCCTCCGGCCGCCTTGAAACCCACCTTGCGGCCCGTCTTCGCATGGTAGTCCCGGATCGCCTCGCACATGACCACAGCAGCCTCGGGAGTGGCCGATACGGCTACCTTCCCGGTCGAAGTCTTGATGAAGTCCGCCCCGGCGATCATCGCCAGCAACGACGCCTTGCGGATCAGTTCGGGACTCTTCAGCTCGCCGGTCTCCAGAATCACTTTCAGCACCGTATCCGGACCCACTTCGTTCTTGAGCATCTCGATCTCGTTGGCCATACGATCGTACTCGCCGCTGAGGAACTCGCCGACACTGATGACGATGTCGATCTCGTCGGCCCCGTTCTCGACGGCCATCGCCGTCTCGAGCATCTTCACCTCCAGGAAGGTCTGGGACGAAGGGAAACCGCCCGACACGCTGGTAATGGCCATATTGCCGTCGCCGACGGCCAACCCGACCACCTCCACGAAATTGGGATAAACGCAGATCGAAGCCACGTTGGGAATCCCGCTGAAATGCCGCCCGAATTCCATCGCCTTGCGCACCCATGCACCGATGCGGGCATCGGAATCGGTACAGCCGAGCGAAGTGAGGTCGATGCAACCGTAACACAATTTATAGACATCCGCCGTCTCGTTGCGGGGAGCCAGCTCCCGGGCCCGCACGAGCACCTTCTCCACCGCCTCGGGCGTGGCGGTCAGATCGTACTGGTTGAGTTGATTGCCATATTCCATAAGCCAAGAAATTTTACAGTTTATCCGCAACTTCCCGGCCAATCCTTCCCTGCCGCGGAACAACCGGAGGGAGAAAACCGGAATGCAGCTACAAGGTACGAATAATTCGGAAAGTTACGCACCTTCGGAAACAAAAAAACGGACGGCCCGTTCCGGCCGTCCGTCTCTCTTATCTTTCCGCAAGGATTACAGAGCCAGGAACTCGGTGGTTCCGAACAGCTTCGCAAATTCCACGTCGGTCTTCGCTTTCTCCTTCAGGCTCTTCTTCTTCGAGAAGGCGCTCTTGAGGTTGGCGATAGCGGCCTTCGAATCGCCCTCGCGCATGGCGATCACGGCGCGGAGGTAATCGGCATCGGCGCTCTTCTCCTTGGCCAGAGCCGTTTTGGCTTTAGCCAGATTGCCGTTGGCCACCTCTGCGACAGCCAGGTTGTAACCGCTCAGCCCTTTGGCAGCCTCGGAGTAGTTACCCTCGGCCAGCTCTACCAGAGCCATGTTGCGTTTCGCATCCTTCGTGTTGAGCGAAGAGAGGTATTTCTTGGCCTCGGCCACGTTGCCCTGTGCCAGAGCGACGACACCCAGGTTGTTGCTGATCTCGGGAGCGGACTGCAACTTGGCTGCCTGATCCAGAGCCTTCTTGGCCTGGTCGAGCTTGCCCTGCTTTGCCAGAGCGACACCCAGGTTGTTGTAAGCGCGTGCGTCGTTGTACTTCTTGGCGGCTGCCTCGTAGATCATGGCCTTTTCGGAGTTCTTCTTATACAGGGTGGCTGCATACATCATCTCCTCCAGATCCAGAGAATTCACGTTCTGATCCACGGCGGCTTTCAGTTCGGCGTCGGTCTTGGACTGAACGTCGGCCGTAGCGACCAGTTTCGTACGGCGCAACTGCGGGAGGATCTCCTCGGCCAGCACCTTGAATACGGACGACATGTTCTTGATCTCCTCGTCGCGTTTCACGGGCGAGCTGTACATCTGGAGAACCTGGAGAATCAGCTCCTTGTCCTTGATGTCGGATTTCTCCACCAGCTCCTTGAAGCCGTCCCAGTCCTCGCCGTAGGCAGCGATGTCGTATTTGGCATCCATACCCAGCTGCTTGCTGTAAGCCTCCTTACCGGTTTCGCTACGTTTCTTGGAGAGCTCGTCGTTGAACTTCACGGGACCGTCGGGCGAAGCGTAACCCTTGGCGGCGATATTGCCCAGCGTCACTTTCTCCTTGTCGGCGTTCTCCTTCACGAAGTCGTTCAGCATCTTGATCTGATCGGAGGTCAGCTGGTCCTTACGGACGTTGGCCTTGTTGATCTGATAGAGAATTTCGGCATCCTGGGAGATCGTGGTCACCTTCTTGAAGTTATCGGGCATGTACACCAGATAGCTGGTCTGGTTGGCATCGTTCTGCACGGTGCTGATACCCTGTGCCACCGGCATGGCAGCGAACGGAATGAACTCACGATACTTCTTGCTGCACTTGTTGGAGCACTTGCTCTCCATGCGCAGTTCGAGCGTCGACAGACGGGCCTTCGGATCGTAGGGGAAAGTCACGGTCTGCGTGTAGGAACCGCCCGTCTTCCACGGAATGACGGTGTAGTTGTCCTTCACGTTCTCGCCCTGTACGAACTTGGGGGTACCGGCGATCTCGCCGCCTTCGAACACCAGAACGGGCGTCACCTTCAGTACGGCCACTTCGTCGAAATATTTCGGAGGGAAGGTCACCTTGATATCGGCCGTCACGGTCGAACCTTTCAGACTCAGCACCGCGGGAGTGCAGGAAGTTTGCACGGTATCAACTTTCTTCAACATCTTCTTGTAGCAGTTGCAGCTCGAAAGCACCAACGCCATACAAGAAAGAATCAGGCTTACTTTTACCAATCTTTTCATAATCAATGCGTTAAAATAAGTTAACTATTTTTATTTGTTTACTGTCTCTCGCTGTTAAGGACATGGTAGTCACAAAAATAACAATATATTTCAGATAACGTGCAACTTTTGTGAAAAAAATCCGACACGCCGGCAGACGTTTCCTACGGATACCGACGTGTCAAATTCTATGCCACTACGCCTTCTGCGGCTTAGGGATCAGGGCTTTCCTCGACAATTTCAGCTTGTTGGTCTTGGGATCGACCCCGATCAGCTTCACCTCGATCTCCTGACCCTCTTTCAGGCCGGTCTGTTCCATGGTCTCGAAACGCCTGTGGTCGATCTCCGAGATGTGCAGCAGGGCGTCCTTGCCGGGCAGAATCTCCACGAAAGCGCCGAACGACACGATCGACTTGATCTTACCTTTATATATTTCACCCACCTCGGGAATCGCCACGATTCCCTTGATACGGGCGTAGGCGGCATCGAGACCGTCCTTGTCCTGACTGAAAATGTCGACGTATCCCTTATTGTCGGCCTCGGTGATGGTGATGGTGGTACCCGTGGCCTTCTGAATCTCCTGGATCACCTTGCCGCCCGGGCCGATCACGGCACCGATGAACTCGCTGGGAATCACCATCTGGACGATGCGCGGAACGAAGGGACGGAAGTCGGCGCGCGGCTCGGCGATCGTCTCCGTGATCTTGTCCATGATGTGCATGCGGCCCCGTTTGGCCTGTTCGAGCGCCTTGGCGAGCACCTCGTACGAGAGACCGTCCACCTTGATGTCCATCTGGGTGGCGGTGATGCCGTCGCGCGTACCGGCCACCTTGAAGTCCATGTCACCCAGGTGGTCCTCGTCACCCAGAATATCGGACAAAATGGCATATTTTCCGGTCGCGGAGTCCGAGATCAGCCCCATGGCGATACCCGACACAGGCTTTTTCATCTTCAGGCCGGAGTCCATCAGGGCCAGCGTGCCGGCGCAGACCGTGGCCATCGAGGAAGAGCCGTTCGACTCCAGGATGTCCGACACCACCCGGACAGCGTAGGGATTCTCCTCACCCACCGGCACCATCGGCTTCAGGGCACGCCATGCCAGGTTGCCGTGGCCGATCTCGCGGCGCGAAAGACCGCGTGCGGCCTTGGCCTCGCCCGTGGAGAAAGGCGGGAAGTTGTAGTGCAGCACGAACTGTTCGCTGCCCTGCACCAGCACCTCGTCGATCTGTTTCTCGTCGAGTTTCGTACCCAGCGTGACAGTGGTCAGCGACTGCGTCTCGCCGCGGGTGAAGATGGCCGAACCGTGGGCGGCGGGCAGGTAGCCCACTTCGCACCAGATGGGACGGATCTCGTCGGTCTTGCGGCCGTCCAGACGGATGCCCTCGTCGAGGATCATGTTGCGCATGGCCTTCTTGAGCACGTCGTCATGGAAATATTTCTTGATGAGGGGCAGTTTCTCGACCAGCTCCTCCTCGGTGTAGCGCGAAGCGAACTCGGCCTCCAGCGCATCGAAGGCGTCCATCCGCTCGTGCTTCGAGCTGGCGCCCCGGGCGATGGCGTACGCCTTGTCGTAGGTCTCCCGGATGACCAGCTGGCGGAGCTCCTCGTCGTTGGTCTCGTGGCAGTAGGTCCGCTTCACGTCCTTGCCCAGCTCCTTGCTCAGCTCGACCTGCGCGGCGCACTGTTTCTTGATCTCTTCGTGGGCGAACTTGATGGCCTCGAGCATCACCTCCTCCGAAACCTCCTTCATCTCGCCCTCCACCATCATGATGTTGTCCAGCGTACCGGCCACGATCAGGTCGAGATCGACATGCTCCATCTGCGAAAAGGTGGGATTGATGACGAACTGTCCGTCGATACGCGCCACACGAACCTCCGAAATGGGACCTCCGAAAGGAATGTCCGACACGGCCAGCGCAGCCGATGCGGCCAGTCCGGCCAGCGCGTCGGGCTGGATGTCCTTGTCGGCCGAAATCAGGTTGACGGTCACGTACACTTCGGCGTGGTAATCGGCCGGGAAGAGGAGACGCAGGGCACGGTCGATGAGACGGGCTACCAGAATCTCGCTGTCGTTGGGACGGGCCTCGCGTTTGAGGAACCCGCCGGGGTAACGACCGCAGGCGGCGTATTTCTCCTTGTAATCCACCTGCAGCGGCATGAAGTCGCAGTCGGGTTTGGCCTCCTTGGCGGCCACCACCGTGGCCAGCAGCATCGTATCGCCCTGTTTCACCACGACCGAGCCGTCGGCCTGTTTGGCAAGCTTGCCCGTTTCGATGACAATCTCGCGGCCTCCGCTCAGACTGATCACCTTTTGTGTTGCATTGTACATCATAATTAGCTATTTTTCCTCTAAATGTCTCATTCTTTAAGAGAATGAAGGCAATTTAATCAACAAAATTGCCTTCATTCCTCTTCTCTTCGCAGGGAAGCCTATTTTCTCAGGTTCAGCGCCTTGATGATGGCACGATACCGCTCGATGTCCACTTTCTTCAGGTATTCGAGCAACTGGCGGCGCTTGCCGACCAGACGCAGCAATGCACGCTGCGTACCGAAGTCGTGCTTGTTCGATTTCAGATGTTCCGTAAGGTGGCTGATACGGTAGGAAAACAACGCGATCTGGCTCTCGGGAGAACCCGTATCGGTTTTAGACGTTCCGTACTGACCGAAAAGCTCCTGCTTTTTCTCTGCTGTTAAATAGCTCATAATAAATAAGATTGTTTTAACACACTTTACGATGGATCCGCCTTACCGAATGCCACCAAAGCGTTGTGCAAAGGTATATTATTTTTGACAACCAACCAATTTATTATCAAATTTTTTATCTTTGCCGGAGTTCCCCCTCAAAAACATCCCCATGCATCCGACGATCCGACCGATACTCCTCTCGCTGCTCTGCCTGGCGGGCGGCATCCTTTGCAGGGCGGCTTCCGACACGACTGTCCGGACCGTGCCGGCCGATACGACCCTCCGGGAGGGCGCCGCACCGGAAAAAGTGTACGTTTTCCCGATCCACGGCCAGATCATGCCGTCGGCCGTGCGCCTGACGGAGAAGTGCCTGAAGGAGGCCGAGGCGTGGGGTGCCTGCCGGGTGGTGATCGACCTGAACACCTACGGAGGCGTGATGGATGCGGCCGACACCATCCGCACGCGTATCCTGAACTATCCCCTTCCCGTCTACGTATTCATCAACAATCAGGCCGCGAGCGCCGGAGCGCTGATCGCACTGGCCGCCGATTCGGTCTACATGCGCGAAGGGGCGAGCATCGGGGCGGCCACGGTGGTGGACGGACAGGGAAACGCGGTTCCCGACAAATACCAGAGCTTCATGCGGAGCATGATGCGCTCCACGGCCGAGGCCCACGGCAAAGTGGCCGAAATCCACGGCGGAGACACCGTATGGCGGTGGCGGCGGGACCCGCACATCGCCGAGGCGATGGTCGATCCGGGGATCGTGGTACCGGGACTGGACGACTCGTCCAAAGTGGTGACGCTCACCACGGAAGAGGCTATCCGATGGGGATTCTGCGAAGGGAAGGCCTCGTCGGTGAGGGAGGTGCTCCTCCGGGCCGGGACGGACGATCCCGAAATCAGGGAGTACCATCCCACAGGCATGGACTCCCTTCTGGATTTTCTGACCAACCCCGCTTTCCAGGGCGTGATGATCATGCTCATCGTCGGAGGCATTTATTTCGAACTCCAGACCCCGGGCATTGGCTTTCCGCTCGCGGCGGCCGTCTGTGGCGCCCTGCTCTATTTCGCCCCCCTCTATGCGGAAGGGCTGGCCGCCAACTGGGAGCTGCTGCTCTTTCTGGCGGGCATCGTGCTGCTCGCACTGGAAATCTTCGTCACGCCCGGTTTCGGTGTGCTGGGCATCGTGGGGATCATCGCCCTGGTACTGGGACTCGCCTTCGCGGCGATCGACACCGACCTGCTCCGCTACATTCCCTCGGGACAGCTCTCCGCAGGCTATGTGGTGCGGCCCGTGGCCGTGACGATCGTCAGCGCCACCCTCTCGCTCGTGCTCTCCATCTGGCTGGGACGCCGTTTCCTCACCGGCCATTCGCGCCTGCGGGAGCGGGTCGTGCTCACCTCCAGTCTCGGGGAAGCGTACGTGTCGCGGGTGACGGACCGCCGTCTGGTGGGCAGCAGGGGCGTGGTGACCGCCGTGCTGAAACCGACAGGCCGGATCCGGATCGGCGACCGGCTCTACGAAGCCGCGGCCGAAAACGGACTGTTCATCCCGAAGGACACCGAAGTGGAGGTGGTGCGCGACGAGGGCGGCATACTTTATTGCCGCACATTGTAAAGTTTTGTTATCTTTGTTCCCGATTCAAACCCCACGACCATGCACAAAGGGAGCAAGAAACTCGCATACACGCTTTCAGCCCTGTTCGCAGGCGCCGTATTCGGGAGCGGCTGCGTCCGTACGGGCGACACCGTCACCACGATCGACGGCTTCGCCCAGGGCTCGACCTACCATATCGTCGTCAAGAGCGACCGCCAGCGCCCCGAGATACAGCAGGCGATCGACTCCCTGCTTGGGGTGATCGACCGCTCGGTGTCCCTGTTCAACGACAGTTCCCTGCTCAACCGCATCAACCGGGGGGAGACCGACTCCGTGGACGCGCATATCGCCTACTGCGTGGAGACGGCGGAAAAGATCAGCCGGGAATCGGACGGCATGTACGACATCACGATCAAACCGATCTTCGAAGCGTGGGGATTCACGGGCCGGGAGTGCGACGGCGACCCGGATATCGACTCCCTGTTGCGGTATGTGGGCCACGAAAAGATCCGGATCGAAAACGGACGGCTGGTGCGGACCATGCCCGGCGTGCAGATCGACCTGAGCTCCATCGCGCAGGGCTATTCGGCCGACATGCTGGCCCGCCTGCTGGAAGAGCACGGAATCGAAGAGTATCTGGTGGAGATCGGCGGCGAGATATTCTGCCGGGGAACCAATCCTTCGGGCACCGACTGGAGGGTCGGCATCGACAAACCCGAGGAAGGGAACTTCACCCCCGGGGCCGACATGCAGGTAAAACTCAGCCTGACGGGACTGGGACTGGCCACCTCGGGCAACTACCGGAAATACCACACCGACTCGAAAGGACGCAAGATCGTCCATACGATCAATCCCAAAACCGGATACAGCGAGATCAGCAACCTGCTCTCGGCCACGGTGATCGCCGAAAACGCCACGCTGGCCGACGCCTACGGCACCCTGATGATGGTGATCGGCCTCGACCGCTCGATCGAGCTGCTGAACCGCCACCCCGAACTGATGGGATACCTGGTTTACACGGACGACGCAGGCCGTTTCGAGACCTACGTTTCGCCCGCCCTCGAACGACACATCATCCGGGATTGAGCGATGAGACGGGTGAAATTCGTATACAACCCCGCCTCGGGGGAGAACATGGTGACCGAACGGCTGGACGACATCATCGCCGTATACCAGCGCAAGGGCTATTCGATCGTACCCTACCGGCTCACGTTCGAAGGGAATCCCGACCAGGAGATCGCGGGCGACCTCGACTTCAGCTACCACCATATCCTGATCGCCGGCGGAGACGGCACGGTGAACTACGTAGTCAACCTGCTCAAAAGCAGGAAGATCGACCTTCCGATCGCCATGCTGCCCACCGGAACGGCCAACGACTTCGCCTCGATGCTCGACATTCCCCAGGATGTCGGCCAGGCCTGCCGCCGCCTGCTGAGCGGGGAGATCCGCCGCATCGACCTGGGAAGGGCCAACGGGCTCTACTTCGTGAACGTGTTCAGCTGCGGCCTCTTCACCGACGTATCGCAGCGTACGCCCACGATCCTGAAAAACACCTTCGGCAAGCTGGCCTACTACGTGGGGGGGATCGGAGAGCTCTCCAAACTCCGCAAAATGCACATCCGCATCACGACCGACGGCGGCGACTTCTCGGGCAGTTCGCTCATCTTCTTCGTCTTCAACGGCAAGACGGCCGGACAGCTCCGCCTCGCCTACCTGTCGGAACCGGACGACGGACTGCTCGACGTGCTGATCGTCAAGGGCGACAATCCGCTGGAAACCGTGCGGACGGTCTTCCAATATATGGCCATGTCCCGTTCGCGGCCGGCGAGCACCTACCCTTCCGGCATCGTGCACATCCGGTGCAGCCGCCTGAGTGCCGAATCGGTCACGCCGGAGACCACCGACATCGACGGCCAGCCCGGTCCCGCCTTCCCGCTGGAGATCACCTGCGAGAAGGGCGCCCTGCGCGTACTCTGCCCTAAAGCCGGAAAATAGGCCGGAAAATACGCATTTATACCCACCGAAAATAGGCATAACCGCCACTCCGCACCCTAATTATTGGTAATAAATTTGTTACGCAAATTCAGAACCGATAAAGAGGAGCGTTGTCCATGGGTAAATATTTCGACATGCTGATGCAGGACGTGCGGATGAAAGAGGGCCTCACGGCCTGCATGAACTGCGGGGTCTGCACGGGAGTCTGCCCGGCCGCCGAATTCTACGACTACGACCCGCGCCAGATCGTCAGCACCGTCCAGACCCGGGACGACGACGCGATCGAGGCGCTGCTCAAGGGCGACACGATCTGGTACTGCGGCGAATGCATGTCCTGCCGTCCGCGCTGCCCGCGGGGCAATACGCCCGGCTACGTCATCCAGTCGCTGCGCACCCTGTCGCAGAAGCTGGGTTTCTTCGTCGAGTCGGAAAAGGGACGCCAGCAGCTCGCCCTCAAACGCACGATCGGCGAAAGCATCCTCACCACGGGTTTCTGCGTACACCCCAGGCTGGTCAATCCGGCCATGCACCCGGAACAGGGACCGGTGTGGGAGTGGATCTACGAACACGATCAGGAGGTGTACGAACAGTTCACCCCCGTTTACCGGCGGGAGGGCGAAGGAGCCCTGCGCCGGATCGACGACAAGTCCATGGAAGAGCTGCGGAGCATCTTCGAAGTGACGGGAGGCAGGGCCTTCTTCGACCACATCGAGGAGTGTTCCGAGCGGAAGGCCCGGGAGATGGGCTATCCTTCGGCGGACGACGACTATTTCAACCATGTTTACACCGCCAACAGCGGGGAACACCACTGAGCCATGAGAAACAGCTGGACGGAATACCAGAAGGAGATCGCGGACGACGACTATTTCTACGTGCGCAGCTGCATCCGGCAGAACTTTTTCCCCGGATCGGAAGCCGCATTCCTCAACATCATGCGCAACGACCTGAACCGGAACGTGAAGGAGGAGGCGATCCACACCTCCTGCACGGGCATCGGCTACCACTCGGACATCGTGCCGCTGGAGACCATCATGACGGTGATCGCCCGCCAGTTTTCGCTGATGACCGAGGCGGGATACGAGAACTTCATCTCTTCGTGCATCACCTCGTTCGGCATCTACAACGAAGCGATGGAGATGTGGCACGAGTTTCCCGAAACCGAGGAGCGCGCCCGCGAGCACCTCTACAAAGCCACGGGGCGGGAGTTCAAAAAACCGAAAAGCATCGCGCACACCTCGGACATCGTCTTCCACCACCGGGAGGAGATCGCCCGCAAGGCCCGCCACAAACTGGTGAACGCCGAAACGGGCCGCCCCCTGCGCGTAGTCGAGCACATCGGCTGCCACTACGCCAAGATATTCCCGAAAACAGGCTTCGGCGGTTCGGAATTCCCCTACGTGCTGGCCGGCATGATCGAATCGTGGGGCGGTGAGGTGATCGACTACCCCGAACGGCGGCACTGCTGCGGCTTCGGATTCCGCAACTACCTGGTGCAGGCCAACCGCGGATATTCGGTGGCCAACTCCCAGAAGAAATTCGAGTCGATGGCCCCCTACAAACCCGACTTCATCGTGGCCAACTGCCCGGGGTGCGCCATGTTCCTCGACAAGTGGCAGTACACCATCGCCGAGATGGAGGGCACGGTCTACGGACAGGACGGGCAGGGTATCCCCGTGCTCACCTACGAGGAGATGGCCGGGCTCGTGCTGGGCTACGATCCGTGGGAACTGGGCATGCAGATGCACCAAGTGAACGTGGAGCCCCTGCTCGACAAAATGGGTATCCGCTACGACCCGGCGGCCAAATACCTCGGCAAAAACGGAAAGTTCATCGGCCAGCCCGCCGATGCGCTCGTCAACAACAGTTCGCACATACAGTTATGAGTCATAAAGTGATCGTCATCGGCGGAGGCATCGCCGGCATGCAGACCGCCGTATCGCTGGCGGAGCGGGGATTCAGCCCGCTGCTGCTCGAAAAGTCGGAACGCACGGGCGGAAAGCTGACGGGCTGGCACCGGCTCTTTCCCACCTTCACCCCCGCGTCCGAGGTACTCGGGGAGCTCTCGGCCCGGCTGGAACGTTCGGGCGCCGAAGTGCGCACGAACACCGAAGTGAGTCGGATCGGGGAACGGGGCGTGGAACTGGCCGACGGCACCCGGCTGGAGGCCGACGCCGTGGTGGTCTGTTCGGGTTTCGACCTGTTCAATGCCCGGCTCAAGGAGGAGTACGGCTACGGCATCTACCCGAACGTCTACACTTCGGCCGACCTCGAAGCGATGTTCAACGAGGGACGGGTGCTCACCGCCGAAGGCCGGAAGCCCCAGCGGATCGCCCTCCTCCACTGCGTGGGTTCGCGGGACGAGAAGGTCGGACAGCGCCACTGTTCGCGCGTGTGCTGCATCACGGGGGTCAAACAGGCCATCGAACTGAAAAGGCTCTACCCCGCGGCCGAGGTCTACAACTTCTACATGGACATCCGCATGTTCGGTCCCGGCTACGAGGAGATGTACCGCCAGGCCCAGCAGGAGTACGGCATCCGTTTCGTGCGCGGCCGTATCTCGGAGGCGGGCGAGACCATCGACCACCGGGTGCAGATCAAAGCCGAAGACACGCTGGTGGGACGTCCGCTGAAGATGACCGTCGACATGCTGATCCTGCTTATAGGCATGAAACCGGGGGCGGGCAACGTCCGTTTCGCGGAGAGCCCCGCCGTGGAGCTGGCGCCGAGCGGCTTCGTCCGTCCGCAGGACTCGTTCCTGCGCAACGTCTGCTCCGGGGCGCCGAACATCTTCTACGCAGGCACGGTCACCGCGCCGAAGAACGTGGGCGAAAGCCTCAACGAAGCGATCACCGCCGCCGACCGGGTGGCCCGATACCTCTCCGGACGGCCATGATACAGTGGGGATTCAACATCAACCAGCCGAGAGCGATCAACCTCGACAAGAACGATCTGCTGGCGGCCGACCGCATCCGGGAACAGATGCCGGAGCTGGAGGCCTGCATCGCCTGCGGCAGCTGCACGGCCACCTGCACGGCGGGCAACCTGACCTCGTTCAACTTCCGCAGGGTACACACCCTCGTACGGAGGGGCGAATACAAGGGGGCCTACGAAGAGATGAACAAATGCATGCTCTGCGGCAAATGCCGGCTGGTCTGCCCGAGGGGCATCAACACCCGGGGCGTGGTGCTGCTCATCAAACGCGAATTGGGAGACTACTGAGATGAGATATTACGACCATTTCGTTCTGCCTTTCACCATCGGGGTCGCCGTACTTTTCGCGGTCGTGATCTACAAATACGTCCGCTGGCTGATACGCCTCCCGGCCGGGGACCGGAAGCTCCTTCGGCGGGGCATCCTCACCGCCAGGACCTTCGGGGCCGTGGGCGAAGTCTTTTCGGAGTCGCTGCTCCACCGCCGCATCTTCTGGATCAATCCCGTGCTGGGCTACATGCACATGAGCCTGGCGTTCGGCTGGTTCCTGCTCATCACGGTCGGATGGCTCGAAACGTCGGCCCATCTGGGCGGGGAGTTCGCACCGCTGCACACCCACATTTTCTTCAAATACTTCTTCAGCGACGCCGGATCGGACGGTGTGTTCCCCTTCCTGATGGATCTGTTGCTGCTGTTCGTCCTCTCGGGCGTGGCGCTGGCCTGGGGCAAGCGGATGCGCTCGAAGATGATGGGCATGCGCCGCACCACGAAACACACCCCCGGCGACCGGATCGCCCTCTCGGCCCTGTGGCTTATCTTCCCCGCACGGCTCGCGGCCGAAAGCGTCACCGGCGGCCTGCACCACAGCGGAAGTTTCCTCACGGGCAGTATCGGCCGGGCCCTGGCGTCGGTCCTCACCCCGGAACAGCTCGCGGCCGCAGAACCCGTGGCGTGGTGGTTCTACTCCATCGTGCTCGGGGTCTTCTTCGTGGCGATGCCCTTCTCGCGCTACATGCACATCTTTACGGAGATTCCACTGATCTTCCTGCGCCGCTACGGGGTGAAAAGCGAAGCGAAGGAGAAAAGTTTCGACCGTTTCCAGCTCGAAGCCTGTTCCCGGTGCGGCATCTGCATCGACCCCTGCCAGCTGCAACGGGATGCGGGGATCGACAACGTGCAGTCGGTCTACTTCCTGCGTGACCGCCGATACGGGCACCTGACGCAGGCGGTGGCAGACAACTGCCTGATGTGCGGGCGCTGCGAGACGAAATGTCCGGTGGGAATCGAACTCAACACGCTGCGCCTCAACAGCCGTGAAAAATTCCGCAACACTCCGGCCGACAACCGCTATGCCTACCTGGCCGGAACGGACCGCTCGTCGGGCACGGGGAAAACGGGGTACTTCGCGGGCTGCATGACCCTCCTCACACCCCGCATCCTGCAGGCGATGGACCGCATTTTCGAGGCCGCCGGAGAAGAGGTCTGGCGGGCCGACCGCGACGGGGGAGTCTGCTGCGGCCGCCCCCTGAAACTCTCCGGAGAGGTGGATGCGGCAGCAAAGATAATGGAATACAACCGCGAACTTTTCTACAAACACGGTATTACCATGCTGGTCACCTCCTGCCCGATCTGCCTCAAGGTGTTCCGGGAAGACTACGACCTGCCGGGCATCGAGGTCCTTCACCACTCCCAGTACATCGAACGGCTGATCGAAAGCGGACGGCTGCACGTAGAGGCCGGATCGCAGCTGTTCACCTACCACGATCCTTGCGAACTGGGGCGCGGCTGCGGCATCTACGACGAACCCCGCGCCGTGATCGCCGCGGTAGGACGGCTGACGGAACCGGAGGAGACCCGGGAAGGGGCTCTCTGCTGCGGCAGCAGCGTGGCGAACACGGCCATCGACGACGCCGGACAGGAAAAAATCGGCCGGGCCCTGACCGCTACGCTGGAATCGACCGGGGCTGATGCGGTGGTGACCGCCTGTCCTCTCTGCAAAAAAGCGATCGCACGCAATGCCTCGCGCCCGGTGTACGACCTGTCGGAGATCGTTTCCGCCTCGCTCTCCCGCCCCACGGCATAGCCGGCACAAAAAAATATCTTCGCGGAACGCACTGAATACAAGAGAACCACGAATCCGGAAACGACACAGACCGGACACATTCCGAAAAAATATTTTGGAAATACGAAAAAAAGCGTTACTTTTGTAATCCCTTTGAGGGAAGAACTGAATTACAGTCAGTAATACATCATACCGCGGGGTGGAGCAGTTGGCAGCTCGTTGGGCTCATAACCCAAAGGTCGGAGGTTCGAGTCCTCCCCCCGCTACTAAGAGTCCGAACAATCGGACTCTTTTTCTATTGCATAATATCCAAACCTAAGTTTCGAAATTTCTGAATCCGAATCGCCATGGAAGACGAGAAACCCTGGATCGACGATGTCATAACGGCCTTACTCCTGCTCGGAGGCGAAGGATCTCTCCCTGATATATACAGATCGGTTGCAAGCATACGGGACGTTTCACTCAAAAAAAACTGGAAAGCTTCCGTTCGCAGAACCATTGAACAGCACTCTTCCGATTCTGATGCTTTTACCGGACAAGCAGACCTATTCTATTCCGCCCGGGGAATCGGAAACGGCCGATGGGGATTTCGAAAATACCTAACGGACAGGTCTTTCATCCAGGAAGAGAGCGAAGAAACAGACCATGCCCAAAGACGCATCGGCACCTATGCCCAAATCATAAGACGTATAAAGATCATAAAAGACTTAAAAACACCTCCACGACAACAAATGCCAACTGTGCGGCACACGTTTGGAAATCGCACATCGTGTTTATTATTCGGAAGGACATCACATAAAACCTCTCGGAAAGCCTTACGATGGTCCCGACACTGAAGCAAACATTCTGATCGTATGTCCAAATTGCCATGTATTATGTGACAATCGGGCGATTAGGCTCCCCGACAGTCTACACACAAAAGGGAGAATCGGCAAGGAATTTATCGATTTTCACAACGAATTACACAACAAAAAGAACCGGCAATAAACATCCTTTCAAATCGATCTACAATTCCATGCGTATTTCACACAAAGCCCTCTCTTCCGAATTCTCCCCTATATATATCCTTTTGGAACGGTCGGCCATATCCATCTGAAATATCCCGATTCATCGGACGGAAGATCCGTCACTCTGCCCTCCGGCGGGCAATGCCGGCCCAGCCGCTTTCCCAACCGAATTTCTTCATGCCGGACAGGACAAGATAGCGGACGACCCGCTCCGGATTTTCCGCTTCCGATCCTCCGACGGAGGAGGGAATACGTTTGTTGCCCGTTTTTTGCATATCGCCCGTACGGGACAGGAAATATCCGGGTAATTCGTATATTTGTAACCGATACCGATGGAATCGCCGATGGACATATTCCCCATATCCGGCCTGAACGACAAGGACAAAGGAGCCTGGAAGGTTCTTTTCGACCATTACTATCCGGCCTTGTGCAACTATGTCCAGCACATGCTCGGCGACGGGGAGAGCGCCAAGGACATCGTCCAGGAGATTTTCGTGAACATCTGGAAGTCCGACCGACGGTTCGTGAACGAACGCGAACTGACCCGATACCTGTACCGGGCGTGTTACAACAACACGCTGATCTTCCTGCGCAACAACAATATCCGCAACGGCATCCTCGAAAAAATCGGAGCCGAACAGTCCGCATCGACCGAAGAGCTCTATGCGGTCACCCTCCGCGAGGAGGTACTCCGCCAACTGTACGTCCACATCAACAACCTCTCCCCGGAACAGCGGAAAGTCATCCTGCTCAGCATCGAAGGCTACTCGTGGGAGGAGATCGCCCAAAAACTGGAGGTCAGCGTCAACACCGTCAAAACCCACCGCAGCCGGGCTTTCAAATACCTCCGGTCGAAAATGCGCAACAAAATGTATCTGTTGCTGCTCTGGTAACGCGCCGGCAGAAGCCGGACGGTGTTTCATTCTTAACATTTCCGTAAAATTTCGTCCGAAACGCATTTTTTTCACCTCCGATGTCATTTAAAAAACGGAGTTATGTATTATATAAATTGCCATAACCCCGCTTACAATGAATGAACGATTTTTCGACGACGCGGAACTGCTGCGGAAATCCCTGACGGGGAAACTCTCCCCGAAGGAAGAGGCACGCCTGAACGAAATGCTCGGCGACCCGGCCCTGAAAAAGGTGTACGGAGAACTGCACGAGAAAAAATTCCTCGACAGGGAGTGGGACCGCTATGCCGCCTTCTCCCCCCGGGAAGGGTATCTCGCTTTCGAAAACCGGCTCCTGAAGGAGCGGCTCCGCCGGACAGTCCGATGGACTTCGGCCGCCGCCGTCCTGCTGGTCGGCCTCGTCTCCTCCGCGCTGTTGCTGCTCACGGGCGAACCCCGGCAGGAACTCTCCCGCGCCGAAATCATACCGCCAGGATCTCCCAAAGCCACGCTGACGCTGGCCGACGGCAGCCGCGTGGACATCACGCCCGAACAGCCGACCGCCCTGCAGAAAGACGGGGTGAACATTCTCTCGGAGGGAGGCACCCTCTCCTATTCGGTCGAGGAGCCGACACAGAGCACCGTATACCATGAACTGAAAATTCCCGCCGGCGGAGAGTTCCACTTCGTGCTGGGCGACGGCACGCAGGTGTGGCTGAACGCCGGGACGATCCTCCGATATCCGGCCGGCATGACCGGAAAGGAGCGCAGGCTCTATCTCTGCGGCGAAGCCTATTTCGATGTCAAGAAAGACGGGCGTCGTTTTCTGGTCGACACGGAAGCCGGAACGATCGAAGTACTCGGAACGGAGTTCGGAGTGACGGGATATGCCGACGAAGACCGCCTCACCACCACCCTGTTGACGGGAAAGATACGGTTCACCACCCGCAACGGCGATTCGATCCACCTCTCGCCCGGCGAACAGATCGTCACACTGAACGACGGCCGGACCCTGAAACAGCAGGTGAACGTCGAGGAGTTCGTGGGCTGGAAAGACGGTCTCTACGTCTTCCGGGAAAAACCGCTGAAAGAGATCATGAACACGTTCGAACGCTGGTACAACGTTTCGGTCGTATATGCCGACGAGGCGATCGGAGAGAGGCGTTTCACGGGGAACGTCCGCCGGTACGACAACATCAACGTGTTCCTGGAGGCTCTGAGCGCCACCCGCGAAGTGGGCTACCGGATCGAGGGATCGACCATCGAACTGACGACCATATAACCGACAGCCGGCAGGCATTCCACTTCCGGCCGGCCGTCACCTTCCACATAATTATCTTAACCAACACTTACATGTAATGATGAAACGTTTACTTATGGAACGGAAATGCCGAAGGACTTTTTCCGGCCTCGTGAGGATGGGAACGGCGGTTCTGCTGTTCATGTGCGTCAATCTCTCCGCGGCACACGCCCAGTCGGCCAAACAGGTGACCCTGAACATGCAGGACGTGCCGCTCGAAAAGGTCATCGAAGAGATCAAAAAACAGACGGGCCAGAACTTCCTCTACACCGCCGCCCTCTTCCAGGGAGTGCAGCCGGTGAGCGTAAGGGCCACGGACGAAAACTGGGAAACGGTGCTCGAACGGGTACTCACCCAGAAAAGTTTCACCTACAACATCAAAAACGGCATCGTCGTCATTACCAAACGCCCCTACCGGACTCCGTCGCAGACCCCGCTCATGGCGGTCAAGGGCAAGGTGGTCGATACGAAAGGGCAGCCCATTCCGGGCGCGACCCTCTTTTCCCAGGAGACGTACCGCGGCACCACGGCCGACAACGCCGGCAATTTCGTCCTCTTCCTGCCCAAGGACGCCACCATGTTCCAGGCATCGTTCGTGGGCATGCTGACCCAGTACGTCAAGATCGAACCGGGCAAGGAGGAGTACCGCATCGTACTGAAGGAGAACATCGGGGAGATCGACGACGTGGTGGTGACCGGCTACCAGACGATCAACCGCGCCGACATGGTGGGTTCCTACTCCAAGGTCAAGGCGGACGACATCAAGATCGGGGCCTACTCCACCATCGACAAGATGCTCCAGGGCCAGATCGCCGGAATGACCGTACTCAACACGAGCAACCGGGTGGGAAGCTCCACGTCGATCGAGATCCGGGGCACTTCCACCTTTCTCGGCAACTCCTCGCCCCTGTGGGTCGTGGACGGCATCATCCAGCCCGAGCCGCTCAACCTGGAGGGAAACGCCTCGCTGATGAGCGAGCTGCGCACCATCATCGGCAACCAGGTGTCGTGGCTCAACCCCGCCGACATCGAAAGCATCACCGTCCTCAAGGACGCTTCGGCCACGGCCATCTACGGATCGAGAGCTTCGAACGGCGTGATCGTCATCACCACCAAAAAGGCCACCACCGACCGGGTGAGCGTCAACTACAACGGAAGCGTCTCGATCACCAACCGCCCCAACTACGGTATGTTCAACATGATGAACTCGCAGGAGCGCATGCAGATCACCGACGAGGCGATCAACAGCGGCACCAGGTACCAGTTCGAGCCCATCAAGCAGTGGAACACCTACGAAGGCATCATCAAGATGATGAACGAGGGGGAGATCTCGGAAGCGGAATACATCGCCCGCAGAAGGGAGCTCGAAACGGGCAACACCGACTGGCTCAAGCTCCTGACCCGCCGGGCCGTATCGCACAACCATAACGTCAGCGTATCGGGCGGAACCACCAAAAACAATTACCGGGTTTCGCTCAGCTACACGAAGGAGAACGGCCAGGAGATCGGCAACGACAACGAACGCTACTCCGCCAACGTGGCGCTGACCAATACGCTGCACAAAAACGTACGGCTCAGCGCCTACATGAACGGGAGCGTCAGCAACACCTCGACGTTCACCGGTGTGAACCCGTTCAATTACGCCATCTCCACCAGCCGCGCCATTCCCGCCTACGAAAGCGACGGGTCCCTGGCCTTCTACAACGCCCGCGGCTCATACCGGCTCAACGACCAACGGGACCACTTCGGCTACAACGTCATCAACGAACGGGACAACAGCGGCGCGAACACGGAACGCAAGGACTACTCCTTCTCCCTCGACCTGGAGTGGAAAATCGCCCCCTGGCTCACCTACCAGCTGCAGGGCGGCATGTCGATCAGCGATCTGAATGCCGAAAGCTACTACCTGGAAAAGACCAATTACATCGCCAAAGAGTTCCGGGGATACGACTACAACGAATTCGGACCGGGAACGGACGAGTTCAGGGCGGCCATACTGCCCTACGGAGGCCAGCTCTATACCAACAGCGTGTCGCAGCGCAGCTACAACGCCACCAACATGCTGAAATTCTCCAAAACGTTCAAGGCGGACCACCGGCTGAACGCCATGCTCGGCTTCGAGCTCCGTTCGACCACGGAAAAGGCCATTTCCAACACGGTATGGGGCTACACGCCCGACCGGGGCAACAAACTGGCCATGCCCACCCCGTTGGATGAACTGGTACCCATCGGAAACGGACAGATACCCTCGGACTGGGGAGTTTTCAACGACCTCTATTCGAACCTGAATCCGTCCTGGGGTTACAAACCGAACGTCACCAATTTCGTCTCCTACTTCGCCACCGTAGCCTATTCGTTCAAGAACCGCTACGTGCTGAACGCCAACATCCGCAACGACATGTCCAACCGGTTCGGACAGAACGTGAACAAGCGTTTCGACCCCAACTATTCGTTCGGACTGTCGTGGGACGCAGCCCAGGAGCCCTGGATCAGGAACAACGCCAAATGGGTGGACATGCTCCGCCTGCGCGCCACCTACGGCATCCAAGGCAACGCCCTGACCAACCGCAGCAACGAACTGATCCTCGAATACGGCACGGTCGACAACCTCTACCAGCAATTCACCAACACGATCTACCAGCTGCCCAACTACAACCTCTCCTGGGAGAAGACCACGACCTGGAACCTCGGTCTGGACATGGGGCTTTTCCGCGCGGTCAACGTGATCCTCGAGTACTATTCGAGGGAGTCGAACGCCATCGTAACGCGCGACATTCCCTATCTGTACGGCCTGTCCACGATGGACGTGAACGGCGGCATCATCAAGAACCGGGGCGTCGAAGCCACGGTGGAGTTCTTTCCCATCAACAAGAAGGACCTGTGGCTGATGGTCCGGCTGAACGCCTCGCGCAACTTCAACAAGGCGGGCGATCCGGTTTCGACCCCCACGCTCTACGAATTCCTCAACGGCAGCAGCAGCAAGATTCTTAAGGCGGGCTATCCCGTCTCCGGATTCTGGTCGTTCTCCTACGCAGGTCTGAGCCATGAGGACGGACATCCTCTGTTCAACCTGATCGACAAAGAGACGGACGTAAATATGGACCCCACGGAATTCCTCGTCTATTCCGGCCAGAGCACTCCCAACTTCACCGGAGGACTCCAGATCGACTTCCGTTACAAATCGGTCCTTTTCAGCAGCAACTTCTCCCTCCTGCTGGGAGCCAAAAAGCGTCTGCCCTCCCCCTACGACGGCTTCTCGGATCAGGGACAGATGCCCTCTCCGGAAGTCAACCTGAGCCGCGACCTGCTCAACCGGTGGAAAAAGCCGGGCGACGAGGCGCATACCGACATTCCGGGCTTCATCACCGGCAGCGAATACCGGTACACGCTGCCGAACACCAATATTATGCCCTGGATGCAGATGTGGAACTACTCCGACCTGCGGGTCGTGAACGGCTCGTTCCTGCGCTGCCAGCAGTTGATGCTGACCTGGCAGATGAAGGACGACTGGTGCAAGAAGCTGGGCCTCCAGCGATTCCAGGCCAGCTTCAGCGTGGCCAATCCCTTCGTGATCGCCAGCAAGCGCTTCGACGGATTCGACCCGGAGCTCCCCGGCCAGCAAGTCCGGGCCCGCATCTTCACCTTCGGTCTGAATATCGGATTCTAAAAAACACAAAGACATGAAAATCAATCTCAAAATAACGACCTTTTTGTTCACGCTGGGACTCTGCACCTCCTGCGGCGATTTCCTGGAGCCCCAGTCGCAGCAGTATTTCGTCCCGCAAGACGTGCAGAGCATCGACGACATGCTGCTGGGAACCGCCTATCCCCGGCCCACCGAACTCTACACCGACATCACCGCCATGCTGAACCTGCTGGACGACGACATCACCTTCACCATGCAGCCGGGAAGCGTCTACTCTTTCGACCTCACCTCCATGCGGGCATCCCTGGCCATCTATTCCTGGCAGCCCGACATGTTTACCCAGTACCGGGAGTTCGCAGGGTCCTACGGCGGATATTACCACAATCTGTGGCAGTACCATTACGAACTGATCCTCGGCGCCAATGCCGCGCTCGACTATGTGGACAAAGTGACCGGAAGCGACAACGACAAGAACCGGGTGAAAGCCCAGGCCTACGCTTTACGTGCATTTTATTATTTTAGTTTAGTAAATATTTTCGGGGAGCCGTACAACTACAATCCGGAGGCACCCGGCGTACCGCTGAAAACCGACAGCAACATCGAAGGACTGGATGTCCCCAGAAACAGCGTCCGGGAGGTGTACGAACAGATCGTATCCGACCTGCTGGATTCGGAGAGATATTTCCGGTCGATCCCGGAGTCCGAGCAATACCGCCCCGACTACCGCGTCAGCCTGCCCATGGCGCAGCTGCTCCTGTCCCGGGTCTACCTCTACATGGAAAACTGGAAAGGAGCGGCCGAATATGCCGGAAAAGTGATCCACGACTGGAGCTTCTCACTGCTGGACCTCAATTCGCTGCCGGCTCCCGTCACGCCCGACGCCTCGAACAAAAGGACCTATTACGGAATCATCTCTCCCGATTCGCCCGAAACGATCTGGCTGTACGGGAAAACCACGGACTACTACAACTATGTAGGCAAAACGTTCAACTCCTCGCAGTTCGATTACAGCAACGGAGGACCGAGCGGCATGTATTTCAACGCCACCAAAGAGTTGATCGCATGTTTCGGGGAGAACGACCTGAGAAAGGATTTCTATATTTTCAGGGAAGGCGCCTATCAGAAAGACACCATTTTCCTGGCTTACGGCAAAGCGATTCCGTTCCTGCCCACCAGCACCCTGCCCGAATCGAGCTCTTTCGCCCGGGCCTTCCGGTTGTCGGAAGCCTACCTGAACCTGGCGGAAGCAGCGGCCATGGACCCCGAACTGGACGACCAGACGGCGCTGGACGCTCTGAACGACCTGCTGGAAAAACGGATCAAACAGGGCGAATTCACCCCGCTGTCGCTGTCCGATCTCTCGGGTGACGCCCTGATAGAGAGAATCCGCCGGGAACGCCGGGCCGAATTGTGTTTCGAGAACCACCGCTGGTTCGACCTGCGCCGCTACGGAATGCCGGAGATCACCCACCGGTACCGTAAAACGGATGCTCTGGGCAATTTTACCGGTCCGGCCGTCGTTCAGGTATTGATGAAAAACGACCCGGCCTATACGCTGCCGATCCCCGAAGAGGTATTGGCCAAAAACCGGGGTCTGGTTCAGAACCGGCTGACTTCCGGAAAACAACCCGTAGAGTAACAACCCCATCAACACACGAAAAACCATGAAAAATCGTTTCATATATCTGATACTGGCAGGAGCCGCCCTGCTCACCTCCTGTTACAAGGAGGACCCGATCACGCCGTCCGACGCGCCCATGATCGCCAACCGGTTCGAATTCCCGCAGGGAGACGCCGAATGGGACCGGTTCGCCGAAGAAATACACGACCAATACGGCGTATACCTGATCTACAAGGACATCGACTCCATGGACCTGAACCGGAGCTGGTACTCACTGAACGGCAACAATTCGGGCGAAGGACTGACCGACCAGCAGGCGGAGGCCCACATGAATTTCATGAGAGACCACATTTTCCGGTATCTCAATCCTTCGGCCATAAAAGGGGTCTTCAAGCCGTTCTATTACCTGGTCTACAACTTCTACGGCTATTCCGCGGCCAACTACGGCAACGCGTTCCTGTTGAATTACACCAGCGGAATCGACTTCTGGGTGAGTTCGATTTTAAACGACAACAACCCGACGTTCCCCACCGATCCGGAAAAACTGAAGGAGTACCGGGTCAGGACGCTGATGCAGATTCTCCCGGAGGCCTACAACAAAGGCAAGATCACGGAGCCCGACGGATTCTTCGATCAGTTCGACTTCAAAACGGCGATCGTCACCGGCAGTTATCAGCTGGACGATCCCAACCACTACTGGAAAAGGGGATTCCCCGGAGAGCTCAAGGACGATGCCTATGAATTCAGCGACTATTTTTACGGGACGATCTCCACGTTCACCCCGGCCTATACATACAGGCTCTACCTGTTCCTGTGCATGCGGTACGACCGGGAGGAACTGGAGGCGAAATATCCCGCGGCCAACTATCCGCTGATCCACACCTGCCGGAACATGGTGGCCGATCATCTGAAAAACGCCTACGGAATCGACTTGGAAGCCATCGAGCATGGCCCGCAGGAATAAAGGAAACACAAGTGTCGGATTGCCGGAAAAATTTTCTATTTTTGGCAATCCGACCTTCCGACCGCATTCAAACTTTAACCTTTTTATATGAAAAAATCACTGATTCTGCTGACAGCCCTGCTGGCCGTCGCCTTCCAGCCGGAAGCCTCGGCCCAGCTGTTCGGAAAGAAAAAAGCCGAGGCCAAAACCGAAACGGAGAAAAAAGAGACGCCGAAACCCAGCGCCTACGAAAAGCTGCTGAAAGACGCCACCACGTCCAAAAGCAACTTCATCACCCTGCACAAGGTGAAAGAGAAACTCTATTTCGAAATTCCGATGACGACCCTGGGCCGCGAAATGCTGATGGCCTCCACCCTGACCGAAATCTCGGAACAGGCGTTCGGTACCGTGGGTTACAAGGAGAAAGACCCGCTTCACGTGCAGTTCATTCTGGAAGATTCTCTGGTCCTGCTCAAACAGCTGAACGTAGGGGTCACCGTCGATGCGGACAACTCCGCCCTGAAAGAGGCCATAAGCAAGAATTACGGCAGCTCCATCATTTCCAAGAACAAGATCGAAGCATGGAACAAAGACAGTACGGCCGTAGTGATCGACATGACCGGCATGTTCCTCTCCGACTACAAGCCTTTCAGTTTCCTGGGCAACTACGGCATTCTGAACGTAACGGGAAATTATAAAGGCAACAACTCCATGCTTGGCGAGATCAAGGCTTTCGACGACAACGTGTCGATCAAATCGACCCTCTCCTACGACGTGTCGATCAAGTTCCTTTTTTTCACATTCGTCGAGAATGAACCGGTCACCGCAAAGGTCACGCGGTCGATCCTGCTGCTGCCCGAAAAGAAGATGACGCCCCGCATCGCCGACTCCCGGGTGGGCGTTTTCCCCACGGACAAGCTCCATTTCACCACGAAACGGGACGGTTCGCTCAACTACTCGTTCGCCAACCGCTGGAGGATAGAGCCCTCCGATCCGGAGGCCTACAAGCGCGGGGAGCTGGTGGAACCGGCCAAACCGATCGTGTTCTACATCGACAGCGCCTTCCCGGAAAGCTGGAAAGAGCCCGTCAAGGAGGGAACTCTGAGCTGGAACAAGGCCTTCGAAGCGATCGGATTCAAAAACGCGATCCAGGTGAGGGATTTCCCGAAGGATGATCCGGAATTCGACCCGGACAACCTGAAATACTCCTGCATCCGCTTCCTTCCCTCGACCACCGAAAACGCCATGGGTCCCTCATGGGTAGACCCGACCACCGGCGAAATCATCAATGCCACCGTACTGGTCTATAACGACGTCATCAAACTGACCAACCAGTGGCGCTACGTGCAGACCGCGCAGCTCGACCCGTCGATCCGGACAGGCAAGCTGACCGACGAGAAACTGCGGGAGTCGCTGCAATACGTCATCGCACACGAAGTGGGACACTGCCTCGGCTTCATGCACAACATGGGGGCATCGTCCGCCTTCCCCGTGGATTCGCTCCGCTCGGTGACCTTCACCCAAAAGTACGGAACGACCCCCACGATCATGGACTACGCACGGTTCAACTATGTGGCCCAGCCGCAGGACAAGGGTGTCAACCTGAATCCGCCCGCTCTGGGTATCGGCGACTATTTCCTCGTCAAGTGGAGCTATCAGCCCGTCGAAGGAGCCACTTCGGCCTGGGACGAGAAGGCCACCGTGGAAAGCTGGGTGGATGAAAAGGCCGGCGATCCGCTCTACCGGTACGGCCGCCAGCAGATCTTCGCCCGCTACGACCCGAGCGCCCTCGAAGAGGATCTGGGCGACGACCCGATGAAAGCGGGAGCCTACGGCATCGCCAACCTCAAATACATCCTGGCCAACTACAACGGCTGGGTGAAGAACGACGACGACTTCACCTACCGCGACGAAATCTATTCGCACATCGTCAACCAGTATTACCGCTACATCCGCAATGTGATGTACAACGTGGGCGGTATCTATCTGACCGAAGTGAAGGACGGCACGAAGGGAGACCGTCACCTCTCCGTCCCCAAAGAGGTGCAGAAACAGTCTCTCGCCTGGGTGATGAACGAATACCGCAACGCCGACTGGCTGAACAACCAGGAGCTGCGGAAAAACCTCTCCCTGTCCGTCGACCCGACTACGCTCCTGCGCGACAAAGTGGCCTCCGATCTGAAGAAACTGGTCAAGAATGTCCTGCTTTCGGCCCACATCTCCGACAACCCCTACTCGCTCAAGGAGTTCATGAACGACCTTTACCTGAATGCGTTCGAAAATTCGCTGAAGGGACGCCGGCTCACCGCCGGAGACATGGCGCTGCAAAACTTCCTGGCCACCATGGCCGTCGAACCGTTCGAGGATAAGAAAGGCGGTAGCCTGCTGCTTCTGAACGACCTGGCCTACACTCCCTCGGTAGATGAAATCATCGCGTACGACCTCGATCAGACCGGTTTGGTCAGAAAATACGCCGACCTGCTGCGCCGCGTGGAACAGGAAAAGGGCGAAGGATACGTAGCGGCCCAGATGCGCCTGAACACCTTCGGATACAGCTACGGATTCATGCAGAACGTCAACACGAACAGCATCGACAATTCGAAGCTCTACCTGCTCGACATGGCCTACAAAATCCAGAAACTGGCCTCCTCGAAAGCGGCCACCGCTTCCGGCGACGACAGACTGCACTATCAGGCACTCCTGTTGCAGGTCAACAAAGCGCTGAAAAACAAATAGGACCCGTCGGGTCCGAAAACAGAAAAGGCATCCGTACGGATGCCTTTTCTGTTTCATGCACGCCTTCGGTACCGAGAGTCCCGGCCGTCACCGGACCTCAGTAAACCGCCCTCCGGGCTTCGATCAGGCCCCGTTCGGGCAGGGAAGTTTCCGTCGCCCCTCCCCCGCTCCGGACCGGAACCGATCCCTGCAGGGAGAGAAGGCCGGCCGACGCTGCTTCGCCGCCCGTCAGCCGGGCGAGCGCACGGCGAAGCAGGGGATCGTTCTCCGCGTCGCCCAACGCCCCGATATCGGGACGGTCGTAGGTGGCTTCAGCCAACTCGGGCAGTTCCGGCACGATGCCCGTCTCGTATCCGGAGACCTTGTCCCGGTCGTAGATCCGGACGGTGATCGGATGCACCTCCCATTCGTAGCGGCTGTTGGTGATCTCCACCCCGCCGACGTTCTTTCCCACGGTTGTCTCGCCGATCACGATCAGGTCCTCCCCGTAATAGGGTTTCAGCCCGTGAATGATCAGTTCGCTGGCGGACGCCGTATTCTCCGAAGTGATTACGCACAGGCGCCGCACATCGGCGTTGTACGGCCCGATTTCCCCCTCCGAGAGGAACCGCTCCGCCTCGAAGGCGGCCGGATTCCCGAAACAGCGGTTATATTCCTTATAGACCAGCACCTGTCCCAGCATCTCCCGCCGCGCGATCAGACTGGCCAGCCGGCGGGCTACCGTCAGCTCCCCGCCGCCGTTGTACCGCAGGTCGAGCACCAAATGGGCGATCCCCTGTTCCCGGAAATAGCGGAAAGCATCATCCAGTTCGTTCAGGAAACGGTCTCCCTCCCCGGGCGTGAAATGATTGAAGACGAGGTACCCCGTCCGCGGCGAGGTTTCGAAAACGGCCCGGTACAGCACCGGCGTATCGTAATACTCCCCTTTTTCCAGCGTCACGTCCCTCTTCTGCGGATAGTTGAAACGAAGCGTCACCCGCTGCGCAGCCATCAGCGACGAATAGACCGACCGGCTCATCGGCATGGTCGATGCGTCGATCCCGTTGAAACGGTCTCCCCGCCGGATACCGGCCCTCTCGGCCGGGGAGCCGGGCAGCACATAGAGTATCTGGCAGAACCGTATCCCGTCGCTGCCCGTGAAATAGCGTACCTCGAAACCGAAATCGGTCTTCTTCGTATCGGAGAAGGACTCTCCGCCGCGTGTGGCCGGACCCGCATACTTCAGTGCCGAGAAACGGTCGCCGTAGATGTCGTCGGCCACGGCCACCGAACGGTCGGCCCGGTAGCGGAGCGTTTCGAAATAGCGCTCCGGGCTCATCGAGGGATCGGTGGTTTCGAGGGGAGCCATCTGCGAACTCCACAGGTAGTTCTCCGCAAGAGTCCGATACACCCACCGGTCTATTTTATCGGTGTCCCGGACCACGGATTCGCCCTTCCGGCACCCAGCCAAAGCAAGCAAAGCCGCCGCCGACACCGCGACCCTGCCTATATATATAGCAAAACGTTCCAACCTTTCCGATTTTTAAACCTGACCGTAAAAGTAATTCAAAAACGACAATTATCGGGAATGATTATGAATTTTCCATTATATTTTCTATATTTAGGAACCTAATTCTAAAACTTTAAAACCATATCGGCGATGAAGACATACCAGACCAACGAGATCAAGAACATCGTGCTGATCGGAGCGCCGGGCTCCGGAAAAACTACCCTTGCCGAAGCCATGGCCTTCGAGGGTAAGGTCATAGACCGCAGGGGTAGTATCGAGACGGACAACACCCTCTCCGACAACACCGAGTTGGAACATCTCTACAAGCGTTCGATCTATCCGACGATCCTCTTCACGGAGTTCATGGGACGCAAGCTCAACATCATCGACACCCCGGGATCGGACGACTTCTGCGGAGGACTCTTTTCCGCCTTCAAGGTGGCCGACGTGGGTGTGATGGTCTTCAACGCACAGAACGGATTCGAGGTGGGCTCCGAGATACAGGCCCGTTACGCCCGTGCACAGGAGAAACCGATCATCGCGCTGGTCAATCAGCTCGACGCCGAAAAGGCCAGCTGGGAGGCGACTATGGAGTCGATCGAATCCTCGTCGCATGTCAAGCCGGTGATCGTGCAGTATCCGGTCAACCCGGGCCCCGGCTTCGACACTTTCATCGACGTGCTGATGATGAAAATGTACAAGTTCAAGGACGATACGGGCATCCGCGAGGAGATGGAAATCCCCGAATCGGAGATGGAACGGGCCAAAGAGCTCAACAACACGCTGGTCGAGGCGGCCGCCGAAAACGACGAGGGGCTGATGGAACTCTACTTCGAAAAGGGCAGCCTCACGCAGGACGAAATGCGCTCGGGATTGAAAATCGGTCTGGCCAAACGCGATCTGATGCCCGTGTTCTGCGCTTCGGGCAAGAAGGACATCGGCACCAAGCGCCTGATGGAGTTCATCATCAACGTAGCCCCCGGCCCGCTCAAGGCTCCCAATTTCCGCACCGTGGAGGGAGAAGAGGTGGCTGCCGACGTCGAGGGTCCGACCGCCCTGTTCGTCTTCAAGAGCGCCATCGAGCCCCATCTGGGTGAAATCAGTTATTTCCGCCTGATCCGGGGCCGGCTCACCGAAGGCATGGAGCTGCTGAACACCCGCACGGGCAGCCGCGAAAAGATCTCCCAGCTGTTCGCCGTAGCCGGGAAGAACCGCATCAAGGTGAGCGAAATGATGGCGGGCGATATCGGCTGCACCGTAAAACTGAAAGGCACCCGCACGAACGACACGCTCTGCGCCCCGTCGGCTCCCGTCACGATCGCCCCGATCGTCTTCCCGGAACCCCGTTACCGGGCCGCCGTCCGCTCCACGAAAACGGGCGAGGACGAGAAGTTGGGCGATGCGCTGAACAAGGCCCGCTACGAGGACCCGACCATCCTGGTGGACTACTCCAAAGAACTCAAGCAGACCATCATACAGGGCCAGGGAGAACACCACCTGAACATTCTGAAAACCACGCTGGCCAACCAGTACAAACTCGACGTGGAGTTCTTCGCCCCGAAGATCCCTTACCGCGAGACCATCACCAAGGTGGCCGCCGCCGACTACCGTCACAAGAAGCAGTCGGGAGGCGCCGGGCAGTTCGGTGAGGTGCATCTGGTGATCGAACCCTACTACGAAGGCATGCCCGAACCTTCGAAATACAAGGTGGAGGGCCGGGAGCTGGTGGTCAACGTCAAGAACAAGGAGGAATACCAGCTCGAATGGGGCGGCACGCTCCAGTTTTACAGCGCCATCGTGGGCGGCGCGATCGACGCCCGCTTCCTGCCCGCCATCCTCAAGGGCGTGATGGAGAAGATGGACGAAGGCCCGTTGACCGGCTCCTATGCCCGCGATATCCGCGTGGTGGTCTACGACGGCAAGATGCATCCCGTGGACTCGAACGAAATTTCCTTCAAGCTGGCCGGCCGGAACGCCTTCAAGGAGGCCTTCAAAAAGGCGGGTCCGAAGATCATGGAACCCATTTACAGCGTCGAAGTGCTCGTCCCTTCGGACAAGATGGGCGACGTGATGAGCGACCTGCAGAACCGCCGCGCCATGATCGAGGGCATGACTTCCGACAAGGGATTCGACCGCCTTACGGCCCGCGTCCCGCTGGCGGAAATGTACCGTTATTCCACCACTCTCAGTTCGCTGACCAACGGACGGGCCACCTACACCATGAAGTTCACCTCCTATGAGCAGGTTCCCGCCGACGTGCAGGAGAAGCTCCTCAAAGCCTATTCCGACACGGACAAGGACGAATAATATCCGCGAACGGAAGCCGACGGTTCGGCTTCCGGTTCCTTCGAAAAGACCGTTCCGCATGTTCGGAGCGGTCTTTTTTTCGGAAAATCCGGTCCGGACACATGAAATTTTCACCGCAAAAAACCTTTCATTCGATAAAATAGTTTATATTTGTCCGAAAGAGAGAATCGTATGCGCACTTTCGCGGCCTATTTTTCGGGACTACTGTTCGCCCTGCTGTGGATCATGGCAGGATACGGGTTTTCCCCGGCCGTCTCTCCGGAACAAACACCCCGGACGGAAAAAACCGAAAGCGTTCGCACGCAGGACGGGCTGACGTTCAACGACCTGCAGGACAACATCCGGTTTTTCGAACATCCGGAACGGGCACGCATCAGCGTTCCCGAACGGAGCGAGACGCCGGTCCGTCCCTACGCTCCTGCCGGGGGAACCGGACTCTGCACTCCGGACACCGGTACCGACGTGCACGTACGGTATCACTGCAAGCGACTCTCCCGCCCCTCTGTCCGTTCCGGACATGCCGTGGACTACCACGTCTTCGCACTGAGGAAAATACTCATTTAACCTTTCGCTTTTCACCACAGGCCGCCCCCGGGCGTCCGCCGGAAACCGCACCCGGAACGGGAGAGGCGGAGCCGTATCTGTTTCCAAACACGAAAAAGCGAAAAAAACATGAATCCCGAATATCAATCCATCGACGAAACCATCTATTCGATCGACCCCGACAATATCGTCTGCAAAAAGAAAAGCCCCCTGATGGCGCTCCTGTTCCTTTTTATTGGAGCGGATTTCTTCGCGGTGAACTATCTGGTTCCCGGCATCTACAACAGCCCCAACCTCTCCTCGGCCGTGCTGATGGCCGGTGCGGTTTTCGGCCTGATAGGAATCGTCAAACTACTGATGAATCTCTACGGAAAATCCGCTGTCCCCGTCTACAAACCCTCCGGCGAACGCCTCAAACGATACGAACTCTTTTTCGACGCGGCTTACCGCGACACCGTCAACAAATACGTACAGGCGGGCGATTTCGACGCCCTGGTCGGCCTGCCGCACAGCGAAAGTTCGGCGATCCTCGTCGTGATCTACAAGACCTCCACCGGAGACATCCTCCTGGCGCAGGTGTTCGAATACGTACCCTACCACCACGAACCGGTCACCGATACGCTCGTATTCGACAAATCCCGTTACAGGCTTTCGGGCGATATCGCCTGAAAACATACTGCATAAGGGCTCATCCGGCAGGACATTATTTTCATCATATTCCATAAAATAAACATACCATATCACTTTAAAATGCGATACAATAAAACGACAAGTCTGTGCCGATTATATATTCTCCCCGATAGGTTTTCACGCCCTGCCGGATGAACCCGAACACTCGGTCAGGTTAGCATCCGATAAAAAGAAGCCCCCGGCGTTTCCGCCGGGGGCTTCCCCATTCTATACGAATCCGCATCTCAGAGTTTGTCGCCGTAGGCCAGGTCACCGGCATCGCCGATTCCCGGCACGATGTAGGACTTCACCGTAAGCTCCTGATCGACCGAGGCGCTCCAGATGGTCATCTTCTCCTGCGAAACATGTTTCTTGACGTACTCGATCCCCTCTTCGCTGGCGATGATCGAAGCCACGTGCGTGTGGCGCGGAACGCCGCCCTTTTCGAGCAGGGCATTATAGGTCAGCACGAGCGAAGTCCCCGTGGCGAGCATCGGATCGACCAGCAGCAGGATCTTGTCGGTCAGGTCGCAGCAGGAAATATACTCCACCTTCACGTTGAAGGTTCCGTCCTTGCTGTACTTGCGATAGGCCGAAACGAAAGCGTTCTGCGCCCCGTCGAAGTAGTTCAGGAACCCCTGGTGATAGGGCAGTCCCGCCCGCAGGATGGTGGCGATCACGACCTGATCGTCCGGCAGGGCCACTTCGGCCTCCCCGAGGGGGGTCTCCACCGAAACGGTACTGTACCGCAGCGTCTTGCTGATCTCGTAGGCCATCACCTCCCCCACGCGCTCCAGGTTGCGCCGGAAACGCATGCTGTCGGTCTGGACGTTCACGTCGCGCAATTCGGCGACGAACTTGTTGAGAATCGTGTTTTGCTGATCGAGGATATGCAACATCTTTTATCTGTTTAAGTACAGTAAAGTTATGAATTTAGACCGAACCGCCAAACGAATCAGTACAAAAAGTTGTTGAAAGGAAACCTTCCCGCATGTATCTCACGAACCATACCATAGAGATCGCGCCGCAGCTTGTCGATTCCGATCTTCTCCCGGGCAGAAATGAAGATGCAGGGGGTGTTCGCCTTGGCGATCCAACTGTTCTTGAGTTCGTCCAGCGTACGGTTTTCGCGCGTGGCAGGCGTCAGGTCATCCTCGTCCTTCGGCACGCAGGTATAGGCATCCACCTTGTTGAAGATCAGGAAGACGGGTTTCTCCCCGGCACCGATCTCCTGCAGGGTCTGCTTGACCACCTCCAGCTGCTCCTCGAAATTGGGATGCGAAATGTCCACCACATGCAGCAGCAGATCGGCCTCCCTCACCTCGTCGAGCGTGGACTTGAACGACTCCACCAGCTGGTGGGGCAGTTTTCGGATGAACCCCACCGTATCCGAAAGCAGGAAGGGCAGGTTGTCGAGCACCACCTTGCGCACGGTCGTGTCGAGCGTGGCGAAGAGTTTGTTCTCGGCGAATACCTCGCTCTTGCTGATCAGATTCATCAGGGTCGATTTCCCCACGTTGGTGTAGCCCACCAGCGAAACCCTCACCAGCGAACCGCGGTTGCCGCGCTGCACGGCCATCTGCCGGTCGATCTTCCGAAGATCCTCCTTGAGTTTGGCGATGCGGTTGCGCACGATCCGGCGGTCGGTCTCGATCTCGCGCTCACCGGCCCCCCCCCGGGTCCCCGTACCGCCCCGCTGCCGCTCGAGGTGCGTCCACATGCCGGCCAGCCGGGGCAGCAGGTATTCGTACCGCGCCAGCTCGACCTGCGTCTTGGCATAGGCCGTGGTCGCCCGGCTCACGAAAATATCGAGAATCAGGCTCGTACGGTCCAGTATCCGCCGGCCGAGCTCTTTCTCCAGGTTGCGTGTCTGGGAAGGCGAGAGCTCGTCGTCGAAAATCACCACGTCGATCTCCTGCTCCTGCACATATGCCACGATCTCCTCCAGTTTGCCCGGCCCCACGAAAGTCCGGTTGTTGGGCATCGGCAGTTTCTGCACGAAACGGGCCTTCGTCTCTATATCGGCCGTCTCGGCCAGAAACTCCAGTTCGTCGAGGTACTCCGTCACCTGACGCTCGTCCTGTCTGTCACGGGCCACGGCCACCAGTACGGCCCGTTCCCGCTCGTATTCCCTGTTTATCGTATCTTCTTTCAAATCGCTAAAATATAAATTCAACTTGTTCTGTTTCCGGCCGCCGCTTCCCTGCGGAGCGCACGAACCGGCAGAAAGGAAACGGGAACCCGGCCCGACGCTCCCGTTTTCCTGCGGCCAAAAAAGAGGGTACCCGTCGATACGGACACCCTCTTGTGGTTAGATTTCCGACACCGGACACGGAACCGTTCCGGTCTTTCCCGAAACGGGATCAGTTCTGGATCTTGAACTGAACCGGAAGCGTGTATTTCACACGCACCGGCGTACTCCGCTGTTTTCCGGGCGTCCACTTCGGAGACATCTGCAGCACGCGGATGGCCTCCTCGGAGAGCGAACGGTCGGGGCTCTGAAGCACCGTGATGTTGGTGAGCGAACCGTCCTTCTCAATCACGAACGAAAGGGTCACGTTACCGGAAATTCCGTTTTCGGCGGCGATGGTCGGGTATTTGATACGCTCCATCACCCACGCACGGAACTTGGTCAGGTCGCCGCCCATGAACGAAGGCATCTCCTCGGCCACGATGAAGGGCTCGTCGGACTCGGCCACCTCTTCCGTAACACCTACCTGCTGAACCACGATCGCATCCTCCGAGAAGTCATTGAAGTCGAACTCGGTCGTGATCTTCACGTCGTTCTTCACCACGTTGATGATGTCGGAAACGACCGCGATGGTCTGTTTGACGGGCTGAGGCGGCTTCTGATCCTGGCGGGTGATCTCCACGATCTCCTCCTCTACCGCAACGGTACCCATGTCCATCACCTGGACAACTTTCTCGGTCTGGCTGTAAGCGAACGCACCGATCATCAGCGCGAGCGAAACGATCAGACCTATCTCCAGAAACAGACCCCGTTTATTCTGCAGATCGGCTTTGGGCGATTTTTTGATTTCCATGACTGTATGCTTAATTTTTGATTAAAACAAAAGTAAGTACGGCATTTCTTTTTACAAAGATAGGAAAAAACATTTAATCGCACTGCATTCCTCCCGAAAAAATTCGGGCAAAAAGGAAGAAAATCGTCCTTCGTGCAGAAATTTCCTGCAAAATTCGTGCGGTTTTATCAAAAAGTATTATATTTGCGCTCTCAACGGGGGATTAGCTCAGCTGGCTAGAGCGCTTGCATGGCATGCAAGAGGTCACGAGTTCGAATCTCGTATTCTCCACGAAAGGGGCTGTTTTCGGTGACGGAACGGCCCCTTTTTCGGTTTTCACGACAATTCGACGGAGAAACGCCCGTTATGTATTATCCCGGGTCACGGAGACGGACCCGCACACACGAAACCGCATGACACAGGAACACCTTTTCGGAATGACGCTCGACCGGCTCCGGGAAACCGCCTCGGAACTCGGGATGCCCCGCTTCGCGGCGGGCCAGATCGCTTCGTGGCTCTACCGGAAGGGCGCGACGGAGATCGGACAGATGACCGACCTCTCGCTGCGGAACCGCACCCTGCTCGAAGAACGTTACCAGATCGGGCTCACGCCTCCTTCGGCGGTCTCCGTCTCGCAGGACGGCACGAAAAAATACCT
Organism: Gallalistipes aquisgranensis; assembly: GCF_014982715.1. Classification (NCBI taxonomy): domain Bacteria; kingdom Pseudomonadati; phylum Bacteroidota; class Bacteroidia; order Bacteroidales; family Rikenellaceae; genus Gallalistipes; species Gallalistipes aquisgranensis. Next base: position 453,759 of record NZ_JADCJY010000002.1, on the reverse strand, counting down.
TTTCCCGACCGGCGGGGGACACAGCGTCGAATCGGCCTACATCCCCGACCGGGACCGGGCCACGCTGTGCGTCTCCTCGCAGGCAGGCTGCAAGATGGGCTGCGCTTTCTGCGCCACGGGCCGGCAGGGATTCCAGCAGCACCTCCCGGCCGGGGAGATCCTCAACCAGATCGCCTCCCTGCCCGAGCGGGACAGCCTGACCAACGTGGTCTACATGGGCATGGGGGAGCCGCTCGACAACCTCGGCAACGTGCTGGATTCGCTGGAGATACTCACCGCCCCCTGGGGATACGGATGGAGTCCCACCCGCATCACCCTCTCCACGGTGGGGGTGACACCCGCCCTAAAAACTTTTCTCGACCGGACGAAAGTCCACCTGGCCGTCAGCCTGCACAATCCCTTTCCCGACCAGCGGGCCGCCATCATGCCCCTGCAACGCGTCTATCCCGTGGCGGAGACGATCGCCCTGCTGAAACGGTACGACTGGAGCGGGCAGCGGCGCGTCAGTTTCGAATACATCGTTCTGCGGGGAATAAACGACACTCCGGCCCACATCCGGGAACTGTGCCGCCTGCTGGACGGACTCCGGTGCCGGATCAACCTGATCCGTTTCCACGCCATCCCGGGCTCGCCCTTCGTCAGTCCGGGTCCCGAAGAGATGATCCGCTTCCGGGACGAACTCACCCGGCGGGGCATCACCACCACCATCCGCGCCTCGCGGGGCGAAGACATCCAGGCCGCCTGCGGCCTCCTCTCCACCCGCAGCCGGCAGACCGCCGCCCGCCGCGGGGCACCCGGCCTCGGCACAACAGTTGCTGAACACGATACGGAAAACCATAAAAACGAACGAGTATGAAAAAGATCATGTTACTGACCGCCCTCCTGGCGTTCATCGGAAGCGTCGCCCTGGCACAGAACGACCAGGGGATCAAATTCGAAAAGGGCACCTTCGCCGAAATACTGGCCAAGGCCAAAGCTCAGAAGAAACTGGTGTTCATGGACGTCTACGCCTCGTGGTGCGGTCCCTGCAAACGGATGGCCGCCGAGGTCTTCACCCAGAAAAAGGTGGGCGACTATTTCAACGCCACTTTCGTCAACGCCAAATTCGACGCCGAAGTGGGCGAAGGCCGCACGATCGCGGCGCGTTACGGCGTGAACGCCTACCCGACCTTCCTGCTGCTGAACGGCGACGGGAAGCTGGTCGGCAAAATGGTGGGCGGCAGTCCGGCCGACGAGTTCATCCGCCAGGTGAAGGAACTCAAGGCCAAGGCCGACGCCCAGAAATAACCCCTCCGGCCGTCGCGGCAGACACGCAAAGAATACGCCCCGTACATGGAATGTCGTGCACGGGGCGTATCTTTATTTATTTTCCCGCACGGGACGAAACCTTCACGTCCCGCCGCACCATCCTCCGGCAGGCTTCACGGACACGCCCGCCCGCAGCAGGATTCCGCCCGCCGGATACGGAATCCGCGGCCCCGCTCAATCCTCCCGCACACCCTCCGGACGGAGTTCCAGCCGGCGCACGGCCTCCTCGAGCCAAGCCAACCGGCAGGCCATTCGCTCGTTCTCCTGTTCGAGCCTGGCGCTCTCCTCCATGTAGTGGAGCACCGTCTCCCGGTAGAAAGAGATCTGACGGTGGGCGCGCCGGAGCGCATCGACGAGCAGGGAGGGTTCGTCGAGAGCCTCCGGACCGACACCGAGGGAGGCCAGAAGGCCCAAAATCCGCTTTTCATCCGATTGTTTCATCCGTCCCGATTCATTCGTGGACGTCCCGGGCTCCGGTCGGGACAGTTCATAAACGAGAGAAGCGCGGAACCGTTGCAGCACCGTTCCCTCGCAGGCTCTGGAAAGGCCCTTCCCGAAACGGGTACAACGGCCCGCGCTCCATGGCTCGGACCTGCAAAACCCGTTCCGGGAAAAAACCGGCCGGGTTTTGCTTGTACCGCTTCGGGGGACAAATTTTCCAGATTTGCGAGGAAGCAGTCCGGCAACCGCCTCATACGACGTTTTGCCGGGGACAAATATAAGCAAAAAAAGCGCAAACCCTTCCCCGAATCGGATTAGAATCCTATCTTTGTGGAAAACTTTTCGCATGCTCAGGAAACTCGCAGGTCAGACCGCCGTCTACGGCATCAGCAGCATCGTGGCACGGCTGCTCAACTACCTGCTCACGCCCTACCTGACCCGGATCATGTCGCCGGCCGAGTACGGCGTGATTACCGACATGTACGCCCTGATCCCCTTCGCGCTGGTGGTGCTCACCTTCGGCATGGAGACGGGCTACTTCCGTTTCGCGGGCCGGGCCTCGTCGCCCGAAGAGAAAAAAAAGGTCTTCTCCACCACCTGGGCGGCCGTGAGCTATGCGGCTCTGGCCTTTCTGGCGCTGGCGCTCCTTTTCCTGAAACCGGTCGCCGCCGCCACGGGCTATGCCGCCCATCCCTCCTATATCTGGATGGTGGCCGCCATCATCGCGCTGGACGTCGTCACGGCCATCCCCTTCGCCCGCCTGCGGGAAGAGGGCCGGGCCGGACGCTTCGTGCTGGTGCGGGTAGCTTCGGTGGTCATCAACGTGGCGCTGTGCATCTTCTGTTACGCGGCCCTGCCCCGCCTCGCCGCTTCGGGCGGGCCCTTCGCCCCGCTCTGGAATCCGGACTTCGGGGCGGGATACGTCTTCGCGGCCAACCTCGCCGCCAGTTTCGCCACCCTGCTGCTGTTGCTCCCCTCGTGCCGGGGCTCCCTGCCGCGCATCGACCGGAAACTGCTGCGGACGATCCTCGTCTACTCGTTCCCCCTGCTGCTGAGCGGGATCGCCGGAACGGCCAACGAATTCATCGACCGGCAGATGATCAAATACCTCATGCCCCCGGACGAGGCGATGGGGGCGCTGGGCATCTACGGAGCCGTGGTGAAGATCGGGGTGGTGCTGATGCTCTTCACGCAGATGTACCGGCTGGCGGCCGAACCCTTCTTCCTCATGGGTTTCGACAAGAAGGACTTCGTGCGCACGAACGCCGAGGCGCTCAAATATTTCGTGATCGTCTCGGTGGCGATCTTCCTGGTCATCGCGCTCTTCGCCGACCTGTTCGCCCTGATCGTGGGCGCCGATTTCCGGCAGGGCATCTTCATCCTGCCCGTCGTGCTGCTGGCCAACATCCTGTCGGGCGTCGTGCTCAACCTCTCGTTCTGGTACAAGCAGGCCGACGCCACCCGTTACGCAATCTATGTCACGGGATTCGGACTGCTGCTCACCGTGGGGTTCAACCTCGCGCTGGTGCCGTGGCAGGGCTACGCCGGAGCCGCCTGGGCCCGTCTGCTCTGCAACGCGGGAATGGCAGGCATGAGCTATTACCTCAACCGCAAATACTACCCCACCCCCTACGACCTGCCGCGTATCGGGAGCTACTTCCTGCTCGGGGCCGCACTCTACGGAGCGGGACTCTGCACGGCGCATCTGCCCGTCCTGCCCCGTTACCTGCTCGACGCGGGCTTCGTGGCCCTGTTCACGCTCTATGCCGTGCGCCGGGAGAGGATCGACGTCGGAGGGCTCGTCCGCTCCGTACTGCACCGCAAACAGACAACCAACGATAAGAACCCATGAAAGTCAAAGTAATCAACCGCTCGGCCAACGAACTGCCCCGCTACGAGACCCCCTCTTCGGCGGGCATGGACGTACGTGCCGACCTCGCCGGGGCGATCGTCCTGAAGCCGCTGGAACGGACGCTGGTGCCCACGGGCCTCTACGTGGAGCTGCCCGAAGGGTACGAAATGCAGATCCGTCCCCGCAGCGGCCTGGCCATCAAACACGGTCTGACCCTGCTCAACACCCCCGGCACGATCGACGCCGACTACCGGGGCGAGATCAAGATCATCGTGGCCAACCTCTCCTCGGAACCCTACGAGCTGAAACCGGGCGAACGGATCGCACAAATGGTGGTCTCCCGCTTCACGCAGGTGGAGTGGGAACCGGTGCAGGAACTGTCGCAGACGGAACGCGGAGCGGGGGGATTCGGACACACGGGAAAATAACACGCCATGAAGATGAAAGCACAGACACACCGTACGATCTACGTCGCAATCGCCTGCGCCGCCGCGCTGGTGCTGGTATGGACGCTCTTCCTGAAAGGGGCCCCGGCCGGCAGCCGGGCCGTGATCGCCCTCGCCCAGGCGCTGGTGATCGCGGGCATGATCCTCAACATCCGCAACCTGAACCGGGCGGAACGCAACCGGAAACGTTAAGGCCATGCAGTTCCGGGACGTCATAGGCCACGCCGCCCTGAAGCGGATGCTCGTCCGCAGCGCGGACGAGGGACGGGTGAGCCATGCCCAGCTCTTCACGGGCGAAGCCGGATGCGGGGCGCTGCCGCTGGCGCTGGCCTACGCCCAGTACGTGAACTGCACCGACCGCCGGGACGGCGACTCCTGCGGGATGTGCCCCTCGTGCCGGAAGATGGCCGAACTGGTGCACCCCGACCTGAATTTCGTCTTTCCGGTCAACTCCCCAAAAGGGAAGGGCGGATCGGAAAAGCCGTTGAGCGACTATTTCATCGCTCCGTGGCGGGAACTGGTGCTGAAGACGGGCGGGTATTTCGACGAGCGGCGCTGGTACGAGGCGATCAACATCGACAACCAGCAGGGCATCATCACCCGGGCCGAAGCGGACGAGATCATCCGCAAGCTCTCGTTCAAGTCGTTCGAGGCCGAATACAAGGTGATGGTGATCTGGCTCCCCGAAAAAATGCGCACGGAGGCGGCCAACACGCTGCTCAAGATCCTCGAGGAGCCGTGGGAGAAGACCCTCTTCCTGATGGTCTCCGAATCGCCCGTACGGCTGCTCTCCACGATCGTCTCGCGCACGCAGGAGGTGGCCGTACCCCGCATCGGGCTGCCGGACCTGGAAAGTCACCTGATCCGGAAATACGGCATGGAGCCCGGACAGGCCTCCACGATCGCCCGGCTTTCGGGCGGCAACGTGCTGGAGGCGGCCCGGCTCGCCGAGGGAGGACGGGACGGAGCGAGCGAAGAGAATTTCGACCTCTTCGTCCAGCTCATGCGGCTCAGCTACAACGACCGCCACATGGAGCTGCTCGAATGGGCCGAAACGGTGGCCGCGCTGGGACGCGAGGAGCAGAAACGGTTCCTCCAGAACTCCGTCCGGCTGTTGCGCAACAGCTACATGCTCCATGCGGGCATGGGCGAAATCGCCTATCTTTGGGGCGACGAACTGGCCTTCTGCAGGAAATTCGCCCCCTTCATCGGCAACCACAACATCGAAGCGCTGGTACGCGAAATGGAACTGGCATCGGCCCAGATCGCCCAGAACGGCAATCCGAAGCTGATTTTCGCCCACTTCGCGCTGGTGGTGAGCAAACTGATCGTACGGCTATGAGGGCGGTGCTGCTGACGGGAGGCAATCTGGGCGACCGGGAAGAGAACCTGTGCAGGGCCCGGCGACTGATCGCGGAACGGGCGGGCCGGATCGAAGCGCTCTCGTCGGTCGTAGAGACCGGAGCCTGGGGATTTTCGGCTCCGGAACGCTTTTTGAACCAGGCGGTGGTGATAGATACCCCGCTCGAAGCGGAAGAACTGCTCGAACGGACGCAGCAGATCGAACGGGAGCTGGGCCGGGAGCGGGAAAAAAGCGGCGGGGCGGAACAACTTTCCGGCGTGAACCCCGTTTCACGGAAAAGGGAGCGGTACGCTTCGCGGACGATGGACATAGACATTCTGTTCTACGGCGAACGGATCGAGGAGAGCCCGCGGCTGACCCTGCCGCATCCCCGGCTGCAGGAGCGGGAATTCGCGCTGGCCCCCCTGTGCCAGGTGATGCCGGAATACCGGCACCCGAAACTGGGGCGCACGATGCGGGAGCTGCGGGAAGAGCTGCACCGCCGGCTGCCGGAAGAGCCCTATGCCGAGGTGTATTCCGGCCGGAACGACAAAAACGACATGAAATGAAACAGACCAAAAGCCCGATCCCTGCGGCGGCACTGGCCCTCATGCTGGCCTTCGCACCGGGATGCAAGAAGGTGAACACCGAACTGGTTTTCCGGCTCACACCCTACGTACAGACGGAAGAGAAGGGTCCCGAGACCATCGCCGAAGGGGTTATCGCCTACGCTTTCGCGGCCGACACGGCCGACTGGGCCGTCGCCTCCTACGCAGATGCGGAGGCGGGCATCCTCACCGCCCGCAGGAGGGAAGGGGAACGGCAGGCCGACGTGAAAACGGAACAGAACGAAGAGGGGGTGCTGGAGATCGGCCCCCTGCGCAACGACCCGACGATCCTCGTGGTATGCGACGTACCCAACCGCATCTATGCCTGGCGGCAGGTGGAGATTCCCGCCAACCTGCCGCAGCTGATCGTCCGCATGCGGTTCCGGCCGTGGAGGACGGACAGCCTTTACAAGGAGGCCAACTGGTTCATGGTGAACGAGACGCCCCCTGCCCCGCCCGAAGAACCCGAACAACCCGGAGAGGGGGACGGGAGCGGCACGGAAGGGAATCCGCAGCCTTCTTCCGGCGGATTCCGGGCCCGGAACGACTTTCGGTAAATTTAGTTATCTTTGCGCAGACAATCGAAGACTTCCATGCGGATACGACCGTCCCACATACGCCACCATATCCTGAAGCTGGCCGTGCTCCTGTTTTTCGGCACGGGCCTCTTCGCCCGCTGCGCCAACATCATGTCGCCGCAGGGAGGACCGCGCGACACGCTTCCGCCGCAGGTGGTCGAGATGAAACCCGGATTCGGGGCGCTCGACTTCAAGGAGAAGCGCATCTACATCGAATTCAACGAATACCTCCAGCTCAAGGACCAGCAGAAGGAGTTCTACACTTCGCCCCAGATGGGCAAGAAACCGCTGGTCACCCTGCGGGGACGGGGCATCCAGATCGACCTGAAGGACTCCCTGCTGGCCAACACCACCTACGCCCTCAACTTCGGCAGCAGCGTGGCGGACAACAACGAGGGCAATCCCCTCAACGGATTCCGGTACGTCTTCTCGACGGGCAAAAGCATCGACTCGCTGGTGATGTCGGGCTACACGGTGGACGGTTACTCGCAGGACAGCGTGGCCAAGTCCTTCGTCTTCTTCTACGACACGACGATCGACTCGGTCGGCAGCCGCATGACCGCCGATTATGACTCCACCCTGCTCCGGCTGCCTCCGCAGGTGGTGGGACGGGCTGAAAGCAACGGAATATTCATCACCGAAAACCTCAAGCCGGTACCTTACCGCATCTATGCCTTCGAGGATTCGAACGGCAATCAGACCTACGACCCCGGCGTGGACAAGATCGGGTTCCTGGACACGGTGTGCAATCCGGCCACGATGCCCGCTTTCAGCGCATGGTTCGACACCACGCGCAAGTATCTGGTGGCCGACCCGCAGATCTACATGCGCCTGTTCATGGACGAGTCGTTCCGCCGGCAGTATCTGTCGGACCACTCACGCCCCCTGCAGCACAAGGCGATCCTCACCTTCGGCGCCAAATTCCCGAAGATCGAGAAACTCGTCTTCGAGGGGATCGACTCCACGCGGATCATCACGGAATACCTTTCGCGGAACAAGGATTCGATCGCCTTCTGGTTCAACGTCCCCTCCGAGGAGCTGCCCGACACGATCCGGGCCGAACTCATCTACCTGAAACACGACTCGGTGAACGTGCTCCGGCCCGACACCCAGCGGCTGAAACTCGGCTGGAAGTTCTTCGACACCCGCACCCGCAAGGAGAAAAAGGAGGAGGAGAAGGCCGAAAAACCGGTCAATCCCTTCAAATACAAGGTGGATGCGACCAACGAGGTCAACCCCGAAAAGGGAATCCCGTTCGAGTTCGACTATCCGCTGACGGCGATCGACAGCGGACTCGTCTCGCTGATCCGGACGGCGGAGAACGAGAAACGCTACCGGGTGAAGTTCGCCTTCGAACGGGATACGGCCAACCTGCGCCGCTGGATTCTGCAGGCGCAGTGGATGCCCGGACAGAAATACGAACTGCTGATCCCTTCGGGGGTATTCCACAATGTGGCCGGGGAGAGCAACGACTCGCTCAAATCCGAATTCTCGGTCGCCAGCCCCGAAAAGTTCGCCACGATCGTAGCCAACGTGAAGGGGAAAACGCCCGAAAGCGAATACGTACTGCAACTGCTCAGCGAGAGCGGATCGCTCCTGCAGGAGATCCGCCATGCCAGGGAGGGGAAGCACACGTTCCGCTACGTGGCGCCGGGCAAAGTGAAACTGCGGGTGCTGGAAGACCTGAACCGCAACGGGGAGTGGGACCGGGGCGACCTGATCCTGCGTCGCCAGCCCGAACGGGTGGAACTCTACCTACCCGAAGAGGGGGACGGGATCATCACGACCAAGGAGAACTGGGAGCTGGAATTCGACCTCGACATGAACCGGCTGTTCGCCCCCGTCACCACGGAGAGCATCGTAGACAAGCTCCGGCAGGCCGAGGCGGTCCGGATGCAGAAACGGCTCGAGCAGCTGGCCAAACGGCTGAACCAGCCCGCCCCCAAACCGCAGACCAACGCCAACCGCAACAACGCCGCATTCGAAGGAATGGGCGGCACACAATAGCACGCGCGCCATGACGATGAAAAAAGCGACGATCATAACGGTGACCCTGTTCCTGCTCCTCGGGGCGGGAGGCGTACGGGCCCAGCACTACGTGGGTATCCGGGCCGGTTACGGCAGCGGGTCGGTCCGCATCTTCCCCCCCACCGAGACGGGCATGATCTGGGGTCTCTACTCGGGCGGCGTGTCCTGGAAATATTACAGCCCGGTCAAGTACGTGGGTGCCGTGGAAGCCGATCTCGAATTCATGCAGCGGGGCTACAAGGAGCTGATGAAGGGAGGATTCCCCTACCTGCCGGACGACACGACGACGACCTACCACCGGACCGTCAATTCGCTGATGCTGCCCCTGATCTGGCAGCCGCACTTCTACTTTTTCAAGCGGACGATGCGGGTGTTCATCAACCTGGGCCTCACCTTCTCCTATAACATCGACTCGCGTTACGAGTGGCATTCGGAGTGGTCGGGGCTGCTCGAATCGAAACCCTACCGCATGGAACTCACGCGGGACAACCGCTGGGGGTACGGTCTTTGCGGGGGAGCGGGCATGGGCTTCCTGCTCGGGCGTCTCGAACTGATGTTCGAAGGACGTTACTATTTCGGTTATTCCGACATTCTGAAAAACCGGAACAAATACGAAGACAATCCGCTGCGGTCGCCGCTCGACAATATCAATATCTCTGTGGGACTCTACTGGCGGCTGGGCAAGGGTGGCATCCTTTCGGCTCCCAGCGACCGCGTGGCCGAGAAGCTGCGCCGCCGGGAGAAAAAGCAGATGGCCCGCGACGAAGAGGCGGCCCGGACGGACCGCACCGCACCGGATACCGGAAAAACCGCGGAGGGGAACTCCGGCGACCAAATACGATCACAAACCGGACCGGAAAACGGACAGGACGATCCTGCGACCGCGCCGGCCGACAACGAAAAAACGAACGACCATGGAGACGACGAGACAACAAAAGATAGCCCGGCAGATACAGAAAGACATCAGTGACATCCTGCTCAAGGAAGCGGCCGCACTGGTCAAGGGCGTCATGGTTTCGGTGACCGCCGTGCGCGTGAGTCCCGACCTGAGTTTCGCACGCATCTACCTGAGCATTTTCCCCTTCGACCGCAATGAGGCCGTGCTGGAGAGTTTCCGGAAGAACAACTGGATGATCCGCAAGGCGCTCGGCAGCCGGATGAGGAACCAGATCAAACAGGTCCCGGAGATCGACTTCCGGCTGGACGATTCGCTGGAGTACATCGACAACATCGACCACCTGCTCAGGGAGGAATAAAATCCGGACAAGACGATGAGATGGCTCTCCCGGCTCTTCGCCCGGCGCTACCTGCTGGCCCGCAAGTCCCACTCGGTGATCAACATCATCTCCGGGGTGAGCGCGTTCGCGGTGGGGGTTCCCGTGGCGGCGCTGGTGATCCTGCTCTCGGTGTTCAACGGATTCGGGGAGCTGGTGCGCTCGATGTACCGGACGTTCGACCCGGACATAGCGGTCACGGCCGCCGAAGGTAAGGTGTTCGACGCGGCGAGCCTCGACACGGCACGTCTGAGGGGACTGAAGGAGGTGGAGGCGCTGTCGGCCGTCCTGGAAGACAACGGCCTGCTGGAGTACCGGGGACGGCAGTATATCGGCACGGTGCGCGGGGTGGACTCGCTCTACCCGCAAGTGATCCCCGTGGAGAAGATGATCGTGGATGGGGAGTACGACCTGATGTTCGGCGATATGGAACAGGCGGTGGTGGGCCAGGGGCTCGCCTACAACCTGGGTGTCCGCCGGGCGCTGTACGACCCGATCCGGGTCTACGCCCCGCGTCGGGGAGCCTCGTTCAGTTCGCTGCTGCCGATGGAGAGTTACCGACAGGACCGGATCTTCCCGGCCGGGACCTTCGCGCTGGAAGCCGAAACCGACAACAAATACGTCATCGCACCTATCTCCTTCACCCGAAGGCTGTTCGACTATCCGGACAAACTCTCGGCCGTGATGATCCGGCTCACGCCCGGCACCGATCCCGACCGGGCCCGAGATGCGATCGCCCGGGCCGCGGGCGACGGATTCCGGGTGCTGACCCGCGAGCAGCAGAAGGCGTCGCTCTACCGGATCATGGTTTACGAAAAATGGGGCGTCTTCCTGATCGGGCTGCTGGTTCTGGTCATCGCTTCCTTCTCCGTGGTGGGTTCGGTGATCATGCTGGTAATCGAAAAACAGAAGGACATCCGCACGCTCGTCACCCTCGGGGCGGACATTCCCTTCCTGCGGAGCATCTTCGTCCGCGAGGGTATGCTCATCTCGCTGGTCGGGGCGGCGGGCGGACTGGTCGCGGGACTGGCGTTCTGCATCCTGCAGCAGCAGCTGGGATTCATCCGCATTCCGGCCGAAACGTTCCTGGTGGACGCCTATCCGGTGGTGATCCAGCCGGGCGACATTGCCGGTATCGCGGCGACGGTCCTTCTGGTCAACTATCTGATAACGAAATGCACGGCGGTCCGAATGATCCCGCGCTCAGCACTTACGTCATGAAAACCTCACGAGTCATCCTCTTCGCCGCCGCTTTGCTCCTGGCGGGCGGCTGCTCCCGGCCCAAGACCATCGCCGACGAAGACCTGCGGTCGATCTTCAAGGAGATATACCTCGCCAACGCCTTCTGCAACAACGGGCGCATCGACTGCGATTCGATGGACATCTACGAACCCATCTTCGAAAAATACGGCTACCGCCCCACGGACATGATCTACACGATCAACGACTTCTCCAAACGCAAAAGCTCCCGCCTGTCGGACATCATCAACGAGGCGATCGACCAGCTCGAAAAGGAGTACGAATGGTACCAGGACAAGGTGGCCGTGCTCGACACGATCGACCTGATCGCGGGCGAACGGTTCAAACGGACGGTGTACGAGGATTCGCTGATCGTGGCCCGGCGCATCGCCGACACGGGCAGGCTCCGCATCCTGATCCCCGTGGAAGAGGGCAGCTACAAGATCCGGTACAGCTACCTGATCGACTCCACGGACCGGAACGGCAGTCTGCGCACGAACCACCTGCTGCGCGACTCGGCGGGCCGGCAGGTCTCCTCGTCGGTCAACTGGATGAAGAAGAACAACCGCCAGAGCTACGAGACGAAGATATCCGCCACGCCCCGCGCCCGGGTGCTCGAAATCCGTTTCGGAAACTACGGCAAGGGACTCAAGGCCCCGTCGCTGAGGATCGACTCGCTGACCGTGACCTACTACCTGCCCGCAAAGGCGGCCCGCGATTCGCTCACCCGCGAACTGATGAACTACAAACTGCTGATCGATGGAAAAGAGTACCCGTACCTTTCGCAGGATAGCGGCACATTATCTCTACACGCCCCGTGGATTTCTCCGGGGCGGGATTCTCTCCGTTGACGCGGAGGGCCGCATCGCGGCGGTCGAAACAAGCGACCGGGTGGATTCGCTCCCGGGCGTGGAGTTTTACAGCGGCATCTTGATTCCGGGAACGGTCAACGCCCACTGTCATCTGGAGCTCTCCCACCTGCAAGGGGCCGTCCCTGCGGGATGCGGCCTCGCGGCATTCGCACGGGCCGTAGGGATGCTGCGCCGGTCCCGCACCCCGCAGGAGAGAGAGGAGGCGGCCCGGTACCGGATCGCCCGGATGCGGGCCGAGGGAACAGTCGCCGTGGGCGACACCTGCAACGGCACCGGAACTTTCCGGATCAAACGGGAGAGTCCGCTCTACTTCCACAACTTCCTGGAGCTGTTCGGACTGCGCACGACCTCGGCCGGCCCGCTGGAGCCGCTGGCGAAAACATGCAGGGCCTACGGCCTGCCTTTTTCGGTCACTCCCCACTCGACCTATTCGCTGAGTCGGGACGTTTTCTCCCGGACAGCGGACGACGGACGGAAAGACGAAGCGGACGGAACGTTCGTTCCGCACTCCTCCGGAGACACTCGGGGAAAGGGTGCGGAAATGTCCGGCCCGCTGTCGATCCACTTCATGGAGAGCGAAGAGGAACGGGCTCTTTACCGGGGCGAAGGAGCCCTGTGGGAATGGTACCGGGAGTGCGGACTGCCGGCCGACTTCACGGGCGAAGGCTCCCCGGCCGAACGCATCCTCCGCCTCGTGCCCCGCGACCGTAACCTGCTGCTCGTCCACGGCACGTTCGCCACCGAGGAGGAGATCGCCGCCCTGCAGGAGCACTTCGGGGAACGACTGACGTGGGTGCTCTGTCCCCGTTCGAACGCATACGTCACGGGCGGGTATCCGCCCGTGGAACTGCTTCGCCGCCACGGCGCACGGATCGCGTTGGGCACGGATTCGGCCGCCTCGAACGGAACGCTCTCGATGCTCGGGGAGATGCAGGCGCTGAAGGGAATCCCCTTGGAAGAGCTGCTCGGCTGGGCTACGGCAGGAGGCGCCCGGGCACTCGGGATCGACGACCGGTACGGATCGCTGGAGGCGGGCAAACGGCCGGGCGTGGCGCTGCTCGAAGGCGCCGATCTGCGGAACATGCGTCTGACCCCGGCGTCCTCGCTCCGGCGGCTGGTGTAACCCCGGCGGAAGGAAGGCCGGCCCGCCGAAAATCCCGCGGCTTTTTTCGCTATATCCGGGAAAATTGCTACTTTTGCCCCACAACAGCCGCAACGACATGGAAGAGAACTACTGCAAGGAGGAACATTTTTCGCCCGAAGCGATCGAGAGGCTTTCGCACCACTACCGGGAAATCCTCACTATCCTGGGGGAGGACCCCGGACGCGAGGGCCTGCTCAAGACCCCGGAGCGGGTAGCCAAGGCGATGGCATTCCTCACGCAGGGCTACCATGCCGACCCGAAAGAGATCCTGCTGTCGGCCAAATTCCGGGAGGAGTACAAGCAGATGGTAATCGTGAAGGACATCGAACTCTACTCCCTGTGCGAACACCACATGCTTCCCTTCTACGGAAAGGCCCACGTGGCCTATATCCCCAACGGATACATCACGGGGCTGTCGAAGATCGCGCGGGTGGTGGAGGCATTCGCCCGGCGGCTCCAGGTGCAGGAACGGCTGACGGTACAGATCCGCGACTGCATCCAGGAGGCGCTCAACCCGATGGGGGTGGCCGTGGTGATCGAAGCCAGTCACATGTGCATGCAGATGCGGGGGGTGCAGAAACAGAATTCGGCCACCACGACATCGGCCTTCACGGGCGTGTTCCTCTCGCAGATGCGCACGCGGGAGGAGTTCATCCACCTGATCGGCAGCCGGCTCAGATAGAACACAGGAACATCGCGGGTGACGGAACGGTCGCCCTTTTTTAATAGAACACACTAACTGCAAACACGTTATGAGCGGATTTTTCGGTTGTGTCTCCAAGCGGGACTGCGTGGCGGACGTATTCTACGGCACGGACTACCATTCGCACCTGGGCACCAAACGGGCCGGCATGGCCTTCTGGGACGGGCAGTCGTTCGTGCGCACGATCCACTCGCTGGAGAGCGCCTATTTCCGGAATAAGTTCGAGGGCGACCTGCCCAAATTCGCCGGCTCGCGGCTGGGCATCGGCGTCATCAGCGACGGGGAGTCGCAGCCCATCACCCTCACCTCCCACCTGGGACGTTTCTCGGTGGTGACGATCGGCCGGGTGGACAACATCGAAGAGCTGACCGGCGAACTGCTGGAGCGCAAGATCAATTTCGCCGAACTCTCCGGTTCGAAGATCAACCCCACGGAGCTGGTCGCCATCCTGGTCAGCCTCGGGACCGACTTCCGGGAGGGGATCGAACTGGTGCAGCGGAAGGTGAAAGGATCGTGCACGATGATGATCCTGACCGAACGGGGCATCTACGCCGTGCGCGACCGGTTCGGCCGCACGCCGGTGCTGATCGGCAAAAACGGAGACGGATACGCGGTCGCCACGGAGAGTTCGGCGTTCGCCAACCTGGAGTACCTGCCCTGCCGGGAACTCGGGCCGGGAGAGGCGGTTTTCGTGACGGAGAACGGCACGGAACAGGTCATCGCCCCCGGACGGAGGAAACAGATATGTTCGTTCATGTGGGTCTACTACGGCTATCCCTCGTCATGGTACGAAGGGATCAACGTGGAGGACGCCCGCTACCGCTGCGGTGCGGCGCTGGCCGGACGGGACGATCTGAAGGAGGTGGACTATGCCGCGGGGATTCCCGATTCGGGCATCGGGCACGCCATCGGGTACGCCAACGAGAAACGGATCCCCTACAAGCGGGCCTTCGTGAAGTACACCCCCACGTGGCCGCGCAGCTTCATGCCCCAGAACCAGAACATGCGCGACCTGGTGGCCAAGATGAAGCTCATCCCCAACGAAGCGTTCACCAAAGGGGCGAAAATGGTGCTGCTGGACGATTCGATCGTACGGGGCACACAGCTCAAGGACAATATCATCAAACTCACGGAATCGGGTGCAGACAAGATCCACATCCGGATCGCCTGCCCGCCGCTGATCTACCCCTGCGTCTTCCTCAACTTCTCCACCTCGCGCTCCACGTTCGACCTCTTCACCCGGCGGGTGATCCGGGAACTGGAGGGCACCGAGGAGTTTTCGGAGGAGCTGCTGCAGGAGTACGCCGATCCCGATTCGGAGCGCCATGCCCGCATGGTGGAGCTGATGCGCAGGACGATCGGCGCCGACACGCTCCGTTTCCAGCGGCTGGACGATCTGGTCAAAGCCATCGGCCTGCCCAAAGAGGAGCTCTGCACCCACTGCTGGGACAATTCGAGCTACATGGAGTAAATTCCCCTTCACATACGGGCAGGACTCCCCGAAGAAGTCCGCCCTTTACGAAACCACCCCTGCCGGAATCATCTCCGACAGGGGTGATTCTATTCTGTTTCTGAAAACTCGCCGAGGCCCGTCTCCGTCGTTTCCGGATGCGGAACCGTTCCGCACACGGCCTTACCGGCAAGCGCGGACCGGTCACTCGATCCCGCGCCGGTGCTTTTCCCAGTTCCAGGCACCGGCGAGCGTCTCTTCGAGGCTCTTTTCGGCCTTCCAGCCCAATTCGCTGTTGGCATAGGAGGTGTCGGCCCACACCGCTTCGATGTCGCCGGCCCTGCGGCCCACGATCTTATAGTTGACCTTCACGCCGTTCACCTTTTCGAACGTGTGCACCAGTTCGAGCACAGACACGGGACGGCCCGTTCCGACATTGAAAATCTCGTAAGGAGCCTTGCTCCTCCCCCCGACCATGCGGCCGATCGCCGCCACATGGGCCCTGGCCAGGTCGACCACGTCGATATAGTCACGGAGACAGGAGCCGTCCGGCGTGTTGTAGTCGTCTCCGAAGACGCTCAGCTGCTCGCGGAGCCCGGCCGCCGTCTGCGTCACGTAGGGAACCAGGTTGTTGGGCACGCCGCGGGGCAGTTCGCCGATCAGGGCCGAAGGATGGGCCCCGATCGGATTGAAATAGCGCAGCGCGATTCCCTTCAGCCCGGGATAGGCTTTCACGGAGTCGCGCAGAATATCCTCGCACATCTTCTTGGTGTTGCCGTAGGGCGATTCGGCCTCCTTGCGGGGGGTCTGTTCGGTGACGGGCAGCACGTCGGCCTGTCCGTAGACAGTGCAGGAGGAGGAGAAGACGATATTCTCCACGCCGTATTTGCGCATGGCCTCCAGCACGGTAATCAGCAGGGAGAGGTTATTGCGGTAATAGTCGAGCGGTTTATGGACCGATTCCCCCACGGCCTTGAAAGCGGCGAAGTGGATCACGGCATCGACCGGATACTGCTCGAAGATCGGGAAAAGCTGGGCGGGATCGCTGCAATCGGCCTTCACGAAGGGAACCTCCGCACCCGTGATCCTGCGCACGCCCTCCACAGCCGTCATCTCCGCATTCGACAGATCGTCGGCGACCACCACGTCGTAGCCCGCTTCGATCAGCTCCACGGCGGTATGGGAACCGATATAACCCGCGCCGCCCGTTACCAACACTCGTTTTTTCATAGCTTCTATGTTTTAGATCAATATTTGTAACGCACCCACTTGAAAAGCTCCTTCAGGCCGGGCTTCTTGCCGTACATGAAAATCCCCACCCGGTAGATCTTGCCGGCCACCCACACCATGCCGGCGAAACTGGCGTAAAGCAGCGCCACGGAGAGGGCCACCTCCCAGAAGGGAACCCCGTAGGGCAGACGGGCCATCATGATGACGGGCGAAGTGAGCGGAATCATGCTGAACCAGAAGGCCAGCCCGCCGTCGGGGTCGTTCATCACGGCGAGCATCACGACCAGTGCCAGCACCATCGGAATGGTGACGGGCATCTGGAGCTGCTGGGAATCGGCCACGTTGTCCACGGCACTGCCGATGGCGGCGAACATGGCCGCATAGAGCAGGTATCCCCCGATGAAATAGACCACGAATCCGGCGAAGATCCGGCCCAGAAAGGCGGGATCGGTCACCCGCCGCAGGGCGTCGAGACTGTCGGCGTCGAGCCCCGAAAGAGGCCCCACGGCTCCGGACATTCCTCCGGTCACGGCCGCGGCCCCTTCCGCCAGGGCATCGCCCGCAGCCAGCGACATGGCCGCCCCGCCCAGCACGAAGATCAGCACCACCCAGATCAGGAACTGGGTGAGGGCCACGGCGGCGATCCCCAGGATCTTGCCCATCATCAGTTCGTAAGGCCGCACGGAAGAGACCATAATCTCCAGCACGCGGGAACTTTTCTCCTCGATCACCCCCTGCATGACCATCGCTCCGTAGAGGAAGACGAACATATAGATCAGGAAACCGGACAGATAGGCCAGCACGGTGGAGAGCACGCCCGAACGCTCCTGCTCGCGGCCCTCCCCGTCGATGCGGAACACCTGGAGCGAAACGTCGGTTTCGACCCGCTCGAGAATCTGCGGCAGGGAGTCGATACGGTATGCCTTCAGCTTTTCGGCCTCGATCACGCGGGCGATCCGGTCCGAAAGGGCGTTTTCCACCTCCAGCGTGGGAGCCTCGTAGGTATAGAGTTGTACGTCGTGCGGATCGGTCAGCACGTCGGCTCCGATCACCAGAATACCGTACACCTCCTGCCTCTGGGTCCTCAGCTCCCCGAGCGGCCGGGTCTCGGGACGGAACGTCAGCCGGTCGCCGCTCTCCAGCTGCGGAGCGACCACGCCGCTGCGGTCCACCACCAGGATCTCCTTCTCCCTGTCGGACCCGAGGCGGGAGACCAGCACAGGGGCCACCATCAGCCCTACCAGCAGCAGCGGGGTGAGAATCGTGGTGAGAATGAAACTGCGCTTGCGCACCCGCTCGTTGAATTCCCTTGCGACGATTATGCCTGTTTTTCCCATCTTGTCCTGTTTACAGTTTACCTTCGACCGCCTTGATGAATATGTCGTTCATACCCGGAATGATCTCCCGAAAACCGCGCACAGAGACCCGGTCGTTGGCCAGGGCGAGCAGCTCCCGGACCCGGTCGGCCCCCTCGAGGCGCACCCGCAACGAACCGTAGAGCGACGAAGCTCCGCCCTCCTCCACCGCGCCGAAGCGCTCCTCCAGCACCCGGCGCAGGGCATCCCCGTCACCGAGGAAGTCGATCTGGAACAGATTCTCCCCGTAACGGTGGCGGATCTCCTCCACCCGGCCGCTGAGGATATTGCGGGAACGGTTTATCAGCGTGATATGGTCGCATATCTCCTCGACCGAGGACATGTTGTGGGTCGAAAAGATCACGGTGGCGCCCTCCTCCTTCAGCCGGAGAATCTCCGTCTTGAGCAGGTTGGCATTGATCGGGTCGAAACCGCTGAAAGGCTCGTCGAAGATGAGCAGCCGCGGCCGGTGGAGCACCGTCACGATGAACTGTATCTTCTGGGCCATTCCCTTGCTGAGCTCCTCCACGCGTCTGTTCCACCAGGGACGGATGCCGAAACGGTCGAACCATTCCCGCAGGCGCAGCGTGGCCTCGCGGCGCGAAAGCCCCTTGAGCCGGGCGAAATAGACAGCCTGTTCGCCCACCTTCATCTTCTTGTACAAGCCCCGTTCCTCGGGCAGGTAGCCGATGCGGTAGACATCGTCCGGCTGCAACGGGCGGCCGTCGAGCCAGACCGTGCCGCTGTCGGGCGCCGTGATGCGGTTGATGATGCGGATCAGGGTCGTCTTGCCCGCTCCGTTGGGACCCAGCAGACCGTAGACGCAACCCTCGGGAATCGAAAGGGAAACATCGTCCAGCGCCTTGTGTCCGGCATATTGTTTGGTTACGTGCTCTACTCTGACTATCTCCATGGGGTACGATATTTCCGATCCGGAACAAATGTAGTAAATTCTTAAAAATTTAACTAACTTTGTCTCACAAACTCTGAAAAGGACTATGCTGTATCCGTTGAAATTCAAACCGCTCTACAAGGAGCGCATCTGGGGCGGCCAGCGGCTGGCCTCGGCCATGGGCAAGAAAGTGCCCGAAGGGGTAAAGATCGGCGAAAGCTGGGAAATATCGGGCGTCGAGGGCGACGTGTCGGTGGTGGCCAACGGCTGCCTGAAAGGCAACGACCTGCAGGAGCTGATCGAGGTCTACATGGGCGATCTGGTGGGCGAGAAGATCTATGACCGGTACGGACTCGAATTCCCCGTGCTCATCAAACTCATCGACGCCGAGGACGTGCTCTCGATCCAGGTGCACCCGGACGACCGTCTGGCCGAAGAGCGTCACCACTCCTACGGCAAGACGGAGATGTGGTACGTGATCGCGGCCGAACCGGGCGCCTCCCTCTATGTGGGTTTCAACCGTCAGGTGACACGGCAGGAGTACCTCGACGCCGTGGCGGCAGGTACGCTGCCCTCTCTGCTCAACAAGGTGGAGGTGAAGGCCGGGGACGCCTACTTCATTCCGGCGGGTACGGTGCACGCCATCGGCAAGGGGCTGCTGATCGCCGAAATCCAGCAGACGTCGGACATCACCTACCGGGTGGACGACTGGGGACGCGTGGGCGCCGACGGCAAGCCGAGGGAGCTGCACACGGAACTGGCGGTGGACGCCATCGACTTCGGCGCACCGCAGAACTACGACGTCACCTCGGCCCCGGTGCTGAACACGCCCGTGCAGATCAAGGAGTGCCCCTACTTCACCACCAACGTCATCCAGATACACGGCATGGTGGAGCGCGACTTCACGCGGCTCGACTCCTTCGTGATCTACATCTGCCTGGGCGGCGAGCTCCAGGTGCGCGGAGCGGAAGGCTCCACCTCGCTCGTACGCGGCGAAACCACGCTGGTTCCGGCCGAAGAAGAGGAGATCGTCCTGGAAGGACAGGGAACGGTGCTCGAAGTCTATATCTGCTGAAACCATGGGATACAGGGAAGAGAAACAGCGCCAGCTGGACATACGGTACATCCGCATGGCACGCATCTGGAGCGAGAACTCCTACTGCGTGCGGCGCCGGGTGGGAGCCCTGATCGTCAAGGACAAGATGATCATTTCCGACGGCTACAACGGCACGCCGTCGGGCTTCGAAAACGTCTGCGAGGACGGAAACGGCAAGACCAAGCCCTACGTGCTGCACGCCGAGGCCAATGCCATCACGAAAGTGGCCAAAAGCGCCAACAGCAGCGAAGGTGCCACGCTCTACATCACGGCGTCGCCCTGCATCGAGTGTGCGAAACTAATCATACAGGCCGGCATCAAACGGGTGGTGTACTGCGACAGCTACCACTCCGACGAGGGGCTGGAACTGCTCCGGAAGGTGGGCATCGAAACCGTGCAGGTGGACGAAGAGGCCTGCGCCCGCCAAGTGGAAGCGGCCGGACTGTAAAACAGAAGCGGCAGATCGGGGAAACGACGGTCTCCCGCGGGACGGTCTCCTTACGGCCGGGAAACGGCGAAGGTCAGCCCGCATCCGCAGCGGCGGTCTTCTCCTCGTTGCGCCGGAGTTCGGTGGGAGTCATGCCGAATTGTTTCTTGAACCGGATTCCGAAATACTTCGGCGAACTGAACCCGAGCTCGTAAGCGATCTCCGAAATGTTCTTGCCGGGCTCCTGCCGGATCAGCGCGGCGGCCTTGCGGAGACGGGTGCTTTCGATCAGTTCGCCGGGACTCTGGCCCGTAATTCCCCGGATTTTGTGCGTAAGCATCGTCTTCCCCATACCCAGGGCCCGGCACAGGACCGGCACGGTGATCTCTTCGGAATAGAGCCTCTTTTCGATCTCTTCCATGACCGCATGCAGGAACTCCGAATCGCGGCTGTTGGTGGTGACCGGATCGCACGGAACCAGCGAACGGCTGAACTTGTTGCGGAGGATGTTGCGGTTTATCAGAATGTTGTTGCATTTGGCGCGGAGCAGGTCGATGCTGAACGGCTTGACGATATAGTCGTCAGCCCCGCGGCGCAGACCGTCGAGGTTCATCTGTTCGGAGCCCTGCGCCGTAATGAGGATCAGCGGAATGTGACAGGTCTCGAAATCCTCCTTCAGTTTGGAACAGAGCTCCAGACCCTCCATCACCGGCATCATGATGTCGCTCAGGATGATGCTCGGCTGCAATTTGCGGGCGGCATCGTACCCTTCCAGCCCGTCCGACGCCTGATAGACCGTAAAACTGTCCGAAAAGACGGAGACCAGCATCTCCCGCAGTTCCCGGTCGTCCTCGACGATCAGCATCGACCGGGCGAAAGGCCGCCCGCCCGGTGCGGGAACCGGAACGGGCACGGTTTCGTTGCGGATCACGATCTTCTT
Organism: Gallalistipes aquisgranensis; assembly: GCF_014982715.1. Lineage (NCBI taxonomy): Bacteria > Pseudomonadati > Bacteroidota > Bacteroidia > Bacteroidales > Rikenellaceae > Gallalistipes > Gallalistipes aquisgranensis. The sequence goes on along the minus strand of NZ_JADCJY010000002.1, from coordinate 432,534 downwards.
GGCGGGCTGGCCATCCTCCCCGTCGGAGAGCGTGACCCGCGGATCGCCCGCGAACCACCGGTCGCCCGCAGGCAGCGAGACGGTGAACACCGATCCCTCCCCGGGCACACTCGCCGCCGTCAGCGTACCGTGATGCAGTTCGACGATTCCCTTGCTCAGGGCAAGCCCGATTCCGGTGCCCGGATTGCGGCTATCCTGCGAGCGGCTCACCGGGTCCTGATAGAACGGATCGAAAATGCGGGGCAGCGACTCGGCCGGAATACCCGTTCCCGTATCGGAAACGACGATCCGCACCTCTTTTTCCCCCGCTTCCGACACGGAGAGCGAGACCGTTCCGCCCTGCGGCGTGTATTTGAACGCATTCATCAGCAGATTGTAGACCACCCGCTGAAGTTGGCTGCGGTCGAAAAAGAGGGGAACCGGAACCCCGGGAGCATCGAACCGGAAATCAATTTCCCGGTATCGGGCATATTCGGCGAAAGAGGCGTGCACCTCACGCAGAAAGGCCGCGGCATCCTGTTCCCGTATCCGGATGCCGGAATACCCCTGCGACTGCCGTTCGAAATCGAGCAGTTCGGTCACCATGCGCTGAATCTTCCTACTGTTGTTGTAGGCGCTCAGAATGTTGCCGAGCCCGGGCGTACCCTGTTCCGCATCGCGGATGAACATCTCCAGCTGGCCGGTCACCAGCGTGAGGGGCGTCCGTATCTCATGGGAGAGATTGGTGAAGAAACGGGTACGGGACTGGCTCTCGCGGCTCTGCTGGAGCAGCCGCTCCCGGAAAAGCGCCCGGACATGGTAAAAATAGAAGAGCCAGAAGACGATGCCCAGCAGAAGCAGCACATAGACCGTCTTGGCCAGCCACGTGGCGTACCACGCGGCCCGGACCCGGATGCCGAGCGCGATCTCCTGGGCATGGCCCGCGTCGCTCTCCAGTGCAGCCCTTACCCGCAGCGTATAGCGGCCCGCAGGAAGATTCATGTAGGTAATCGGCGTCTCCACGTGGAGCGGGAGCCATTCGGGATCGTGGCCTTCGAGACGGTATTCGAAAAAAATGGGATAGGCCCGGGCGAAATCGTAACAGGCGATCTCCACCGCGATATTGGTCTGGTCGTGTTTCAGCGTGATCTCCGGCGTATAGGGAAGACTCCTCTCGAGAATACCGTCCGGCGAACCGGGCAGCACGGGGCGGTTGTTGATCCTCAGCTTGTCGAAAGTGAAATCTACCGAGTCCCGCGTCAGGCAGACCTGCTCCGGCCGGAACGCAACGGCCCCGTCGATTCCCCCGACGACCATCTCTCCGCCGCTCCTTCGCAGAATGCAGCCGCTGCGCGTAGAACGGATCGGAAGCCCGTTGTCCGACGAGTAGTTGTAACAGCGCCCCTCCTTCACGTCGAAGAACGAAAGTCCCCGATTGGTTCCTACGGCCATCAGATCGTCCCGAACCTGCCCGATACAGCTGACGAAATTGTCGGCCAGCCCCACGTTCGCCTGGTCGAAGTTCCGCACCCGGTCGTTCTCCACGAGGAAGAAACCGCTGCCCAGACTGGCCCCCCAGATACGGCCCCGGTCGTCGCGGAACAGTTTGATGAGCCCGACCGCCTCCTGCCGGATTCCGCGCAGGGGAAGGTTCCGGGTCTGGCGGGTCCGCAGATTGTAACAGTATAGATCCTGTCCGCCGATCCAGATATTGTCCCGGTCGTCGGTCACGATCGAATAGACCATCCCCGTATAGGTCCCCAGACTTTCGTGGAGAATCACGGGACTCTTCCGGTCGTAGGCCACCACGCCCCGGGGTGTCGCCAGGTAGAAAACGCCCCCGTGCTCGCGGATGTCCGTCACGGCCTCCTTATACAGCTCTCCCGACCGGTTGACAAAATGGTAATGGCTCCACCTCCGGGTCCGCAGGTCGTATTTCTTCAGCCCGTCCATGTGGGTGCCGAGCCAGAGAACGTCCTGCCGCGGATCGTACAGGACCGCCTTGAACTTGTATTCCTGCGATCCCTCCACGTAATCGACCTTCGTTCCCCGCAGCCGGAAAAGTCCGTAGCCGTCGGTCGCCAGCCACAGGTCGCCCCGACGGTCCTCGACCGCGGCGTTTATCATCCGCAGATGACGGCCCTTGGGCAATTCCGTCCCCAACGGGGTGAAAAGCGTATCGTCCGCATGGGTATAGTAGACCCCGCCGTAGAACGTGCCCACCCAGATACCGCCCTGCCTGTCGCGGCAAAGGCTCCAGACCGAGCGCTGCCGGCTGTCGCCCACCCACGGGACGCGGGAACACCGGCCCGCCGTGTCGACCAGGTTCAGCCCGTTCATCGTGGCGATCCATACCCTGCCGCGGGAATCCTCGCAAAAATTCCGGACATAGTTGTTCGAAAGGGAGTTTTGCGGGTCGTCGCCCCGGCGGAACCACCGGACACGCTCCCCGTCGAGACGGCAGGCTCCTCCGGAGACCGTCCCGACCCACAGGCCGCCCCGTTCGTCCTGATAACAGGCGGTTATCTCGCGCCCGTAATCCAGAATCCGTTCGGAACGTCCATCGGAACCGACCCGCCACAGCCCGTCCTTCCGCGTCCCTGCGACCAGACGGCCCGACCGTTCCCGGCGCAGAACCGTGATCTCCGTCTCCTCTCCGGGCAGCACGGCCAGCAGGGAGACGCGCCCGTCCGCCGAGGAGAGAATCCGGTTGCGGAAAGCGATCCAAAGGGTATCCCCCTCGGCACAGAGGGAGGCCCGCGTGACGTCGACTCCCTCGAACACGAACCTGCGGGGCGTCATCGTCCGGATATCGTAGCGCAGGACGGCTCCCCCCGCGGCGACATAAACCAGATCCGCCCCGTTGCCGCACAGCGGCCGCATGGTGTGGGTCGGTCCCAGATACTCCGCCGAAGTCCCGTTATAGCGGATCAGTCCGTAGGTCGTGCTCAGCCAGACGGCCCCGCCCCCGTCCTGGCAGATCGAGGAGACGGTGCTCGTGGCCAGCGTCTTCAGCGGACCGATCTCGACGAACTGGGGGGAAGAGGCTCCGAGGGGGCCGCAGAACAGGGTCCCGGCAAACAGAAATATACTGTAACGTTTCAGAAAACGGTTCACGACAATAAAGGTTAGCAGTCCTGCGAATGTAGGGAAACAAATCGACAATCGCAATGCGGGCGAACGATCTTGCCCCCATTTCCGACCGATATTACCACTACCGGGAAGGGCTGCCGAAGCTATATTTGCATTATCTATAATTTCTAAAATAGAAATTCTAACCTAAAACCAAACCAGCATGAAGAAAAGAATGACTCTGTTCCTGCTTCTGGTCGCTGCGGCGTTCGCCAGTTGCATCGAACCCGACCGGTTCGACACCGGAGGCAATCTGGGAGAAGTGACCCGCATCACAGCCGCGACCCCGGTCCTCTCGCCGGCGGACCAGACCGGCGGGGAGCTGCGCAATCCGTGGAACGCAGACGACCGGATGGATCTCTACTATTCGGCATTGGGCGAATGGAGCACTTTCGCCGTCGATGCGCAAAGCATCGGGACGGAAACGTTCGAAGGGGCCTTCACCGGCCGCCAGGCCTGGAAGAACAACGTACGGAACCACGTCTTCTACGGCCTTGTCCCCGGCCAGTCGATCGCGGAACGGGAAGGGGCCGACCCCTCCGCCGTGGCGATGACCCTTCCCGCGACCCAATCCCACGGGGCGGGCTATTCCGCCTATATGGTGAGCAGTGCCGCCGCGTCGGTCAAACCCGGCGAAGAGGTGAAACTCGAATTCGAACCGGCCCTGTCGCTGCTCGAACTCGACCTGAGCTGCGAGAAGAACATGACCCTGAAAACCCTCACCCTGACCGTGAGCGGCACGTCCGCCGGGAAAGGCATCACGGGTGACTACAAGCTCGACGTGACCGACAATTCGGTCAACACCCGCGAATCGGCCGGCGAGGCCGTGACCCTCGACTTCGGCGAGACCGGACTGCCGATGGTGACCGGACAGAACTACAAGGCCTATGCCGTGGTGCTCCCCGTGCGCCTCGAAGGCAAGAAATTCACCTTTTCCGGAACGACCCCTTCCAGCGCACTGGAACTGGCCGTATGCGACGCGGCCGACTTCGAACAGGGCACCGTCTATAAGATCAGCCAGCAGCTGGTTCCGGGCCCCAAAAGCCGCGAATACACCTTCACGGCCACGAGCGGCGTGCTGGGCCTCCAGGCCAATACGGGCCGCCTGAACTTCCAGGGTGCGTTCCGCAACACCGAAAGCGCCCAGAAGGGCATCACCGTGTCGGCCAGCAGCGTGACCGAGGAATACGAGGGTTCGGCCCCTGCGACACGGGACGTATATTGGGAAGCGACCTGTCCCGACTGGATCCGGCTCAGCCAGAGCGAAGGCACCGGAAAGGCCGACATCGCCGTGACCGTACTGCCGAACCTGAAGCCGCTCACCGGGACCGCCCAGTCCGCCGTGACCGACCTGTCGGCCTCCGGAACGGCGAACACCTACATGGTGCACGCCCCCGGCACTTACAGCCTGCGGGCCGACGTGATGGGCAACGGCGACACGGGAATCCCCGCGGGAAGCGACTTCACCGATTACAACGGTTCCACGATCTCGTCGGCCTCGATTACGGGCGGTGTGAGCGCCGGAGTGCTGTGGCAGGAGTGCGTCGACCAGATCGCCTCCGTGGAACTCAAGGGATCGGCCATCGAATTCACGACCGCCGAAACGGTCTTCCCGGGCAACGCGGTCATCGCCCTCTACGACGGATCGGGCAAGATCGTATGGTCGTGGCAGATATGGTTCACCGAACCGCTGGGCGACGACATCGAGGTGACCAACGCCAACACCAATGCGACGGCCGTGGCCAACGGGACCAACAGGTTCCTGATGATGGACCGCAACCTGGGTGCCATGGCGTCGAGTCCGAGCGGCCCGCAATCGACCGTCTCGCCGCGCAACGGCACGATCACGATCACCCAGTACGCCGACGACACGAAAGCCGTGCCCACCGGGAAATCCTTCTCCGTGGAGGTCTACCAGGCCGGTGTCACGACTACCGGAGCCTACGGCCAGTACATGACGCACGGCATGAAATACCAATGGGGACGCAAGGACCCGTTCGTGACCCCGTTCACCTCCTCGATGGCTCCCAAATTCATCCGCTTCGACGGGGAGAACAACGAAATCGCCGCCCTCGAGGCAGTGGCCGGAGGAACGGGAATCACGATAGCCGACGGCATATCCCATCCGGGCATCTTCTATAAGAACGGAAACGATTGGCTCGCAACCAAAAACGACAAGCTGTGGGGCAATCCCGAAGGCTACGCGAAAGAGAGCGACGGGAGCACCAAACGGGGCGTGAAATCCATCTACGACCCGTGTCCTCCCGGCTATACGGTTCCGGCCCGCGACGTCTGGACAGGATTCAACCCCTCGGGCAAGAGCGTCACGACCGCCCAGATCGTGGGCAACTTCGGAAGCGGGGCCGCCGCCGGATTCTACTTCAAGGCCAACAGCGCCGACAAGACCGGCATATTCTTCCCCGCCATCGGGAACATCGGTTCCAGCGCCACAAGCGGCTATCTGGGAGCCCGCGCCCGCTACTGGAACAACTGTCCCAGCGGAGCCGGATCGGCCAACGGAGCGGTGCTCTACTTCCTCAACAACGAAGTGGACCCGAACCAGTATCAGCCGAGGGCGACGGGTAACGGCATACGCTGCGTGAAAATCCAATAACCCCAAACATCCGATTCCATGAAAACGAATATACTGTTCGGCGCGGCCGCACTCCTGTTCGCCCTTTCCGCCTGCGGGGACGATCCCAAGGGCGGGGAGGAACCGGGACCGCAGCCGCCCGCCGGCAACACGGAAGACCGCTACGAAAGCGTCTCCTACAAGAAACTCCCGACCGACGCGACCTGGCTGGAGGGAGAGACCCTGATCGTGGACAACGTGGGAAACTATACCCCCGTGGCCAGACGCTCCCAGACCGAATGGGGCGGCCGGCCAGGCAGTTACACGTTCACCCAGGTGACCGGAACGGAAGGATTCTTCCGGGTCGGGAAGATCGGACAGCGGTGGTACCTGATCGCCCCCGACAACTCGCCCGTCATCCTCCGCGGGACGCAGGACGTCCGGCCCGGCACGACGGACGCCTACAAGGCTCGCTTTGCGACCGACGTGGCATGGGCGGCCGAAGCGGGACAGTTTCTGGTGGACAACAACCTCAACGCCACCCTTCAGGGCGGACTGAGGCCCGCGGTCATGCCTGCGGAGTACAAGGATCTGATACTGAATCCGGTGGAAGGCCGCAAAATCGCCTATGCAGAGATCGTCTACATGCTGCGTTCCTACCTGTGGGACTACAACTACTCCAAGAACTTCTCCTTCAAATTCGACGACGCCGTGCACAACCGTCTGTACGTCATGTTCGAGGAGACCTACCTGGACTATCTCGACCAGTGGGCTGCAAAGGTTTGCGCGATGTACAAGGACGACGTGCACTTCATCGGCTACATGCTCGACAATGAGCTGAACTACAAAAAGATGATGAGCAACACCAACGGCAGCCAGGGACTCGACATACGGATGGCGCTCGACATGCCCGAAGGGTCGGGTATCCGCAAGTTCGCCGAGAAGTTCGTCGCCGACCGGGGATACACCCCGCAGGACGTCATCACACAGGCCGTCTACGACGAATTCCGGGAAGTGATGGCCGACTACTACTTCAAGACCACCACCGAGGCCATCCGCCGCCACGACCCGAACCACCTGATCCTCGGCAACCGCATCTACGCCAGCAACATGTACGACGAACGGGTGATGAAGGCCTGCGCCAAATACTGCGACGTGGTGTCGATCAACTACTACAACGCCTGGTCGGTCGACCCGGCCTACATCGCCAACCTGAAAAGCTGGTTCGACAAACCGTTCATCGTGACCGAATTCTACACCAAGGGGGCCGACGCCAACGTCGACGGGGAGCCGTACAGCAACCGACCCGGCGGCGGATGGATCGTCAAGACCCAGAAAGACCGGGGCAAGTTCCACCAGAACATCGGCATCGGCCTGATCGCCGCACAGAACTGCGTGGGATGGTACCACTTCAACTACGTGGACACCTACGAGGACGCCAAATACCAGGGCTATACGAACAAGGGGATGCTGGCCCTCAACTACTACCCCTACGTCGATTTCATGGAGTACGTCAAACAGCTCAACGACAACGTCTACGGGCTGGCCGACCACTACGACGCCAAGTAAAACAACCCAAAAACTTCGATATTTATGAAAAACAGATCGTTTGCAAAGATATGTCTCTCCCTGACGCTGATGTGCCTGTCGGCGCTTCTGTTCCCTGCACGCACGGAGGCACAACAGGCCAAGGGCAAGACGGTGAGGATCACGGGGCAGGTGACCGACAACCAGAAAAACCCGCTGCCCGGCGTAACCATCGTCGTGGTCGGCACCTCGCAGGGCACCACCACCGACGTGAAGGGCATGTTCAACATCACGGCCAGAGTGCGCGACAGCCTGTCGTTCAGCTATATCGGCTACCAGACACGGAAAATCGCCGTGACCGACAGGACCCGCTACGAGGTAGTGCTCGAAGAGGCGGCTACGGAGATGGACGAAGTGGTCGTGGTCGGCTACGACGTAGTGCGGCGCAAGGACCTCACCGGTTCCGTGGCGGCCGTACGCTCCGAGGAGATCATGAAAACGGGAACCGTCGACTTCACCCGAGCTCTCCAGGGCCGGGTGGCCGGGGTGAAAGTGACCACCCAGTCGGGCGAGGCCGGAGCCGGGGTGGACATCACCATCCGGGGCACCAACTCGCTCAACGCCGGGACGGCACCGCTCTACGTGATCGACGGTATGCAGATCGACATCAACTCGAACGAATTCGCTCACTCGTCCGTGGGCGGACAGACCACCTACAATCCCCTCGCCTCGATCAATCCGAGCGACATCGCCTCGATCGACATTCTGAAAGACGCCTCCGCCACAGCCATCTATGGGGCCCGCGGTGCCAACGGCGTCATCATCGTCACCACCAAGAGCGGGAGTTCCTCGAAAACCGACGTTTCGTTCAACACCTATTTCGGCATCAACCGCATCGCCAAGACATACGATATGCTCGACGGTCAGGGTTACGTGAACTACAAGTTCGCCCGCGGCGGCAGCGACATGGATGTATGGGGCAAGGACTACGGCGAAGGGCTGGTTCCGCGCGATGTCGCCAAAGAGGGGCTCGGCACCTACAACTGGCAGGACGAGATGACCCGCACGGGATTCATGCAGAACTACGACGTGTCGGTCAACTCCGTGGTCAAGAAGACCCGCATCTCCGCCAGCCTGGGCTATTTCGACCAAAAGGCCACGATCAACGACAACACCTTCGACCGTCTTTCGGCCCGGCTCAAGCTGGACCAGGAGCTGGGTAAGAAGGTCAACGCCGGCGTCTCGATGACCTACGGACGCGTGGACACCCAGGGAGCCATCAGCAGCGGCGGAACCTCGGGAACCAGCGGATACACGGGCATCGTGCAGCTGATGTACACGGAACGTCCCGTGGCGCTCTACACCCCGGGCGAAATCGCGGGCGAATTCGCCAACGGATACACGCCCCTCAGCTCGATGACCTCTTCGGAAACCTACAAGCGCACGCTGTTCGACCGTCTGCTGGGCAACGCCTACATCCAGTACAGACCGATCGGCGACCTCACCCTGCGGGTCAACGCCTCCCTTTCGAACACCTATTCGAAGATGAGCGAATTCTACTCCTCGAAAAGCCGCTGGGGATACAGTACCAGCGGACGGGCCGGAATCCAGAACATCAACTCGACCGGATACACCGTCACGGCCACGGCCAACTACGCCAAACGCTTCAACAAGGTGCACCGCCTGACCGCCCTGCTCGGCGCCGAAATCAACGGCTACCACTACGAGTCGTCGAGCATGCGGGTCGACCAGTTCGACGACCAGCGGACGGGCGTATTCGACATCGGCAAGGGACAGATTCCCCAAAAACCCTCCTCGAACGTCACCCAGACCAACCGGGCCTCGGCCTTCGGACGGATCAACTACGACTACAAGGGCAAATACTACGTGACGGCCAACCTGCGCGTGGACGCCTCGTCCAACTTCGCCAAGGATGCCCGCGTAGGCTACTTTCCCTCGATGGCCCTCGCCTGGCGCGTCAGCGAAGAGAGATTCATGAAGGGAGCCGGGGCGATCGACAACCTGAAGATCCGCGCCAGCGCCGGCGTCACCGGCAACGACCGCATCACGGCCTACTCCTACCTCTCCGTGCTCGGATCGACCTACTACGGGGAGAACGGAGCCGCCAATTTCGGCCTCTACACCGCTTCGTCGGGCAATCCGGGCCTGAAATGGGAGACCACCTACCAGTACGACCTGGGACTCGACCTCGACCTGCTCAAGAACCGCATTTCGCTCGTGGCCGACATCTACCTGAAAGACACGCGCGACATGCTCTATAACGCCAACGTGCCGGCCCAGTCGGGTTTCTCCCGCCAGTGGCGCAACATGGGCCGCATGACCAACCGGGGATTCGAGCTCACGCTCACCACCCGAAACATCGTGACCAAGAACTTCACGTGGACGACCACCCTCAACTTCGACACCAACAAGACGCAGGTGATTTCGCTGGGCGGCGAACAGTTCTTCCCCGTGTCGCTCAATTACGGGGCTTTCACCGACGTGGGCCGCGTGATCGTGGGCGAACCGATCGGACTGGTCTACGGATACCGCTACGACGGCAACTACCAGGTGGGCGACTTCGTCTGGACGGACAAGGCCACCGGAGCCCAGATCGACCCCTCGACCATCACCTCGGAGAACATGAGCCGGTATAACTACACGCTGAAAGAGGGCGTGGTCAGCTACAAGGGCGTGACGGTGGCCCCGGGCGACCGCAAGTACAAAGACCTGACGGGTGAAGGCACCATCGACCCGAACGACCGGGAGGTCATCGGCGACACCAACCCCAAATTCAACTTCGGATTCGGCAGCCAGTTCACCTACAAGAACTTCGAACTGGGATTCTTCCTCGACGGCTCGTACGGCGGAAAGATCCTGAACGCCTTCCGCCGGATGATCGAGGGCGGCGCCAACAACTACACGAACAACATGCTGGCCAAAGTGTGGGAGAACCGCTGGTCGCCGGAAAACCCCACCGACACCTATCCGGGCATCATGAACAAGCTGGACCAGCAGACCTCGTCCTACTACGTGGAGGACGGTTCGTACCTGCGCATCAAGAACATCAATATCGGGTACACCTTCGGCCGCAAGTATTTCGGCCGCACCGGCATCGGAAGCCTGAAGATCTACGCCATCCTCGACAACATCTACACCTTCACCAACTATTCGGGCCTGGACCCGGAGGTACGCTCCTACGAAAAGTTCCTGCGCGGCATGGACCAGTCGGCCTATCCCCGCACCCGTAACTACATGATCGGACTCACCCTCACCTTCTAATGCCAGAAACCATGAAAAAGATCGTTTTATACATCACCCTGATTCTTTCGGTGTCCGGACTCCAATCGTGTCTGGACGACTTCCTGACCCAGCTTCCCTACTCCACCTCCACGCCGGAGACCTTCTATAAAACGGAGACCGACTTCGAACAGGCCCTGACCGGATGCTATGCCGTGATCAACGCCTCCTCGATCGGGGGCGCCAGCGGCGTGACCACGGCGCAGGTGGCGCTGGGAACCTACAATTACGGACTCTTCTACATGCTCGACGGATGCAGCGACATCGCCATCGCCGGCGTCGGATCGGGAAGCCACTACGACCTGGTCCGCGGCTCCTACCAGACCAACCAGGCGGAAATACGGGCCTTCTGGATCGCCTTCTTCAACGGCGTCTCCCGCTGCAACTATCTGCTCGCCTCGCTCGACGGCAGCGAACTGACACCCGAACAGAAACTGCGGTTCGAAGGGGAAACGCGGTTCATGCGCGCATTCTACTATCTGCACCTGGCCCAGATGTTCGGCGGCGTACCTTTTTACGACACGCCGGAAGCCGATCCGCAGGCGGCCCGTGACAATCTCGAAACCGTCTACGGCCACATCATCGCCGACTTCCGGTTCGCCTACGACAACCTGACCGAAACCGGAACGTTCCGCTCGAGCGCCAACAAATGGACGGCCGGAGCCTATCTGGCCAGCGTGTACAACTACCTGGCCAGCTGCAAACGCTACGGGGTAGGCGCCAAACTGGTCAAACTCTGCCCGCTCAACAGCTTCTCGTGGGTGAACGAGGAGCAGATGAGCCGCGACGCACGGGACATCCTCTTCGACGTGATCGAAAACAGCAGCTACGAACTGGTTCCCGCCGAGGACTACCGCTACCTGTTCTACGAAATGTCCAAGGACATCCAGTACCGCGAATGTCTCTTCCAGTCCGAATTCGCCAACAACACCAGCAAAGCCGCCTCGATCTACTACATTCTCTCGCCGGCGGGCATCGACTACGGAGGCAGCTACCAGCGGATTTTCCCGACGATGAAGCTCTACAAGTCCTACGCGGACAAGGACGTGCGGCGCGACCGTTTCATCACCGGCATCTACAACCCCAACGGCAAGTACAACAACGTGTCCACCGGCGTGCCGTTCGAGACGGTCAACGGCGTGAAATACTACCTGCCCGATCCTTCGTCGGGTGCCGCTTCGGGCATGTCCTACACGCTCTGGGCGACAGGCAAGTTCCGGGTTTCCGACCCGAAGGGACGCACGGTGCTGGGAATCCGCCAGTGCGAAATGAACCATCCGCTGATGCGCATGGCCGACGTCCACCTGCAATACGCCGAAGCGCTCTACTTCTGTAACGACGAAAGCGGTGCCCGCGAACAGCTGGAGAAGGTGCGCAGCCGCGTGGTCGCCTCCGACGGAACACTGGAGAATCTGACCACGACCTATTTCCGCGAGGACTTCATCGAAGAGCTGCTCGAGGAACGTGCCCGGGAACTCTGCTTCGAATCCAAACGCAAGGTGGACCTGATCCGTTTCGGGAAGATCACCGAATACATCCAGGACCTGCCCGCCGAAGGGACCAACAACCTGGTGCTGGGCGTGGGAACGCTCAAGGACAACTGGCGGGAGTACAAAATCTGGCTGCCGATTCCGCAGCTGGAAATCGACCTGAACACCAACCTCGAACAGAATCCGATCTATGTGGATTAAACGGATATGCCGTGCGGCTTCGGGAGCGGCTCTCCCTCCGGTACTGGCCGCGGCGGGCCTCCTGCTCGCCGGCCCCTGCCGGGCGGAGCCGCTTCCGGAACTGCACGTCTCCACGACGGCGGACCGGAAGATCGACTTCTGCCTGCCCTGTTCCGTCTCCGGCGACCGCTTCGTGCAGGTCTCCCTGCAACACATGACCGATCCGGCCAAACGGACGGACCTCTGGCGTCTGACCCGGGCGTTCGACGTGGAGAGGCGCGGCGACTCCGGTTTCGCCGACCGGCTCGGGGAGGAGATCGTCCGGCCCGGAGAGTGGGAGTGTGCGATCCGGCTCTCCGAGGAGGGTCGCAGGACGGAGGACGACATGGGCGGATTCCACGGCTACGAACTTCTCACGGAAGTGAAGGCCGAGGTGGACGGAAAGCGGCTCGACCTCTCCCGCAGCGATCGGTGCATCGGCCGGGTGCTGCTCTTCGAACAGCGATCGGTGATGTATCTCCACGGGACCGACCGGCCCCGGGCGAAACACCTGAAGCGCTACCGCATCATCGCGAAAGGGATCGAACTCCTCCAGCGGATCGAATGGCTCGCAGACACCCGGGTGGAGACCGCCCGCATGCCTATGCTGCCCATCGTGCGCAGCCAGCGGAACGGACGGCAGATCACCGACCGGCTCTCGATGGAAGGAGACCCGGAAGAGTACGACGTAAGCCGCACCGACCGCAATCTCAAGGTGGGCGGCGACGGCGTGGAACGCGTGAAGATATGGGGACGGGAGAGCGGTGTGACGGCCGAAGTGACGGTCCGCTACGAACCCGAGCTGCCGGGACGCCGCTTTTTCTGCAGCATGTATTCGCCGAACTACAACAAACTCTATTTCGACTTCTGCTCCCCCCGCGACGTGAAGAAGGGGGAGAAATGGAAGATACGCACCACCTATATCCTCGACATAATCCGATAACATGGAGACAGAACGCAATTTCCGGAACCGATACCGGATCATGAAAGCCGCCCTTATCCCGATACTGGCCGTCCTGGGCCTGATCGCCATTCCGCTCTGCCGGGCGGAGGAGCCGGCTCCGGGCATTTTCATATCGACCACGGCCGGACGGCAGATAGACCTCTACCTGAAATGCACCGCTCCGGGCGACCGCTACCTGCGGATCTGCCTGCGCCGCATGACGGACTCGTCCAAACGGATGGACCTCTGGCGTCTGACCCGGGTATTCGACGTGGAGAGGCGCGGCGACTCCGGTTTCGCCGACCGGCTCGGGGAGGAGATCGTCCGGCCCGGAGAGTGGGAGTGTGCGGTCATGCTCTCCGAAGAGGGCCGCAGGATGGCCGATTTCATGGGCGGATTCCACGGCTACGAACTCTTCACGGGCGTGGAAGCCCGGCTGGACGGCAGGGACATCGACCTGACCCGGAACGAAAAACTGAACGGAGCGGAACTCTGCTTCGAACAACGTTCCGTCCTGTACCTTTACGGAACCGGCCGGCCCGTGGCGAACCATCTGAAACGCTACCGGTTCATTCCGGCAGGAATCGAACTGCAGCAGGAGATCGAATGGCTCGAGGATGCCCGGGTGGAAAACGCCTACCTGACGATGCTGCCCGTCGTGCGCAGCCAGCGGAACGGACGGCAGATCACCGACCGGCTCTCGATGGAGGGAGACCCGGAAGAGTACGACGTAAGCCGCACCGACCGCAACCTCAAGGTGGGCGGCGACGGCGTGGAACACGTGAAGATATGGGGACGGGAGAGCGGTGTGACGGCCGAAGTGACGGTCCGCTACGAACCCGAACTGCCGGGACGCCGCTTCTTCTGCAGCATGTATTCGCCGAACTACAACAAACTCTATTTCGACTTCTGCCGACAATACGCTGCGAAAAAAGGCGAGATTTGGAAAGCAAATACTATTTTTAAACTGGATATAATCGAATAGCCGATGAAAAACCGCATCAGATGGTGGATTCTGCCGCTGGCCGTCTCGCTCTGCCAGACAGGCCCGGCCGCACAACCGCAGCGGGTCACGGGGTCAGCCCCTTTCGAAGTGGAGCTGCCCCGGCAGAACGGTCGGAAAGTGTCGGTCGCCGAATTCGGAGCCTCGCCCGACGCCTCGCCCCGGCAGAACGCCGAAGCGTTCGACCGGGCCCTGGAGAAAGTGCGGCGGACGAAAGCCTCCGTACTGGAGATTCCCCGGGGCGTTTACCGCATCGGAGCGGAACGTCCCTCCGACCTGCTCTTCACCGACCTGGAAGACCTCTCGGTCGAAGGCGACGGGGCGGAACTGGTCTTCGGCCGGCACGCCGCAGGCAAACACGAAAACTACATCTTTTTCCAGCGGTGCCGCCGCGTGAGGCTCTCGGGCGTGACGCTCGACTGGGACTGGGCCGATTTCCCGCTGTTCGCCATCGCCCGCGTGGCGGAAGTGAACCGGGAAAAGGCCGAAGTGATCCTGGAAAGGGTCCACGGTGCGATTCCCGACGCCGAACCGCTCCTGTTCGGCGTGAACCGCGAATGGAATCCCGCCATCGGCAACCGCAGCCGGAACGAGGGATATACGTTCCCCGCACCCGACCGGATTCTCTCCCGCACGAAGACCGCACCCGACCGGATTTCGGTGCGGTACAAGGAGTCTCACGACATGGAGCGCGTGAAGGTCGGGCAGCAGATACAGCTCTCGTTCAAACCGGAACACGGCTGGCCGTCGGCCATCGGCGTGCACGACTGCCGGCATCTGACCTTCGACGGCATCACCATTTACAGCGCACCCTACATCGCGGTCAATTCGCTGGCCACGGACTATTTCCAGATCGTCGGCTCGCGGATCGAACCCCGACCGGGCGCCGACCGGGTGCTCTCCACCTACGGAGGCATGGAGATCCACCAGGTCAGGGGACATTTCCGGCTCGAAAACTGCCATGTGGAAGGGATCGGGGACGACAACCTCCATCTGTCGAACCACTATCTGGGCGGCGGGCTCACCCGCATAGACGACCGCACGGTGTACGCCAACTACCTGCAACAGTGGTCGAGCAAGGACCTGCTCTACCGGGGAGCCCGGATGCAGCTGCGCGACGCCCAGTTCCGGCCCCGGGGCTGGAGCTCCGAAATCGCCGAATACGCATACGAGTTCAACGTGCACAAGAGCGCCAACGCCCACCGGGTGAAGATCCGTTTCCGCGACCCGCTGCCTGCCGACCTGAGGGAGGACGACAAGCTCTGGAACGAGGATATGTTCACGGGCAACTACGTGATCCGCGGCAACGTTTTCCGGGGCGGGCTCTGCCATGCGCTCTACCTGGGACTCTCGAACGGCCTGGTGGAGAACAACCGTTTCACCAACTTCGCCTATCCTCCGCTGGTGGTCAACACGGTGCTGCGGTGGGACCGCTGGTTCATCGGGAACCCCGTTTCGAACGTCATCATCCGGGGCAACATCCTGACGGACAACAACACCGCCCAGCGCGACCCGGCTTCGCTCTTCGTAGGGGCGGGCTACGACCGGGCACCCTCCAACTACCTGCCGGTGGAGGAACCCGTGGTGCGGGACATCCTGATCGAGGAGAACCGGGTGGAAAACTCCGCCTGCGCGGCCTTCGCCCTCTTCTCGGCGGAGAACGTGACCGTGCGGAACAATCTCTTCCTGGACTCCAACACCCGGCCGACCGTCCAGAAAAACTACCGGGGAATGGGCAACGTGTTCATTCTCCGCTCGAAAGAGGTGGAACTGACCGGAAACCGGCTGGAAAACCGGAAACCGTGCCACGAACGGGGCATATATACGGACCCTTTCAGCCGGGAGGGAGTCCGCATGGAGAATAACAGGGGATTCGATCCCGCAGAAAAAAGAGACTGAACGACGATGAAAAAACCGACTATCCTCTGTCTGGCGGCCCTGCTGGCCGCAGGGGGTCCCTGCGCAGGGCAGACGCCCGAACCCGGACAGCCCGTGCGCAGATATGACCTGCCGAAAAACTCCATCTACCGGAAGGGATGGATCGACTTCAACAAGAACGGGAAAAAAGACATTTACGAAGACCCCGCGGCCCGGGTCGAAGACCGGATCGAAGACCTTCTCTCGCAGATGACCGACGAGGAGAAGACCTGCCAGCTGGTCACGCTCTACGGATTCCGAAGGGTCCTGCGCGACGCGCTGCCCACGCCCGAGTGGGACACGAAACTCTGGAAGGACGGGATCGGTGCCATCGACGAGCACCTGAACGGATTCCTGCAATGGGGGAAACCGGTCTGCGACGATCCCAACGTGTGGCCCGCATCGCGCCATGCATGGGCGATCAACGAGGTGCAGCGCTTTTTCGTGGAACGGACCCGGCTGGGCATCCCGGCCGACATGACCAACGAGGGCATCCGCGGAGTGGAAGCCTACCGGGCCACCAACTTCCCCTGCCAGCTCGGACTGGGACACACGTGGAACCGGGAACTGATCCGGCAGGTGGGCTACATCACCGGCCGCGAAGCACGGCTGCTGGGCTACACCAACGTCTACGCCCCGATACTCGACGTGGGGCGCGACCAGCGCTGGGGCCGTTACGAGGAGGTTTACGGCGAGAGTCCCTACCTGGTGGCGGAACTGGGCGTGGAGATGGCCCGCGGCATGCAGACCGACTGTCAGATCGCCGCCACCGCCAAACATTTCGTGGCGTACAGCAACAACAAGGGAGGACGCGAGGGCATGTCGCGCGTGGACCCGCAGATCGCCCCGCGCGAGGTGGAAAACATTCACGTCTATCCTTTCGCCGAAGTGATCGGCCGGGCCGGACTCCTGGGCGTGATGTGCAGTTATAACGACTACGACGGCATCCCGATCGAGGGCAGCCGCTACTGGCTGACCCAGCGTCTGAGAAAGGAGATGGGTTTCCGCGGGTACGTGGTTTCGGACAGCGGTTCGGTGGAGTATCTCCACACCAAGCACCGCACGGCACCGGACATGAAGGAGGCCGTCCGCCAGAGTTTCGAGGCAGGTCTCAACGTACGCTGCACGTTCAGCGCACCGGAGACCTACGTGACACCCCTGCGGGAGCTGCTGCGCGAAGGAGCCGTCAGCCGCGAGACGCTGGACGACCGGGTGCGCGACGTGCTGCGGGTGAAATTCACGGTGGGCCTGTTCGACCGTCCCTACCAGACCGACCTGGAGGCGGCCGACCGC
The DNA here is from genome assembly GCF_014982715.1 of Gallalistipes aquisgranensis. Lineage (NCBI taxonomy): Bacteria > Pseudomonadati > Bacteroidota > Bacteroidia > Bacteroidales > Rikenellaceae > Gallalistipes > Gallalistipes aquisgranensis. The sequence goes on along the minus strand of NZ_JADCJY010000002.1, from coordinate 415,159 downwards.
GAAGTGGACGGCCCGGAACACCGGAAAGTGGCGTTGCAGGCCTCCCGCGAGTCGCTGGTACTGCTGAAAAACAGGGACGGAATCCTGCCGCTGGACGCTTCGCAAGTGAAACGGATCGCCGTCTGCGGACCCAATGCCGACGAACGGTCCTACGCCCTGCTCCATTACGGACCGCTGGCCGTGGAGGTCACCTCGGTACTGGACGGGCTGAAAAGGAACCTCGGCGGCCGTTGCGAAATCCTCTATGAAAAGGGCTGCGAACTGGTCGACGCCAACTGGCCCCAGTCCGAAATCCTGCACGAAGAGCTCACGGACAGCGAGCGGGCCGGCATCGAACGGGCAGCGGAAGCCGCCCGCCGGAGCGACGTGGCGATCGTGGTGCTGGGAGGCGGAACGCGCACCTGCGGGGAAAACCGCTCCCGCTCGAGCCTCGAACTGCCGGGACGGCAGGAAGAACTGCTGCGGGCGGTATATGCCACAGGCAAGCCCGTGATCCTCGTGATGATAAACGGCCGCCCCAATTCGATCAACTGGGCCGACGCCCATGTGGACGCCATCCTGGAAGCCTGGTATCCGGGAGCGCAGGGCGGGCAGGCCGTCTACGAAGTCCTCTTCGGCGAGTACAACCCGGGAGGTAAACTGACCGTCACCTTCCCCAAACACGTGGGGCAGATTCCCTTCAATTTTCCCAGCAAACCGGCCGCCAACCTCGACGGAGGGGTGAAGCCGGGACCGTCGGGCGACCAGAGCCGCGTGAACGGGGCCCTGTACGAATTCGGTTACGGACTGAGTTACACCACGTTCGAATATTCGAACCTGCAGATCGAACCGGCCGTCGTCACGCCCCACGAGCCGGCTGAGGTATCGTTCGATGTGACCAACACCGGAAAGATGGCCGGGGACGAAGTGGTGCAGCTCTACACGCGCGACGTGGTCTCCTCGGTGACCACCTACGAAAAGAACCTGCGCGGCTTCGACCGCATCCATCTGAAACCGGGCGAGACCCGCCGCGTGACAATGACCCTCCGGCCCAAAGACCTTTCGCTGCTCGACCGGGACATGCACCGGGTGGTGGAACCGGGCGACTTCGACATCATGGTCGGAGCCTCGTCGGGCGACATCCGGCTGAAATCGACCCTCACGGTGGTCGCAACGAAGGCCCCGGCCAAGGAGCAGAACGGCCCGCGCTATCCGTGGCGTTTCAAAGCCGCCGGGGAATACCTCACCCTGCCGCTGGGCGAGGCGGCCCGGGTCCGGGAGATCGGGATCGGCTGGATGAACGGCACGCGGTGCCGCTTCGAAATCCAGCTCACCTCGGGCGGCGGACAGTTTCTCACCGTACACCGGGGCGAAGTGGACGCCGACCTGAATTTCGTGAACTACACCTTCCCGCTGACCAATGCCAGCGACATCCGCATCCTGATCACCGGAGGAAGCGGTGCCGTGGAGAGTATCAACCTTACACCCGTAAAGAAATGAGGAAAACGATGATGAAAACGGCCGCCGCAGTTCTGTTGTCGCTGATCCTGTTTCCCGCCTGCCGGGAAGCTGCCGACCCGGACATAACGGCCGCTGAAGCCCTGACCCGCCGGATACTGCCCCGCAACCACGGAGCGGTCGGGTTCGAAAAACTTCCCGGACAAGAGAACGGAGACCGCTTCACCCTGCGCAGCGAAGGCGACAGGATCGTGATCGGGGGAAATTCGGCCGGGTCGATGGCCTTCGGCCTGAACTACTATCTGAAAAACTACTGCGACCTGACCGTCACATGGTACCGGCGCGACACGCTCCGGGAACCCGACCGTCTGCCGCAGGTGACGGGCACGGTGGAGGCGTCCGCGAAAGTCCCTCACCGCTTCTTCCTGAACTACTGTACGTCGGGATATTCGCTCAACTGGTGGCAATGGGAGGACTGGGAACGGCTGATCGACTGGATGGCCCTCAACGGCGTCAACATGGCGCTGGCCACTACGGCCCAGGAATCGGTATGGTACAAGGTGTGGAGCGATATGGGGCTGAGCCGCGGGGAGATACTCTCCTACTTCACGGGGCCCTCCTACCTGGGCTGGCACCGCATGGCCAACGTCGACGCATGGCACGGCCCCCTGCCCGAAAGCTGGCTCGAAGGTCAGCTCCGGCTCCAGCAGCGGATCGTGGCCCGGGAACGGGAGCTGGGGATCCGGCCGATCTTCACCTCGTTCACGGGACACGTCCCCGGCGTGCTGAAAGAGCATTATCCCGGGGCCGACATCAGCCGGCTGAATCCGTGGGGAGGATTCGGCGAGGCATACAACACCTACTACCTGAATCCGGAAGACCCCCTTTTCGGACGGATCCAGGAAGCCTTCATGCAGGAACAGGAGAGGCTTTTCGGCCGCAGCCACATCTACGGAGCCGACCCCTTCAACGAACTGGACCCGCCCGACTGGGAACCGGACTATCTGGCCCGGGCCGCCCGGCTCACCTACGAGTCGATGGCCCGTTTCGATCCGGAGGCCGTGTGGCTGCAAATGGCGTGGGTCTTCTACCACAAACGGAAACACTGGACGCCCGAACGGTTGCGGGCCTACCTGACCGCCGTACCGGAAGAGCGGCTGCTGATGCTCGACTACTACTGCGACCGCACGGAAATCTGGCGCCGTACCGAATCGTTCTACGGCCGGCCCTTCATCTGGTGCTACCTGGGAAACTTCGGCGGCAACACCATGCTCGCCGGCGACCTGCACGACGCAGGCTCGAAACTGGACAGCGCTTACAGGAGTGCAGGCCCCGGCTTTTCCGGTGTGGGCTGCACACTGGAAGGACTGGACGTCAACCCGTTCATGTACGAATACGTGCTCGACCGCGCGTGGGACCTGCCTCTTTCCGACCGGGAGTGGATCGAACGGCTGGCCGACCGCCGTCTGGGCCACGGGGACGAACACATGCGGAAGGCATGGCGCCTGCTCTGCGACAGCATCTACCGGGAAGCTTCGACCAACCGGGGTTCGATGGTCTGCGCGAGACCCGACCTCAAAGGATACGGTAAATGGAACAGTTCCAAAATCTGCTACGACAACCGCACGCTGCTCCAGGCATGGGGCGAACTGCTCGCGGCCCGCGGAAGCGATTCGCCCTCCTACCGGTTCGACTGCGTGAACATCGGGCGGCAATGTCTGGAAAACCATTTCGGGAAACTGGCCGCACGAAACCTCGAAGCCTACCGCAGGGGTGACCGGACCGGTGTGGAAACGGCATCCGCAGAGATGCTCGACCTGCTCGACGACCTGGAGGCGCTGCTGGGCAGCGACGCCTATTTCCTGCTGGGGAAATGGATCGCGGACGCCCGCCGATGGGGGGAAACCGCTCCGGAAAAGGCCTATTTCGAACGCGACGCACGCAATATCCTCACCACCTGGGGCGGCCGGAAACAGTCGCTCAACGACTATGCGAACCGCTGTTGGGCCGGACTGGTAGGGAGCTACTACAAACCCCGCTGGGAGATGTTCCGGGAGGCGCTGATCCGGTCGCTGGACGAAGGAAAACCGCTCGACGAAGAGGCCCTGCAGGAACGGATGTACGATTTCGAATGGGAATGGGTGGGCCGCACCGATCCCTTCCCTGCCGAACCCCAGGGAGATCCTGTCGCACTGTCGCGCCGGATGTACGGGAAATACAGGGAAAAAATAGCCGGGAACTAAACTCCCCGGAACCGTCCGATCTGAACCGTTTCACCCCCGCCGGAGTTCGTTCCGGCGGGGGTGACGATCGTTTTTCCGGGCCTGACCGGACCGTCCTCCGCCCCGGCCGTCAATAGAAGAGCCCCTTTTTGTTGAAGATCGCATACCCGAAATTGAAGGTGATGAACCAGTTGTTCCGGTTAGTGTCGTACTTGGAAACGGAGAGGCTGATCGGGCCGATCAGGGTCTGGTAGACCAGCGTGCCGTCGAAAATGTAGCGCAGCCGTTGGCGGATTCCCTCTTCGAATCCCTGATAGTTGTCGGGCAGGAAAGCGTAGGCTCCGGCCTTGAAATAGAAGTTGGGGCCGAACTCGAAGGTGGGCACGAGACCCGCCCCGAGGAACGAACTGCTGCGGAATTCCTTCAGATAGACGATCTTGCTGTGCGGCGTGGGCGTAAAGGCCGGCGAAGAGATATTGGTGGCGTACTGATTGAGGAAATCGGCATGGGAAGAGAGCACGCAATCGACCATATATCCCCACGAAAACCACTTCACGGGATGAACGGGGAAGAAATGTTCCCGCCGGAAATGGGCCCCGAACCAGAAACGGTGTCCCTCGTCGCCGAGCTGGCCGGCCAGGCGTCCCGTCGTGCCCGGCCAGAAATACTCCTTGCCGTCGATGAACATGAGCGACATGGACTGATGGATGCCCCGCGTGGGGTAGAACCGGTAATTGAGACTGCGGCGTTCGAGTTCGATCTTCGCCCCCACGAACCGGAACCGGGTCTTGTCGAGCGTATCCACATCCTTGTCGAAGCCCGACTGCTGGAAATAGCGGTAATCGTTCTGCCCCACGTTGGCCCGGATGCTGACCACGGCATGACGCCCCACGGGCATGCCGATCGAGGCGGTGAAATAGTTGTCGTTGTATTTCGAATAGGTCAGGTCGTGGTTTTTGGACAGGAACCCGAAATTGCTGCGGAAATAGTTGTAGTAGTTCCCCGTAAAGCCGTATTCCAGATAAAAGGGAACCTTGATGAAAAAGTCGGTGCGTCCGCTGAGCGCCACCGAAGAGTAGAAGGCGCTGAAATAGCCGTCCAGATTGTAGCTCTGGGCCGTGCGGCCGATCCGTTTGTACTCCAGTCCGATATAGGCCTGGTTCAGGGCCGTGGAGGAGATATTGCCGCCGAACATCAATTTCAGACTGGGTTTCGTGTGCATCTTCATGCTGAGGTCGAACCGGCCCGTGGAATCGTTGTAGGTCACGTCCGGATAATCGCCCTCGATCTCCCCTTCGGAAAGGATCTTGAAATACTCGGAACGGAACCGGTCGAGGTCGTAGGAGGCATTGCGGCGGTCGAGGCGGAGCAGTTTCCGCACGTATCCCTGCTGGGCCCGGTTAAGTCCGCCGATGTCGTAGCGGTCGAAAATCAGCGGAGGCAGCTGGCTGCGGTACTCCTCCCGTCGCCGGGCAAGCCGGTCGGGATCGACCCGCCGGGAAACTTTCGCCTTGATCCGGTCCATGACGGCCATGGCATCGTCGTAACCCTGCTGGATCACATAGGCCGCCTTGCTGAAATCGAGCGTGGTCACATCGTCGAAAACCCGGCGGATCATCACCCCCCGGTCGGCCGGCAGGTCATAGTCGGTGTGCATGGTGGTCAGGGCGAAAATCTGGTCGGTCAGGTTGTTCTCCTCGGGATCGGCATGCCCCTCGGCACAGGAGCTGCCGATCAGCACGTCGGGATGGAACTCTGCGTCCATCACCCGCCACGGGAAATTGTCGTACAGTCCGCCGTCGTAAAGCACGGCGGAGTCCATGCGGATCGGCTTGTACAACAACGGAATAGTCATCGAAGTACGGATCGCCTTGCCCAGGTCGCCGCTGCGGTGGATCACCTCCCGGTGGTTGGCCGCATCGGTCGCCACGCAGCGGAACGGCACGAACAGGCGGTCGAAATCACCGTCGCAGCCCGCCGTGGCCGACGAAAAGAAATCGACGCAGGCCAGGTCGATCTGACTCGACGAAACGAAATTGGCCGGAATGGGCGAAACTTTCTTTTTGGCCCTGGGATCGAACCGCAGGGTAATCATGGCCGCATTGGGCCTCATCCTCTTGAAATAGTAGATATAGGCGGGTTCGATCCGGCCCGTGAGCCAGTAGACGATCTGCTCGGACATGAACTCGTCGGCCATGCGCTGCGGCGTGATACCCGTGGCATAGAGGCCGCCGATGATGGCTCCCATGGAGGTTCCGGTCACATAGTCGATCGGAATCCCGTTCTCTTCCAGGGCACGGATCACGCCGATATGATAGAGTCCCTTGGCTCCCCCGCCGCTGAGCACCAGTCCTACCCGCTGGGCCTCCGACACCGCGGCGGAAGACAAAAACAGGAGGATTAATGCTATTTTGATGCGTATCATCCGCAAATTTTCTTAACTTTGCCTGTTAAACTGGGATAAAAGTAGGTATAAAGCTCAAAATAACAAAAAATGATCGAAAAAATAAACGACCTGCTCCGGCGTGTGGAGGAGTTCAAACCGAAGGCCGCGGCCGACATAGAGGAGTTCCGCATCAAGGTTCTCGGCAAGAAGGGGGAACTCACCGCCCTGATGGAGGAGTTCAAGGCCGTGGCTCCCGAAATGAAACGGGAACTGGGGCAGCAGCTCAACCGGCTCAAGACGCGCGCGCTGGAACGCGTGAACGAACTCAAGGCGCAGGCCGCCCGGCAACCCGAAAACACCGGGTCGATCGGCGACATGACCCGCCCCGGATCGAACGATGCGCCGGGAACCCGCCATCCCATCTCGCTCGTGCGGAACGAGATCGTCTCCATTTTCTCGCGCCTGGGCTACACCGTGGCCGAAGGGCCGGAGATCGAGGACGACTGGCATGTCTTTTCGGCGCTCAACTTCCCGCCCGAACACCCGGCACGCGACATGCAGGACACGTTTTTCATCGAGAAGAATCCCGACATCCTGCTGCGTACCCACACCAGTTCGATCCAGGTGCGCACGATGGAAAAACAGCAGCCTCCGATCCGCGTGATCTGCCCGGGCCGCGTGTTCCGCAACGAAGCCATCTCGGCGCGGGCCCACTGCATTTTCCACCAGATCGAAGGACTCTATATCGACGAGCACGTCTCGTTCGCCGACCTGAAACAGTCGATCCTCTACTTCGCCAAGGAGTGTTTCGGGGAGAACGCCCGTATCCGGCTGCGTCCCTCCTACTTCCCGTTCACGGAGCCCTCGGCCGAAGTGGACGTATCGTGCAACCTGTGCGGCGGCAAGGGATGCAATGTCTGCAAAGGCACGGGATGGCTGGAGATCATGGGCTGCGGCATGGTGGACCCCAACGTGCTCGAAGCCTCGGGCATCGACAGCCGCAAATACAGCGGTTTCGCCTTCGGAATGGGCGTCGAACGGATCGCCATGCTCAAATTCGGCGTAAAGGACCTGCGGCTCTATTTCGAAAACGACATACGCTTCCTGCAGCAATTCGAGTCGGTTCTGTAAAGGCCGGCCGCCAAACCACAGCCCGGGTCCTCCCGGGGTAAAACGAGGACGGATGAGGGGAAAGAAAGCGCTCTGCATCATACTGACCGGCATGTCGGTGCTCTCCTGCGGCCTGAGACCGCAAAAGAGCGCCTCTCCTCGGTTTACACCCCAGGACGCAGGCTATACGGGAAAACTGCTCCCTACGTTCTACTACACCGAAGGGATGAAACGGGGCATGCTCTACGGCGATCCGGAAGGAGCCGTGAAAATCTTCGACAAGGCCATCGCGGCCGACTCCACCCATGCCCCCTCCTACTACGAAGCCGCCAATGCCCTGATCGGCACCGACCCCGCGCGGGCCCTCCCGTACAGCCAGAAGGCCAACCGGCTGGATACCGCGAACCTCTGGTACCAGAGCCAGCTGGGCCGGCTGATGGTCATCAACAAGGAGTTCGGCAAGGCGCAGGACATCTACGAACGGCTCACCCGCGAAGCGCCCCGCAATCCGGAAAACTACCGGATGCTGGCGGCTCTCTACGAACAGAACGGACAGCCCTTCACGGCCATATCGCTGCTCGACTCGGCGGAAAACCGGCTGGGACGCATGGAGGAGCTGGCCGGTTTCAAGCTCCAGCTGCTCATCCAGGTCAAACTGTACGACAAGGCGATCGCCGAAAGCAAGGCCCTGATCCGCGATTTTCCCTACAAGGAGGAGAACTATCTGGTGCTGGCCGAACTCTACGCGGCCACGGGCAAGGATTCGCTGGCGAGGGTGTGCTACGACGAGGCGCTGGCCCTCAACCCGACGAGCGCCAACGTATTGGGAGCCATGAACGACTACTACAAGAAAAAGGGCGACGACATCAATTTCATGGCCACGGCCCGGCAGCTTTTCAATCTGGACGATGTGCCGGCAGAGACGAAAATCGCCTTTTTCGAAGAGTTGATCCGGGACATTCCCTTCTACCGGGACCACTATTTCCAGATGAACGACCTGGCCTCCACGCTGCTGATCAAATATCCGAAAGATTACCGGGTGCTGAAACTCTACGCAAACCATCTGATCGCCTCGGGCAGTACGGAGGAGGCGTTGAAACTCTACAAAACTTTCGTGGCGGATTCGGTCAGCCTGGACGCTTACAACAACATTCTCGACATCGAAGCCTATCTGCAGCGACCGGATTCGGTCTCGAAATACGCGACGGAAGCCCTCGCCCACTTTCCCCGCAACGCCGAGCTCCATATCCGCCACGGTTCGATCCTCGCTTTCCTCAAACGGGAGAGGGAGGCGCTGGATTCCTACCGGAACGCGCTGAAATACGCCGGCAGCGACTCGCTCCGCAGCGTGGTGTATGGAATCATGGGAGATGCTTTTCATCAGAAAAATCAGACAAATAAAAGTTACGCCTACTACGAAAAGGCACTCCGTGCCGACAGTTCCAACGCGATGGTACTGAACAATTACAGTTATTTCCTCAGCACGAGCGACCGGGAACTGGAAAAGGCGCTGAAGATGGGCCGCCGTGCGACGGAACTCTCTCCGGGGAACCCCACCTATCTGGACACCTATGCCTGGGCCTGCTACAAGCTCGGACAATATGCCGAAGCCAAGAAGGTGATGCAGCAGGCCATCTCCCTCGACCGGAGCAACAGCGCCGAGCTGTCGCTCCACTATGGGGACATCCTCTACCGGCTCAACGACTATTTCATGGCCTCGGTCTATTGGAAAAAGGCGCTCGAGAGGGGGTATGACGCCGAGGAAATCGCCGAAAGGTTTAAACTGATCAAAGGAAAATGATCAAACGACTCTGCATACTGCTGTTTTTGGTCCTGGGAGCGGGAAGCGTCGGAGCCCAGAGTCTCGAATCGCTGCGCGAACAGATACGCCGGGCCGAAGAGGAGATACGGATCAACACCGAGTTGCTGAACAAAACCCGGAAAGACCAGCGCATGACCCAGAGCCAGCTCAAGCTGATTCAGTCGCGCATCCGCAACCGGCAGAACATCGTCCGGTCGCTCGAAAAGCAGATAGACCTGATAAACACCGATATAAACGGGAAAAGCGACACGGTAAAACTTCTCACCGCCCGGCTCGACGCCTTGAAAGAGGACTATGCCTCCATGATCCGCGCCGCCTATAAGAATTACAAGCTCAACAATTTCCTGGTATTCCTGTTCGCTTCGAAAGATTTCAACGACGCCACGCGGCGCATAGCGTTCATGAAGCGGTACAACCGGATGCGGGAGATCAAGGCCGCCGAAATCGACTCCGTATCGAAACGCCTCTCCGGTGAAATATCGGCCCTCGACACGCAGCGGGCCCAACTCGACCAGACACGCAGCAGCCGGACCCGGGAGCTCGCTTCGCTGGGAAAGGACGAGACCCAGTACCGGGGAGCCGTCAACCAACTCAAGGCGCGGGAGAGCAAGATTTCGCGCGAACTCCGCACCAAAAAGGCCCAGATCGAACGGGCCCAGCAGCAGATCCAGCGGATCATCGCCGAAGAGGCCCGCAAATCGAAGGCGACCCCCAAAAGCGCCGCCCAGAAGCAGGCCGACTACGAACTGTCGGGCCGGTTCGACCAGAACATGGGACGTCTGCCCTATCCGATCCGGGGCGGAGTCGTCATCGACCGTTACGGCGTGCACGCCCATCCTACCCAGAAGGGTCTTACCATCAACAACAAGGGGGTAAACATCGCCGGAGAGAGGGGAGCAGCGGTACACTGCGTCTTCGAAGGGACGGTATCCCGCATATTCTTCTTTCAAGGGCTGAATAACAACGTCATGATCCGTCACGGTAACTTTATCACGGTCTACTCCAATCTTGCCTCTGTGCACGTTAAAACGGGCGATAAAGTGACCACGGGACAAGTGATCGGACGCATCCCCGACAGCGACAACGACGACGACTGCATGCTCCATTTCGAAATCTGGAAAGAGACCCAGAATCTGAATCCGGAATCTTGGTTAAGACGTTGATTAACAAAAATATATGGCAATAAACTACTATACCCAGGGGTGTTCGTACCGTTACAGCGGCAAGCGGATCACCTCCCGGTGGATCAAAGAAACCATTGTAAACGAAGGACTTACGACTGGAGACATATCCGTCGTATTCTGTTCGGACGCCTCCCTGCTGGAGATAAACCGGAAGTACCTGAACCATGACTACTACACGGATATCATCACGTTCGACTACGACGACAAGGAACGGGGAATCGTGAGCGGCGACCTTTTCATCAGCGTGGACACCGTGGCCGACAACGCAGCGCAGTATGGTGTCGCACCCCGTGAAGAGATGCAGCGTGTCATCATACACGGCGTACTGCACCTGTGCGGCTACGGCGACAAAAGCGATCCGGAAGCCCGGATCATGCGAGAAAAGGAGAACTTCTACCTGGCCCGGCGTCCGGAAACAGAGGGTGTAAAATGAGACTGGAATACGACATCATCGTAGTGGGCGGCGGCCATGCCGGATGCGAAGCGGCGGCGGCGGCGGCGAACCTGGGCTCCTCCACCCTGCTGGTGACGATGGACATGACCAAATTCGCAAGCATGTCCTGCAATCCGGCTGTAGGCGGAGTAGCCAAAGGACAGATCGTACGCGAAATCGACGCCATGGGAGGCTATATGGGTATCATCACCGACCGCACGACCCTTCAGTTCCGGATGCTGAACCGCTCGAAAGGACCGGCCATGTGGAGTCCCCGGGCGCAGTGCGACAAACAAAAGTTCAGCGAAGAGTGGCGCCGGATACTCGAAAACATCGACAACCTGTACCTCTGGCAGGATTCCGTAACCGAACTGTTGACCGAAAAGACGGATGCGGAAACGAATCCGGGTCCGTCGGAATCCGAAACATACCGGCACAAAGTATGCGGTATCCGCACCCGTATGGGAGTGGAATTCCGCGCAAAAGCCGTCATTCTGACCAATGGGACCTTCCTGAACGGACTGATGCACATCGGCCGTACCCATGCCGAAGGAGGCCGTTCGGGCGATGCCAGTTCGCTCGGACTAACCGAATCGCTGGTCGGATTGGGATTCGAAGCGGGCCGGATGAAGACCGGAACCCCCGCCCGGCTCGATGCGAGAAGCATAGATTTCGAACGGCTCGAACCCCAGGCCGGAGATCCGGAACCCTCCAAATTCTCCTTTTTACCGGAAATCGAACCCGTAAAGGAGCAAATGCCCTGTTATCTGGTCTACACCTCTCCGGAAGTGCACGAAACCCTGCGACGCGGATTCGGCGACTCCCCTCTTTTCCAGGGAATCATCCGGGGAATCGGTCCCCGTTACTGCCCGAGCATCGAAGACAAACTGCGCACATTCGCCGAAAAAGAGAGCCATCAACTCTTCCTGGAGCCCGAAGGAAAGGAGTCGAACGAATATTATCTGAACGGTTTTTCCTCCTCCCTCCCCTGGCAAATACAGATCGAAGCGCTTCAAAAAATCGAAGGACTGGAAAAAGTCCAGCTATACCGGCCGGGTTACGCCATCGAATACGACTATTTTCCGCCCACCCAACTCTTCCACACCCTCGAAACCAAACGGGTGGAAAACCTCTATTTCGCCGGTCAGATCAACGGCACCACAGGCTATGAAGAGGCGGGAGCTCAAGGTCTGATGGCGGGAATCAACGCCCACCTGAAACTGAACAGGAAAGACCCCCTGATACTCCGCAGGGACGAATCCTACATCGGCGTTCTGATCGACGACCTCGTCACCAAAGGCGTGGACGAACCCTACCGAATGTTCACGAGCCGCGCAGAATACCGTATTCTACTACGGCAGGACAATGCGGATTTGCGACTAACTCCCATTTCATACAAAATCGGCTTGGCCGACGCCAAAAGATACTCGATTTTCGAGCAAAAAAAATCGCTCGTAGAATCGCTTAAAAAATTCATCCATGAACTGAGTATCGCTCCAGCCGATTTACAGAGCTATTTAAAATCGGTCGATTCCGCCCCCCTGACACAAGGACGGAAACTCTACGACATCCTTCTAAGAAACGAAGTCACACTGAAAGGACTGATCGAAGCCCTCCCTTCTTCCCTTGGAGAATTCATCCGCAACGGAGCATTCAGCGACGAAATCATCGAAGAGGCGGAAATACAGATCAAATACAAAGGATACATCGAACGGGAACGATTCATGGCAGACAAACTCTTGCGTCTGGAAAACATTCGGATACCCGAAAGTTTCGATTTCAACACACTCACCTCCCTTTCGATCGAATCCCGGCAAAAACTGACCCGCATCCGTCCCTCCACCATCGGACAGGCATCCCGCATTCCAGGCGTCTCCCCTTCCGACATCAACGTATTGCTTATCTATTTCGGAAGATAGATTTTTTGATTTGTTCCACGTGGAACAAATCAAAAAAATCCACTCGCTCAACATCGACAAAATCTTCAATATCATATATCATAAAAGTATAACAAAAAAGGCTATCCGAAAATCGGATAGCCTTTTCTATAATACGCAGGTAGTTACTTAGCCTGCATCTTCGCCCAAGAATCCTTCAGTCCCACGGTCCGGTTAAAGACAGGGGAGGAAGGAGTGGAATCTTTATCCATACAGAAATAACCGACCCGTTCAAACTGGAATTTGTCTCCGGGCTTCGCTCCGCTCAAGGAAGGTTCCAGGTAACCGGTCCTGACGACCAGCGAATCCGGATTCAAATAATCGAGGAACGTTTTTCCCTCTTCCACGTCGTCGGGATTTTCCTTCGTGAAAAGCGTATCGAAAAGACGAAGTTCCGCTTTCACGGCATGAGGAACGGAAACCCAATGGATCACACCTTTCACCTTGCGACCGTCGGAAGAAGAGCCTCCGCCGGACATCGGATCGTACGTACACCTCAGCTCTACGACCTCTCCTTCATCATTCTTTATAACCTCCTCGCACTTAATCAGATAAGCATAACGGAGACGCACTTCCTTGCCGGGAGAGAGACGATAATACTTCTTGGGAGGCTCCTCCATGAAGTCGTCCCGCTCGATATAGATTTCACGCGAGAAAGGAACCAGCCGGGTACCGGCTTCCTCGTTCTCGGGATTATTGATACACTTCACCTCCTCGGTCTTTCCCTCCGGATAGTTCGTAATCACTACCTTCAGGGGATTGACCACAGCCATACGGCGTTCAGCCACCTTGTTCAAGTCCTCCCGGACGCAGAACTCCAACAGACTCAGGTCTATCACGTTATCCCGCTTGGCGACCCCGACGCGCTCGGCGAAAGCCCGCACCGATTCGGGCGTATATCCTTTCCGGCGCAAAGCGCAGATCGTCGGCATCCGGGGATCATCCCAACCCATAACAATCTTATTCTGAACAAGTTGTAATAACTTACGCTTGCTCATCATCGTATAGGTCAGGTTCAGCCGCGCAAACTCGTACTGATGGCTGGGATAGATGCCGAGCTCCTGGATGAACCAGTCGTAGAGCGGACGGTGTACGTCGAATTCCAGCGTACAGATCGAGTGGGTGATCTTCTCGATCGAATCGCTCTGACCGTGGGCGAAATCGTACATGGGATAAATGCACCATTTGCTGCCCGTACGGTGATGTTCCGTATGGATAATCCGATACATGATCGGGTCGCGCATCAGCATATTGGGATGGGCCATGTCGATCCTGGCACGCAACACCTTCGCTCCGTCCGGAAATTCACCGGCACGCATCCGGCGGAACAGATCGAGGTTCTCCTCCACCGAGCGGTCGCGCCACGGACTGGGAGTACCGGGCACGGTCACCGTTCCGCGTCCCTGGCGAATCTCTTCCTGCGTCTGATCGTCCACATAGGCCTTTCCTTTGCGGATCAACTCCTCGGCCCACTCGTACAACTGGTCGAAATAGTCCGAAGCATAGTGTTCCCCGGCCCAGTCGAATCCGAGCCAGTGCACGTCCTCCTTGATCGAATCGACATACTCGACATCCTCTTTCACCGGGTTCGTATCGTCAAAACGCAGGTTCGTAGCCCCGCCGTATTTCTTCGCCAGACCGAAATTCAGACAGATGCTCTTGGCGTGTCCGATATGCAGATAGCCGTTCGGTTCGGGCGGGAAACGGGTCAATACCCGTTTCTCACCCCTGGACACCGACTCTCCGATAATCTCCTCCAGAAAGTTCAGGGACTTTTCATTCCCTGTGACCTCTTCTTTTATTTCACTCATAATCAGTAATATAAAATTACCAATAAATTATTTTTTAAGCGTCATCTCATCGACCAGATATTTCGCTCCGGCATACTTGTCAATAATGAACAGCACATAACGGATATCGACATTGATCGTACGCTGCAACTCGGGTTCGAAGGCGATGTCGCCGCTCATGGCCTCCCAGTTTCCGTCGAAAGCCAGTCCGATCAGCTCCCCTTTCGCATTCATGATGGGACTGCCGGAATTGCCCCCCGTAATGTCGTTGTTGCTGAGGAAAGCCACGTGCAGCACGCCGTTCTCTCCGTAGGGACCGAACTCCTTTTTCGCATTGAGCTCCTTCAGACGGGGCTGAACCGTAAACTCGTAGGGATTTTTCGGGTCCTCCTTGGCGATCACGCCGTCCAGCGTAGTATAATAATCGTAAATCACACCGTCCTGCGGCCGGTAGGGAAGCACCTGTCCGTAGGTAAGACGCATGGTGAAATTGGCATCGGGATAGAACTTTTTCCCGGGCTCCATCTCCATCAGTCCCGCCACGAAAAGACGGTGACCGCGGCCGAACTTCTCGGCAGCCTTCACCACGACGGGAGCCGTCCTGTTATAGGCTTCGATGACCGAACCTGCCAGAATATAGGCCGGGTCCTTTTTCAGCGTCTCGATGTCGGGATTGGCCAGGAACGACTCGAATTTGCCCTGGGTGGCGAACAGCGAGTTGTCGTACAGGTAATCCACATAACGGTCAATATCGGCCGGAATTCCGTTCCGGTCGGCCGCCGGACCCGAATAATTCTCCGCGATATATCCGTACACGGAAGGAAGGTCCTCCCGGGCAATCGAATCGCGCACCAGCGCGAACATCTTCCTGGCCACCTTCCGGTCGGTCGGCATGTTGTAATCCTTATATATCTCGGCACTCTCCTTCTTCAACTCTTCCAGCATGTCGGCATCGAGCTTCGTGCTGTCGGCACGCAACAGGGAACGGCCGATCCGGGCCAGTCCCACGATTTCGGTACCCCGCAGAAAGGCTTCCGACAGGTACTGGCGCGTCTTCATGGCCGGAATCCGCTCCTTCACGGCCTCCTCGATCAACGGAAGCGCCTCGCCGTACTTCGCCTTGCGGGCGGGATCGGCTCCGATCCACTCCCGGAAACGCTCTTCGATCTCCACCTTCTTGGCCCGCACGTTGAGCTTGGCCAGACCGCGGTTCATACCGATCGAATTTTTCCAGTAGTTCGAAGAGGAGGCATATTTGGAGGCATACTGGATACGCACCTTGTCGCTGGCCATCATGTCCTCCATCAGGAGTTTCTGTCGCTCGCCGCGGATCAGAATCCGGTTGGGATTGTCCACGTTCACCGTCTGGTCGATCTCGTAGGAAGTCATGTAACGCTCCGTGGAACCCGGAAAACCGATAATCATGGCGAAATCGCCCGGTTTATATCCCTTGAGCGAGATATCGAGGTGCTTAGGAGCTTTATAGGGCACATTGTCCTTCGAATATTCGGCCGGCCGGCCCTCGGCGTCGGAATAGACGCGGAACATCGAAAAGTCGCCCGTATGACGGGGCCACATCCAGTTGTCGGTATCGCCGCCGAACTTGCCGATCGACATGGGAGGCGCCCCCACCAGACGCACGTCGGGATAGACCTCCGTCACGAACATCAGATACTGGTTTCCGCCGAAGAAATCCTTGACGACCGCCTCGCGGGTCGAACCCTCGCCGATCTTCTCCTTGACGACCGCCTCGCTCAACTCCTTCACCTTGGCCTTGCGCTCCTTCTCTGTCATCTTGTCGTCAAGCGCGGGCAGAATCCGGTCGGAGACGTCCACGATCTCCCGGATGAAGGTCACGGTCAGCCCCGGAGTGGGAATCTCCTCGCCCCGGTTCATGGCCCAGAATCCGTTCTTCAGATAGTCGTGCTCCACCGAACTGTGCTGCTGGATGGCGCCGAAACCGCAGTGGTGGTTGGTCAGCAGCAACCCTTCGGGCGAAACGATCTCACCCGTGCATCCCCGTCCGAAAATCACGATGGCATCCTTGATGGCATCGCCGTTCAGGTTGTAAATATCCTGAGCGGAGAGTTTCAGCCCCTTGGCCTTCATATCCTTGATATTCATCTTCTGGAGATAGGGCAGCAGCCACATTCCCTCGTCGGCAGTCGCGCGCCCTCCCAGCAGAAGAAGAGCGGCAGTCACGGATAACAGAACTTTTTTCATATACGCATTTATCGGTTAATACTCTCACAGCGGAATCCGTTCTTTTTGTTAAAAATCAAACATAAATTACAATTAAATAACAATCAACGGATTACAATCATTTTCCCGCAGGTCAAATCTTACAAATGTAGCTAATTTTCCGAAAATACGAGAGGGAAGTGTTCTATTTTGAACGAAGAGTATACGATTCCTCTCCCGCATGCGGCGACCGCCGGGGAAACGGACCTCCGGAAAAGAATCGTCTTCCCGGATAAAAACCGCACGGAATCATAATTTTAACTATTTTTGCAACCATATCGCAAAAAAAAGCTCCATGAAACCGACTGCACTGCTGCTGACTCTCCTACCCCTGTTTTCGCTCCGGGCGGCAGAGACCGACTCGCTGCCTTCCCATCCGATCGAGGAGGTGGTGGTCAAAGGCTACAAATTCGAACTTCCGCTGCGGGACGCCCCCAACAAGGTGGAGGTGATCTCGGCCCGGGACATCCTCCACACGCCGGCCGTACACCTTTCCGACCTCATAAAGAAGAGCACGGCGGCCGAAAGCGTGGACATGCAGGGCATGACCGGAGGCATCGAATTCCGGGGATTCTCGCCGGGAGGAGCCGGAACGAACACATACAGCGTGCTGTTGCTCGACGGCGTGCCGATGGGGACGAAAAACGCCGCCGCCACGTTTCTCTCCGGTCTGGAGAGCGTCGAGATCATGAAAGGCCCCTTCTCCGCATTGTACGGCAGCGGTGCCATGGGCGGCGTGGTCAATCTGGTTACAAAACAGTCCCGGGACTGCATCTCGGGTAGTGTGTCCGCCGGATACGGCAGTTACAACACACTGGAACTCTCGGCCCATGCGGGAGGCTGGCTGGCCCACCGGCTCGACTTCGACCTTTCGTTCGACTACCACCGCCAGCACGACGACTACAAAACCGGACACAACGACCTGTTCCGCCGCACGCCGTACGAAAAAGAGGTGCTGGACCGCAACTCCTATGGCATGGTCTATCCCAACACCGGATTCGACAAAAAACAGGGCGTCCTGCGGGTAGGCTACGACCTGCACGGGGGCTGGCGGCTGAACCTCTACAACAATCTGTTCCATGCCGGACACGCCCGCGGAAACGGCACGATCTGGGGACTGTACGACCAGACCGACAAACGGGTACTGCGCAACTATCACCGGCTGGACATCACGGGAAACGCCGGAAACCACTCGCTGCGCATATCCCCCTATTTCGGTAACGAGACGAGCGACTACCTCAACTCCGGCTACGAGAAGACCCGCAGCCACTATGCCTACCGCACGTTCGGTCTCGTGGCGCAGGACGCTTTCCGCTTCCGGACGGGACGTCTCGTCTTCGGAATCGACAACTTCTCGCAGCGCTACGTCTCCACGCAGTCCCGGGAGGACGGCACCCCCACGGCCCCCTACCAGCCCGACTACTACAACATCCAGACCGGAGCGTTCGCCCAGCTGCACCTCCGCCTGTTCCGCGACCGGCTGATCGCCCAGACCGGAATCCGATACGACAACACATGGTTCCGGACGACCGCCACCCGGCTGATCGACATGAAATCCTCCGGGAAAAGCTACCACAGCGTCAATCCCACCCTGGCGCTCAAATACCGCCCCGTCCCCCTGCTCGGCCTCCATTCCAGCATCGGCCGCGGATTCATGGCGCCCGAAGCCTTCAAAACGACCGGCCGGTATGCCCTCGAATATGTCTGGAACGGAAGCGTATCCCGCACCGAATACCGTGGCAACCCCGATCTCAAACCCGAATCTTCCCTGACCGTCGATGCCGGTATCGGGGCGACCACACACGACGGCTCCCTCCAGGCCGACGTCACATGGTTCCTGACCGACCACAGGAACATGATTGTCACCGAAGCGGCGGAAGACTTTGCCTTCTACACCTACGTGAACAGCAGCAAATCGGCCGTGCGGGGCCTGGAATTCCTCCTCTCCTACGATCTGGGCAAATCCCTCGGCCGCGACTTTTCCCTGAAATTCTACGGCAATTACACGCGGATTTACCACAGCAGCATGACCGCCTCCGACGGGGAGACCCCCATCAAATACCTCAGCCCCAATACGGCGGCATTCGGTGCGGATTTTACCTCCCGCCGTTTCGCGGCCCGGATCGGCGGCCGTTACCTCGGCCACCGGATCGAAGACAACTTCCTCTACATGACGGGCCCGAACTACGAAAACGTCCCCTTCGTCACCGCATCCGGCATCGAAGTGCGCCCGACGCTCGTAAACGACCGGACGATCACCCTTCCCGACTTCATGGTCTTCGACTGTTACCTCTCCTATATGCCGGCCAGGAACCTGACCGTAGCCGCCGAAATCAACAACCTGCTGGGAGAAAACTACATGGAACGGGACGGATATTACATGCCCGGACGCAACTTCATGATCCGGCTCTCCTGCAGGTTCTGATCCGGCGAAAAACGAACACCCACCCCAAAAAAACCGCTATGAAAAACTCAGTTTACCTGCCCCCGAAACCACGCTACGAGATACTCGACGGACTGCGGGGCGTGGCCGCCATGACCGTGGTAGCCTTCCATCTGTTCGAAACCTACTCCGGAGGCCCGCTGACCCAGATCATCAACCACGGATACCTGGCCGTCGACTTCTTCTTCGTCCTCTCAGGCTTCGTCATCGGCTACGCCTACGATGACCGATGGGACCGGATGTCCCTGAAAGATTTCTTCAAACGCCGGCTGGTGCGTCTCCATCCCATGGTCATTCTCGGAACGCTGATCGGAGCCCTGCTCTTCTACTTCGCAGAAAGCCCAGTTTTCCCGCTGATCGGGGAGACCCCATAGTGGAAACTGCTCTACATACTCCTGCTCGGATGCCTGATGCTCCCGCTCCGCAATTCGCTGGAAATACGGGGATGGGGTGAAATGAACCCGCTCAACGGACCGGCCTGGTCGCTCACCTTCGAATACATAGGGAACCTGCTCTACGCCCTTTTCATCCGCCGCTTTCCGAACCTCCTGCTCCTCTCCCGGATCGGCAAGTCGATCCGGCTTCGGGGCGGCTTCTGGTGGTGTTCGGCCCTGATCCTGATCCTGCTGGCCATGCCCCGCATCGGAGGCACGGAACACATGTGGATGAACGGCGCCTACGAGGCCCTATGCATCCTGCTGATCTTCCCGCTGATCGTCATAACCGGAGCGGGCAGTACGGTCACCGGCAGACGTTCCGCAGCGGTATGCTCCTTTCTGGGAGCCATCTCCTATCCGCTCTATATCACGCACTATTCCCTCGTTTACATGCAGATAGCCTGGGCCCAGGCCCATCCGGACGCACCGCTCGACACGGCGGTATGCCTCAGTGTTTCGGTGTTCATTCTTTCGGTCGGCATCGCCTACGCCGGACTGAAACTCTACGACCTGCCCGTACGCGAATGGCTCCGGAAACACTGGCTGATGAAAAAAGGCTGAAAAGCCCTCTTCTCCCCGAACGGGAAAACCGATCCCGTAAAAACGAAATGCCTCCCTGCCTCAGTGTCTTGAGGCAGGGAGGCGATCGTTTCCGGACAACTTCACCGGACGCTCTCCCCGTCCGGCAGGGCCGTCATTTCAGTTCAAAGGAAACCTCTCCCCGGATGTCGGCCGACGAGGCCCCGACCAGAGCCTTGAACCGGCCCGGTTCGGCCACCCACTCCCCTTTCCGGTCATCGTAATAGCAGAGCGATTCGGGAGCCACGGTCAGTTTCACCACCGTCTCCTCTCCGGGCTGCAGGGTCACTTTCCGGAATCCCTTCAGCTCCTTGACAGGTCGCGGAAGCGAGGATTCGAGGTCGCTCACGTAGAGCTGCACCACCTCGGCACCGGCCCGCGAACCGACATTCTTCACCGGCACCGCAACCGTCAGGCTCTCGCCCGGTCCGACCGAAGCGCGGTCTGCCGACACCTCCCCGTACTCGAACCCGGTGTAGCTCAACCCGTGTCCGAAAGGAAACAGGGGTTCGATCTTCTCCCGGTCCGTCCAACGGTATCCCACGAACACCCCTTCGTTATAGGTCTCCTTCCCCTCTTCGCCGGGATAGTCCCCCACGGCATGGGCGGCACAGTCGGTCAGCTTCGCGGGGAACGTGAAGGGCAGCCTGCCCGAGGGATTCGCCTCGCCCGACAACACGGCGGCCAGCGCATTCCCGGCCTCGCTGCCCAGGTACCATCCCTGCACGACCGCAGGCACCTGCCCGAGCCACGGCATGGCCACGGCGTTCCCGCTCAGGAGCACCACCACCACGTTCCGGTTGACGGCGGCCAACTCGGCGATCAATCCATCCTGTCCGTAAGGCAGGTGCAGGGAGAGCCTGTCGTGCCCTTCACAGTCGTTTTTAGGCTCTTTGTTGAGTCCGCCGAAGAAGAATACCACATCGGCCCCTTTCGCAGCCTCTACGGCCTCCTTTTTCATGGCGGAGGAGTCGGCTTTCCGGGTGTACTCGTAACCCGGGGCATAAACGATCTCGGAACGCTCCCCGAACACCCGCTTCACCCCTTCCAGCGGGGAGACCTCCCGCTTCACCTTCAATTTGGAGCTGCCCCCGCCCACGGTGAGCATCTTCACGGCATTTTCGCCCACTACGGCGATCTTCATCCGGCGGGCCGGATCGAGCGGCAGGATATTCCCCTCGTTGCGCAGCAGGACGATCCCCTCCTCGGCGATCTTCCGCGCCGCCGCGGCATGCTCTTCGGTGGCGAACGCCCCCCACGGACGGTCGGGACTCATCGTCGTGCGGAACATCAGGCGCAGCACGCGGCGCACCTTCTCGTCCAGTACCTTCTCGTCCACTTCGCCCGCCCGGAGCATCTTCAGGAACGGATCGGCCAGGTAATAGGCGTTGAACCGGCGGTTCCCCATCTCCTTCATCTCCGGAGTCGAGGTTCCCATCTCCAGATCGAGCCCGTTGAGCGCGGCCTCCCGCGTGTCATGCGTACCGTCCCAGTCCGAAATCACGGCTCCGTCGAATCCCCACTCCCCTTTCAGAATGTCGTTCAGCAGCCTGTCGTTGTGGCAGCAGTGCGTCCCCCGGTATTTGTTGTAGGACCCCATCAGCGACCACACGCCCGCCCTCTGCACGGCGGCCTTGAAGGCGGGCAGGTAAATCTCGTGCAGGGCCCGGTCGTCCACGTAAACGTCCACGCTCTTGCGCTCCACCTCCTGGTTGTTCAGTGCGAAGTGCTTCACGCAGGCGGCCACGCCGTTGCTCTGCACCCCCTGAATGTAGGGGACCACCATCTCCGAGGCAAGATAGGGGTCTTCTCCCATGTATTCGAAATTGCGCCCGTTGAGCGGCGTCCGGTAGATATTGACGCCGGGACCCAGCAGCACGTCCTTCTTCCGGTAACGCGCCTCCTCTCCGATCGACTTTCCGTACAGGAGCGACAACTCGGGATTCCACGTGGCGGCCAGACAGGTCAGGGCCGGATAGGCGGTGCAGGAATCGGAGTTCCAGTCCATGTTTCCCATGCTCACCCATCCCACTTCGGCACGCACCCCGTGGGGACCGTCGCTGGTCCACAACTCGGGGATTCCCAGCCGGGGCACCCCGGCCGAACTGAAGTTGGACTGCCCGTGGCACACGGCCACCTTCTCCTCCAGCGTCATGCGCGAGAGCGCATCCTCCACCCGTTTTTCGATCGGAGCATCGGGGTCCTGGTACACGGGCAGATTTCCGGCGGTCCGTCCCCCTCCGCACGCCCATACGAGAACCGCCCCGCAAAGGGGCAGCAACAGCGCGATTCGTTTCATCAAAAGAACTTTTTTAGGTTAGTAGTATTTAGTTGTATAAAAAGGAATTTCCAGGGAATTATCCGCCCCTTACCGGGCAGGAAACTATTCCGAAAGTTCCAGCATGGCCCGGATCGAACGTTCGGCCCGGCTGCGCACCTCCTCGTCGATCACCACCTCGGGCAGTTCGTATTTCAGAGTGAGGTAGATTTTGCGCAGGTTCACCAGCTTCATGAAGGCGCAGTCGTTGCAGCCGCAGGAGGAGTCGGTGGGCGGAGCGGGAATGAAGGTACGGTCGGGATACTGACGACGCATCTTGTGCAGAATACCCGATTCCGTCACCACGATGTACTCCCGGGCATCGTCCCTGCCGCAGAAATTCAGCAACGCCGCCGTACTCCCCACGAAATCGGCCAGCAGCAGCACCGGAGCCTTGCACTCCGGATGGGCCAGCACCTTGGCACGGGGATGTTCCCGCTTGAGTTCCGCGATGCGTTCCACGGAAAACTCCTCGTGTACGTGGCACGCTCCGTCCCACAGCACCATATCCTCGCGTCCCGTCACGCTCTTTATGTAATTGCCCAGGTTCCGGTCGGGCGCGAAGATCAGTTTCTGCTCCTTCGGGAACGACCGTACGATCTGCACGGCATTCGACGAGGTACAGGTCACGTCGGTCAGCGCCTTCATCTCCACCGTCGTATTGACGTAGGCCACCACCTTGTGGTCGGGATAGGCGGCCCGGAAAGCGGCGAAACGGTCGGCCGGACACGACTCGGCCAGCGAACACCCCGCATTCAGGTCGGGGATCAGTACCTTCTTGCCGGGCGAAAGCACCTTGGCCGTTTCGGCCATGAAATGCACTCCGGCGAAGAGGATGATCTCCGCGTCGGTGCGGGCCGCCTGTTGGGAGAGGGCCAGCGAATCGCCCACGAAATCGGCGATGTCCTGCACCTCCCCCGTCGTATAGTAGTGCGCCAGGATCACGGCCTTCTTCTCCTTTTTCAACCGTTCGATCTCTTTCGGCAGATCGAGTTCCGGATCGACCGGCTCGTCCACGAAACCTTTTCGGATATCCACACGCATTTCTCTTTCTTTTTGTTTTTTCACTTTTTAAAAATTCCTTAAAAAAGAGGAATAATAATGGCTGTCGATTCTGTCAGCAACTTTTTCCGACGGCTATCCAAAGATAGTTATATTTTGTTATCGACAATCTTATCCTCCTCTTTTTTCCGTGATTTTCCGTAGATTGACCGGGTTTTCAACAGATGTTCATAACTTTTGCGAACCTGTCGACAGCCGGATATTTGTGCACATTCCCGGATGATTTCCGGTCGGTATCCGGCCGATCTTTTTTCATCGTTTCCGTTAGGTTTTCTCCTTTGTCCGCCTATACGGATCTCTTTCCGGATTCTCCAAACCGGAAAGGAGAGAATCTCTCTTTTTTTATCCACACCTTCGGTTCCGGTTATCAACACTGTTCGTTCCCCTTTTTTCCGCAGTTGTCAACACACTCTCTACAATCCGGTTTTTTCGGCCGTTTTCCGGGCCGCTTCCCGGTAGTATTCGCCGGAGAGCGAGTCCTCCGACGCCACCGGACGGCCGTTCTCCGCTCCTTCCATCACCGACTGGATGATGGGAATCTGACCCAGCAGCGCGATTCCTTCCCGTTCGGCCAGTGCCTGTGCCCCTCCTTTCCCGAAGAGATAGTACCGGTTTTCGGGCAATTCGGCCGGTGTGAACCAGGCCATGTTCTCGATGATGCCCAGGACGGGGATTTCGATCTTGGGGGCCCGGAACATCTGGATGCCCCGTACCACGTCGGCCAGCGCCACCTGTTGCGGCGTGCTGACGATCACGGCCCCGTCCACCTTCAGTTCCTGCAGGATGGTCAGGTGCACGTCGCCCGTTCCGGGGGGAAGGTCGGTCAGCAGGAAGTCCAGTTCGCCCCAGCGGGTCTGGTGGATCATCTGCCGCAGGGCGTTGGTGGCCATCGGGCCGCGCCAGACAAGGGCATCGGTCGGAGCGATGAAGAAACCGATCGACATTACCTTCACGCCGTACGCCTCGGCCGGGATCATCAGCTCCTCGTCCCCCTCCTTCACGGCCGGGGGCAGGTAGCCTTCCACTCCGAACATACGGGGCTGCGACGGGCCGTAGATGTCGGCATCCAGTACACCCACCTTGTAGCCGAGCCGTGCGAGGGCTACGGCCAGATTGGCCGTCACGGTCGATTTGCCCACGCCTCCTTTGCCCGAGGCGACGGCGATCACGCGGCGTATGCGGTCGGCGGCGCTTCTCTTCTCCGGAGCGGAAGCCGCCTTTTTCGGAGCGGCCTCCTTGATGACGACCGTGATTTTCCCCGCCAGCGAGGGATCTCGGTCTGTGATTTGCTGTATGACCTGGCGTCTGATCGAGGCGGCGAACGGATCGCGCCCTTTCGGGAAGGCCAGCGTGACCGAGACTTTGTCGGGGGCGGCCTCCACGCGTTCCACCATGCCGGAGGATACGATGTCCGCGCCCGTTTCGGGATGTACGATCGTGCGCAGTGATTCCGTTATCTGTTGTTGTGTCATGTGTGTGACGGTTTGGTTACGGAGACAAAGATACGTTTTTCATACCATTGTATCCACTTTCGGAGGCTCCCTTTTTGCCGGGGAGGGGGAATACCGAAAAATTTCCTATTTTTGTTTTCCCGCCCCGCCGGAATACGACAAGACCGAAAAAACAGATAAAAAACGATTGATTATGAATTTTCTCAAAACATTCCTTGCCTCTCTGCTGGCGTTCGTCGTGGCCAATCTCGCCCTCGGGATGCTGGCCATGCTCGTGATGACGGGATTCGTGATGGGGCTCGCCACCGGGGGGGGCCACACGACCGTCGGTCCGGGAACCGTACTGAAGATCGACCTGGCCGGAGCCATCACCGACTCTCCGGTCTCTTCCCCGCTGGGTTCGATCGACTTCGGCAACTTCCGCATGAAGTCGTCCAACACGATCCTCCAGTGCATCGAGGCCATCGACAATGCGGCCGTGGACGACAACATCGAAGGCATCTATCTCACGCCGGGCTGGGGAGCGGTCTCCCTGGCCAACATCGAGGAGCTGCGCGCCGCCCTGCTTCGCTTCAAGGAGTCGGGCAAGTTCGTCGTCAGCTACAACGAGGTCTACACCCAGCGCGACTACTATCTCTGTTCGGTGGCCGACAAGGTTTATATGAATCCCGAAGGGGGTATCATGTGGCAGGGTATGGCCTCCAACGTCATGTTCTACAAGGGGCTCCTCGACAAGCTGGGCATTCAGCCCGAGGTGCTGCGCCACGGGTCGTTCAAGGCGGCCGTGGAACCCTTCATCATGGACCGGATGAGTCCGGAGAACCGTTTGCAGACGGAACGTCTGACGGGCAGTATCTGGGGCGGACTGGTGGGCGAGATCGCCGCTTCCCGGGGAATAGATTCCGCCCTTCTCCAGCGGTATGCCTCCGAACTGACCCTGCGCACGCCGCAGATCGCCCTTGAGAAGGGGATCGTGGACAGTCTGGTATACGGCGACCAGATGATGGCCGTTCTGAACGGTCTGGCCGGCAACGATCCCGATTCGGACGACGAGCCCGACATGGTGACCCTTTCGGAATATATTGGAGCGATGAAGCCGGTGGCCCGCAAACTTTCCCGCAATGCGGTGGCGATCGTTTACGCCGACGGTGAGATCGTGGACGGCGAGAGTTTCGACGACAAGGTCGGCGGAGCCACGATCGCGGCCAAACTGGCTCGGGTGCGGAAGGACGACGACGTGAAGGCCGTGGTGTTGCGTGTGAACTCCCCGGGGGGCAGTGCGCTGGCGGCCGAGGTGATGTGGCGCGAAGTGGAGCTGATCCGGCAGGAGAAGCCTGTCGTGGTGTCGATGGGCGGCGTGGCCGCTTCAGGCGGATACTATATCTCCTGTCCGGCCGATATCATTCTGGCCGACAGGAGCACCGTTACCGGTTCGATCGGCGTGTTCGGTCTGCTGTTCAATGCGGAGAAGGGACTGCGCGACAAGCTGGGAATCACGGTGGACGTGGCCCGGACCAATCCTTCGGCCGACATGGGGGTTCCTTTCCGCGGTCTGAGCCAGGGCGAACGTGCCTATCTGATGGATCAGATCGAGAAGGTGTACGGCACCTTCGTGGGACACGTGGCCGCCGGCCGTAACCTCTCCGTGGAGGCGGTGGACAAGATCGCCGGAGGGCGTGTCTGGTCGGGGACCGATGCCCTGGAGATCGGATTGATCGACGGTTTCGGCGGACTGAAGGATGCCATTGCGCTGGCGGCTGACCGGGCCGGCATCGCCGACGATTTCCGCGTGATCCAGGAGGTGGACCGGGAGGATTCCTTCGTGGCGATTCTCCGTTCGCTGTCCGGTGCCCGGAGCGCCCGGATGCGGGACGAACTGGGTGACGCCTTCGTACAGTACAACTATCTGAAAACCATGCTTTCGCAGCAGGGCGTGCAGGCCCGGATGCCTTATATCATCGAGTTTCAATAGATGGCCTGCGGGGACTGTCCGACAGATTCCCGGAAACAGAAATCGCCCCGGTCAGAACGATCCCTGACCGGGGCGAAATCATAAGAAGGCAGGCGGGCTTGTCGTGCGTTTTCCTCCCTCTGCCCGTCTGTGTTACTTGATGTGCCCGTTGTAGATCAGGTATTCGGCGATCTGTACGGCGTTCAGGGCGGCCCCTTTGCGGATCTGGTCGCTGACGCACCAGAACGCGAGCCCGTTGGGATTGCTCAGGTCCTTGCGGATGCGGCCTACGAACACGGGGTCTTCCCCGGCCAGGAAGAGCGGCATCGGATATTTCTTCCGGTCCGGTTCGTCCATCAGCACCACGCCTTCCGCTTTGGCGAACGCCTTGCGGGCCTCCTCGACGCTCACCGGACGCTCGGTCTCCACCCACACGCTCTCGGAGTGGGCCCGCATCACGGGTACCCGCACGCAGGTGGCGCTCACGGCCACGTCCGAATGCATGATCTTGCGTGTCTCGTTGTACATCTTCATCTCCTCCTTCGTGTATCCGTTGTCGGTGAAGACGTCCACGTGCGGAATCACGTTGTAGGCCAGCTGGTAGACGAATTTCTCCACGGTGGGTTCCCTGCCCTCCGTCAGTTCGCGGTGCTGGTTTTCCAGTTCGGCCATGGCCGAGGCTCCGGCGCCGCTGGCGGCCTGGTAGGTGGAGACATGGACCTTCCGGATGTGCGACAGGTTTTCGATCGCCTTGAGCGCCACGACCATCTGGATCGTCGTGCAGTTGGGATTGGCGATCACCCGCCGGGCGGGGTTCACCGCGTCGCGCGGATTCACCTCGGGCACCACCAGGGGCACGTCTTCGTCCATGCGGAAGGCGCTCGAATTGTCGATCATCAGCGTCCCGTGCCGGGTGATGGTCTTCTCGAACTCCCGGGAGGTTCCCGCCCCGGCCGATACGAAGGCGATGTCCACGCCCTTGAAATCGTCGTTGTGCTGAAGCAGTTTCACCGTGATCTCCTTGCCCCGGAACGGATAGGTTTTCCCTGCGCTGCGCGAAGAACCGAACAGGAGCAGTTCGTCCATGGGGAATGCGCGTTGTTCGAGTACCCGGAGGAACTCCTGGCCTACCGCGCCGCTGGCACCGACAATAGCAATTTTCATGATTGGGTCGTGATTGTGAGTTGGGGGTTTATGATTGGTTGTCTGTCTTCTCAGTCGAAAAATTCGTCGCCGCCCTCCTGCGGGACCGGTTCCGCGGCCGCTTCGCTGTCGCATTCGTAGGTCACGGCTCCCACGGGCAGCGGGAACGTGTCGGTCTGTTTGATGCCCAGTTTCGGGTCGGCGTAGACCTGCTGCATGAATTTGCCGTAGATCGGCAGCGCCATGATCGAACCTTCGGCCCGCGAGTAGAGATGCACGCTGCGGTCTTCTCCTCCCACCCATGCTCCGGCCACCAGTTTGGGCGTTACGCCGATGAACCATGCGTCCGAGTTGTTCTGCGACGTACCGGTCTTGCCGCCCATGTCGCCCGTGAATTTGAACATCCAGCGCAGACGGCCGGCCGTTCCGGCATTCACTACGTTCTTGAGCATGCCCAGCATGGTGTAGGCGGTCTGTTCGCTGACGGCGTCGTTCGACGTGGGCGTGAACGAGGCGATCAGGTTGCCGTGGCGGTCTTCGATCCGTGTCACGAAGATCGGATCGGTGTAGACGCCCCGGTTGGCGAAGGTGGCGTAGGCGCTCACCATTTCGTAGAGCGACACGTCGGGCGTGCCCAGACAGAGGGCATACACCGGGTCGATATAGCTGCGGATACCCATTTTATGGATGAAATCGGCCACTGCAACGGGCTGCTTGGCCTGTTTCATGATCCAGGCCGAATAGTTGTTGCGGCTGTTGGCCAGTCCCCATTTCAGCGGTTTGAGCGCACCGTCGTAGACCACGTTCCCGGCCTCCTTGGGCGTCCAGGCGTCGCCCGTGTCCGTTTCGATCGTGGTGGGCAGGTTGGGCACCAGCGTGCAGGGGTTGAAACCCAGATGCTCGATGGCGAAGGTGTAGATGAAGGGTTTGATGGTCGAACCCACCTGCCGTTTACCCTGCCGCACCATGTCGTACTTGAAGTAACGGAAATCGGGTCCCCCCACATAGGCTTTCAGATGGCCCGTCGAGGGGTCGAGCGCCATGAACGAACACCGCATCATCCGCTTGTGGTAGAGGATCGAGTCGCGCGGAGTCATCACCGTATCTATGTCGCCCCTGTAACTGAATACACGCATTTCCACCGGGGTGTCGAACGCTTTGTCGATCTCGGCCTGCGAGGCGCCGCGGGCCTTGAGCGTCCGGTAGCGGTCGGTGTACCGCATGGCGCTGCGGACGATCTTCTCCGCCCCTTCCCTGTCCACGCCGATGAAGAGCTTTCCCGTGCGCTTGTACTGCCGTTCCATGGCCGGCTGCACCTCTTTCGACATCTGTTCCGCGACGGCCTTTTCGGCATACCGCTGCATGGAGGAGTTGATGGTGGTGTAGATTTTCAGACCGTCCCGATAGATGTTGTAGGGGGTTCCGTCGGCCTTCATATTCTTGTTGCACCAGCCGTAGAGGGGATTCTCCTCCCACTCCCGGGCGGCCTGCCGGTAGTCCCACTCGTTGTAGTAGTCCGAAGGTTCGGGCCGCCGGGCGGTCATCACCGTGCGGAGCATTTCGCGGAAGTAGGTGCCGCTGCCCATGTTGTGGGAGATGGGATGATAGTCGAGCGTGATGGGCACCTGTTTCAGCGAATCGCGCTGGGTCCGGGTCAGGTAGCCGTTGGCCTCCATGCGGTCGATCACCGTATTACGGCGGGCCAGCGCCCGTTCCGGATTGCGCACGGGACTGTACTTGGTCGGGGCGTTCACCACCCCCACGAGCAGGGCGGCCTCCTCGACGCTCACCTCCGAGGGGAGCTTGTTGAAAAAGGTCTGGGCGGCCGATTTGATACCGAAGGCGTTGCTGCCGTAGGGCACGATGTTGAGATACATGGCGATGATCTCCTCCTTCGTGTAGTTGTATTCCAGTTTGACGGCCGTGATCCACTCCTTGAGTTTGGCGAGCACCAGCTTTCCGTTGCGCGAGAAGGGATTCGAGTAAATCGACGTGTCGCGCGGAAAGAGGTTCTTGGCCAGCTGCTGGGTGATGGTGCTGCCGCCGCCCTGGCTGCGGTTGCCCAGGGCCAGGGTTTTCACGCCCACGCGGGCCAGCGAGATGAAGTCGATGCCCGAATGGGAGTAGAACCGGGAATCCTCCGTGGAGATGAGCGCCGCCACCAGGTTGGGCGAAATTTCGTCGTAGTCGACATAGGACCGGTTCTGCACGTAGAACGAACCGATCATCTGTCCGTCCTCGGAGTAGATTTCGGTCGATATGTTGCTTTTCGGGTTTTCCAGCTCCTCGAACGAGGGCAGTTTGCCGAAAAGTCCGGCCGCCGTGAGCAGCAACAGCAGCAGCAACAGGGCGAAGGGTGCCGTGACGACAATCCAGAACCATTTGACGGCTTTGGGCGTCTGAAGCGAAGCGATGATCTTTTTCCGGTCCATGTCTCTCGTTTTCCCCGCAAAGGTACAATTTTATCCGCAAATATAACGTACGGCCCTTCCGGATATTTTGCGGGGGGGTTACAGGGGGATCGCCAGGTTGACTCCGGCCATGCATCCCCGGCGGTCGCTCGGCTTGTAGACCGAGACGCTGAACGAGGTGGTGGCCGCCGAGGGTGTGCGCAGTACGTTCAGGTCGAAGATCAGCTCACCGCCGTAGGAGTAGACGTTCCCCATGACGCCCCGGTGGTTCTGGAACCGGGCGTAGTCGCCCGTCAGGTTCAGGCGGATACGCTTGAAATAGACGATCGAGGTGATGCCCCCGTCCGGATAGCAGAGCGGCAGCTGGTAATCGACCGAGGTGCCCAGGTAACGCCGCGGCGCGATGTCGTAGTCCGCCCCCCGGGGGAAGACCTCCTTCTGCCGGTAGTTGTAGTATCCGGCATGCTGGTACTGGTAGGCGGCCCTCAGCCGGATGCTGTGATGGAGTGCCGCGCCGGGCAGGTATCCCCGCACGTAGGCGCTCCACAGTTTGCCGAAATTGCGGTTGAACGGGTCGGAGACGGAACTCAGCCGGACGGCGTATCCCCAGCGGGGCAGGAAGTCCCGGTGCGCCATCCGCACGTTGTCGATGTATTGCAGCGAGACCGACAACTTCTGCATGCCGTGGTCGTATCCGTTTCCGGCCGGGTCGTAGAGCAGGGCGTTGTTGTGGGAGAGTTCGATGTCGGGCGTTAGATACCGGATGTGGTAGCCTGCGTCGAGCAGGATCGGCATGAACAGCCGCAGCGAGACGTCGAAATAGTTTTTCAGCGACGGGGTCGCCGGCAGCGCGATCTCCGGCCGGTCGGTGTCCGAGGGTTCGGGGTCGGGTTTCTGTCCCGGTTTGGACGGGTTTTCGGGCGAGGTGTCCGGATCGCCCGGAACGGAGGTGATGACCGTGGGCAGATAGGCGAGCTGGTCGCCTCCTCCGTAACGGGCCTCCACTTCGATCTTCGGGGCGAAACCGTAGTAGCGTATCCGGCCGGCCACCTGCGAGCCCTTTTCCGTCCAGGCGTACATCAGGTGGGCGAACGTGTTGTTCAGCAGGCTTTGCGAGATGAGGGAGGCGCCCAGATGGATGTTGAGGCTCTCTTCGCCCACCACGCCGTCCGGGTCGAATCCCAGCGGGGCCCAGCTGTGTACGTTGAGCATGTTGAATCCCTTGCGGAACCGTTCGATCCGCACGTTGTCCGACGTGTCGGCCCGTACCGTGTCGATGTTGAAGTCCACGTTCCAGCGTCTGCGCGGCGGATTGACCACGTTCCGGGGACGGGGATCGGCGACCGCCGCGAGGGAGTCGGGATCGGTCGTGCGTGTGGCAATCAGGTAACCCTCCGGGGTGTAGGTGGTCACTGCGGCCTCTCTGCCTCCCGGGAAAGGTGCTGGCGCGAAGGAGCCGTAGCGCGACGAGGTGATGCGGTACTCCTGCCGTGTGGTCAGGTCGTACAGATGGGCTTCGTCCTTTCCCGACTGGATCGAGCCGAAGTAGAGTTTTCCTCCCTCCGCCCGCAGGTTGGACAGGGTGCTGTACGAAGCGGGTTTGACCACGGAGAATCCCTCCGTTCCGCCGGGGTTTCCGACCGCCCCGATCCACATGCCCCCGTCGCTCAGCCCGATGAAATAGAGGCGGCGCGTGAGGTCGTCCCAGGCCAGTCCGTGCACGGAGACCGTGTCGGGAAGCGTGCAGCGCGTTTTTCCGTCCGTGATGGTGTAGGTGCCGTCGTAGTCGTATTCGGCACGGGCGGTCGCCCCGTCCGGCAGCGGGACGGGAAAGAGCGTGCGCCGCCGGCCCCGCACCGTGCCGCTTTTTCCGGTGCCGAGGTCGAGGTAACAGAGCTGGGAGTTGATCCGCTGGTCCCACAGCGTGCTGGGCCGGTATTCGGTCCACAGGAGCCGTCCGTCCGCGAGGGTGGGCGGCGTGCTCACCTGTCCCGTGTGGCGGATCGTCCGTTCGGCGCCCGTGCGGGTGTCGATCTCCACGATCCTCGAATAACGGTCCAGATCGCTTTTCAGAGCCAGCAGCGTGTAGGGACCGGTGGGGATCGGCGAAGTGTAGGTGGTGAAGCTCGTGCGGGGCGTGGGAACGATGCGGGTGTCGTCTTCCGTCCGGGGCAGCGAGTCCCAGTAACGGTCGAGGTCGTCGAACGCGGCCCGGAACAGTTTGTTCACCGAGGTGCGGTAGTGGCGGTGCAGGGCGATCTTGGTGGTGAAGATGAGGAAGGGGTAGCGCGAACCGTAGTCGGCCACCCGGTTCCAGATGTTCTCCCCGTAGCGGGTGTAGGAGTAGGTGGCGATCTGGTATCCGACATGGTAGTGGTCGGGGATGTGGTCCTTGTAGGAGCCGCAGAACCATTTGTCGATCGCGAAACGGTCCCAGCGGTTCGCGGGCTCTCCGGAGGCGAGGGCCCGGCGGTACTCCCGGCCGGTCGTTTTCCGGCCGGCACTCTGCCGCAGGAAGTCGTTCTTCTGTCCGCTCAGGGCGCGGTAGTCGATGGTGAAGGAGGGTTGCAGTCCCCGTCCGAAGGTGGACAGCTCCGTTTCGGCCATCACGGCGTCGCCCTCCATGAGCCAGAGCGGGAGCAGGGCGGCGCCCACGAGCGATCCCTGCTGGCCGACCACGTAGCTGAGCGCCTTGATGAAGTGACGGTTGGTGTTGTTGAACTGCACCGAGTGGCGGTACTCGTGCGTGGCCAGCTGCTTGAGCCACGGTTCCGCGCAGGTCTCGATGTTCGGGGGCACGATCAGCTCCATCCGTTTCGGGGCCCACATGACCAGGCCGTTCGAGGCGAAGTTCTGGGTGTGCATCACCACCGGCATCCGCATGGGGCCGTACCGGAAACCGTGGCCGATGACGGGCCGTATCGTATCGAGGTACTTCATCAGCCGCAGGGCCTGTCCCTGGTAGTTTTCGGGAAAGATGAACCGGTTCCACGGCGTGCGGATCTGTTTCCACCGGATCGAGGCGGGCGACTGTCCCAGATCGTAATACTGGGCTGCGGCGCCGAGGGGAACCAGCGTCAGGGCGAAGAGGACCGTTTTCCGCAGGAAAGTTCTCATCCGCCTGCTTTTTTGGCTTTGTATCCGGCCTTGACGAGTATGTCCACCACCCGGTCGCGGAAGTCGCCCTGGATGATGATCTCGCCCTCCTTGGCCGAACCGCCCGTTCCGCACCTGTTTTTGAGCAGGGCGGCCAGCTCCTTCAGGTCGTCGTTGCTGCCGACGAACCCCCTGACCAGCGTCACCTGCTTGCCGGCCCGCTGTCGGCGGTCGAGCCACACCCGCAGCTCCTGCTGCTGCGGGGGGAGCGTCTCCGTTTCGCTCTCCCCGGTATCGTACACGAAATCGGGATTGGTCGAGTAGACCACGTTCAGCCTCGATTTCCAGTCGTTGTTGCCCATAAATAATCGCGTTATTACAGGCAAAGATAACAGGATTTGTCTAAAATTCGTAAATTTGTTTTCGATGAGCAAGCGATACAAGAAAAGAGAGCGGGCCGGGCGCCCGGAAGGGTGGGCCTACGAACAGAAGCCCGTGTTCAGGCCGCTGCGCCTGCCGCTGGGCGAGCGGGCCCGGCTGGTGCGGGTTTTCGTGGAGGGTTACGAGGACGTGGCTTTCTGGCGGGGGATTTTCGACCATTACGAAACCCCGGAACTCCGTTTCGAGATCAGCGTGCCGCCCCGCGAAGACCTCGCCAAGGGGAAAAAAGTGCTGATGGGGATGATTCCCGACAGCTGCGAGGAGTTGTTGCTGTGCGTGGACAGCGATTTCGACTACCTCTTTTCCGACCGCACCCAACAGTCGGTGCTGGTCAACCGTTCGCCCTTCATGTTCCATACCTATGCCTACGCCACCGAGAATTTTCTCTGTTACGCCCCCTCTCTGCACAGCGTCTGCGTGAAGGCCACCAAGAACGATACCCGGATTTTCGATTTCGAAACCTTTCTGACCGCCTATTCGCAGACGATCTATCCGCTTTTTCTGTGGTATGCCTATTCGGCCCAGCTCAGCACGGAAAACGTCTTCACGCTGCTCGATTTCAAAAGCAGCGTGAAGCTGAACTACCTGGAGGTGGAGGAGAACGGACGGGGAACGCTGGAATGGCTCGGCCGCCAGGTGGAGAAGCGCGTCTCCTCGCTCCGGCACCACCATCCCGGATGGGACGCCGATCTGGACGCCTTCGGCCGGGCCCTCGCGCGGCGGGGCGTCACCCCCGACAACGTCTATCTCTTCATGCAGGGCCACACGCTCATGAACAACGTGGTGATCGTGATGCTCCACTCCGTATGCGAGTGTCTCAAATCCATGACCAACGAGAAGATCGCCTCTTCCCAGAAACGCGGTACCGCCCTGCGCAACGAACTGAGCAACTACAACAACTCCCTGCGCAGCGTGCGCGACATCCTGCTCGACAACGAGAAGTACAAGGAGTGTTTCCTCTACCGAAAACTGGAGCGGGACATCGAGAAATACATCGCTTCGCTGAAATGAGGGAGGAGGATTTCCTTTTCAGAGAGGCCGCTCCGGCCGACCTGCCGGCCGTGGCGGAGATCATCCGGCTGGCGAAGGAGCGGATGCGGCAGGCCGGATCGCTCCAGTGGCAGGACGGTTATCCCGCCCGGGAGGATATGGAGCGCGATCTGGTGCGGGGATACGGCCGGGTGTTGGAGTACGGGGGGAGGGTGGCCGCCTACGGTGCCGTGGTGTTCGACGGGGAACCGGCCTACGAAGCGATAGACGGGGCGTGGACCGGAGCGTCTCCCTACGTGGCGGTACATCGTCTGGCGGTCTCCGGCGACATGCTGGGACGCGGCGTGGCGACCCTTTTCATGCGGCGGACGGAGGAGCTGGCACACGGCCGCGGCATCCGTTCCTTCCGCGTGGATACGAATTTCGACAACCGTCCGATGCTGAAGATGCTCGGCCGCCTGGGGTTCGTCCGGTGCGGGGAGGTGAAGTATGGAGAGGATTCCCGGCTGGCTTTCGAAAAGGTCTGGTGACGGAACCCTCTCTTCCGTTCCGGTAAGGAAGG
This sequence comes from Gallalistipes aquisgranensis, assembly GCF_014982715.1. NCBI lineage: Bacteria > Pseudomonadati > Bacteroidota > Bacteroidia > Bacteroidales > Rikenellaceae > Gallalistipes > Gallalistipes aquisgranensis. The sequence goes on along the minus strand of NZ_JADCJY010000002.1, from coordinate 379,714 downwards.
GGAAGATATCGGCCGGAACCGATCCCGTTCCGCCGCCGCTGCGAAACCGGGAATTCATATTTTTGAGGAGTGCCCCGAGAGAGGAGACACTATCGTCCGGCCTGTTTTTCCGATACGGCCACTTTGATGACCTCGTCCAGTCTGTTTTCGAAGATGCGGTAGGCCTCCCCGATCTCGTCCAGCGGAAACCTGTGGGTGATGAGCGGCGTGGTGTCGATCTTTCCCTCCCCGATCAGGCGAAGGATTTCGTCGCAGTCGCATCCGTCCACCCCGCCCGTCTTGAAGGTGAGGTTCTTGCCGTACATGTCGGGCAGGGGAAGCGTCTGGGGCCTGTCGTACAGGGCGACGACGGTGACGACGGCGTTGGGCCGGGCGCACTCCCATGCCAGGCGGAAGGTCTCTTCGGTTCCGGCTACCTCCAGCACGCGGTCCGCGCCGCCGTGGTCGCTGTGCCGGAGTACGTATTCCCGGCAGTGCTGCGGGTCGATGACCGACACGTCGGGATAGTGCTCGCGGACGAATCGCATCCGTTCGGGCGATTTTTCGCAGACGATGATCCGTTTCGGCCGTTTCAGCATGGCACAGAGCAGGGTGCAGATGCCCGTCGGACCGGCGCCGATGATGAGAACGGTCTCCTCTTCGGTGATCTCCGAAATGCGGACGGCCCAGAATCCCGTTGCGAGCACGTCTCCCGTCAGCAAGGCCTGTTCGTCGCTTACCGTATCCGGAATCCGGTTCAGTCCCCGGTCGGCATGGGGCACGCGCACGATGGCGTCGCGGGCGTCTTTCAGTTCGGGTACCGGTTTCTCCCTCAGTTCGAACTTTCCCCGTTCGACATAGGTGTAGGCAAGCATATTGTTCGTTTTTGTGGTTTGCGATCCGTTTTCCGCAAAGATACCGAATTTTTCCGCACGGCGGTCCCGGCCGGACGACCGGGCTTTTCTCTGCCCCGGGGAGCGGAGACGCTCTGACGCCGTTTTTCCGGAAGCGTCCGTGCAGGCAGCGGGATCTTTCCCGGCGATACATATCGTTCCTGCAGAAGGACCGGGAAAAACGAGGAAGACACATACCCGGTCGGGTATGTGTCTTCCTTTGGGATATATGCCTGCGGCTCTGCCGCCCGTTATTTGATCCGCTCGTAGTATTCGCGGGTGCGGGTGTCCACCCGGATTTTTTCGCCCGTATTGATGAACAGGGGGACGCGTACCGTGGCGCCCGTATCCACCGTGGCGGGCTTGAGCGAGTTGGTCGATGCGGTGTCGCCCTTGATGCCGGGCTCGGTGTAGGTCACTTCCATGTCCACGATCGGGGGCAGTTCGGCCGAGAGAACCGTCTCCTTTTCGGTGTGGAACATCACCTCCACCACCTGTCCCTCGCGCATCAGGTCGGAGTTCTCGATCATCTCGCGCGGAATCTGGATCTGTTCGAACGTTTCGGTGTGCATGAAGTTGCAGCCCATGTCGTCCTCGTAGAGGTACTGGTAGGGACGGCGCTCCACACGCACGGGTTCGATATTGACGCCGGCCGTGAAGGTGTTGTCGATGGTGCGGCCGTTTTCCAGGTTTTTGAGTTTCGTGCGGACGAAAGCGGGACCCTTGCCCGGTTTCACGTGCTGAAATTCGACCACCATGAAGGTTTTGCCGTTCAGCTCGATGCACATGCCGTTTTTGAGATCAGCGGTTGTAGCCATTGTGTTCGGTTTTATCTGATTTGTTCGAATTTGTCGCGGTGCGGGTAAACATGCTTCCGACAAGGGATTTCCGCCGGATTTTCCGCGCGGCAAAATTAGTAATAAAAACCGGAAAATGAAAATTCCGGTTCCCTTTCCTGCCGCCGGATGTGGGAGCGTGGGGTTCCGGGCCGCCACTGTCGGGTCACAGGTCGATGGCGGCACACTCGAGCCCCTGCTTTTTCAGGTAGTCGAGCGTGCGGGGCAGGGCGTAGCGCAGGTTGCGGAACGCCTTGTGGGAGTCGTGGAACACCACGATCGAACCGGGTCCCACCTGTCGGGTGACGTTGCGCAGGCATTTGCGGGGAGAGACCACGCGGCTGTAATCGCGGCTCAGCACGTTCCACAGGATGATGTTGTAACGTTCCGAAAGCACCCGCAGCTGCACGGGCTTGATACGGCCGTAGGGCGGGCGGAACAGGTCGGTTTTCAGAATCTGGTTGGCGAAGTCCACGTCCTCCACGTAGCGTTCGAGGCTCATGCCCCACCCTTTCTGATGGCTGTACGTGTGGTTTCCGATGCGGTGTCCCGTCTCCACGATCTGCCGGTACAGGTCGGGGTACTGCTCGGCGTTCTTGCCCAGGCAGAAGAACGTGGCTTTGGCATCGTAATTGGACAACTGTTCCAGAATCCACTCCGTGATTCCGGGCGTGGGACCGTCATCGAAGGTGAGGAACACCCGCTCGTCGCCCGCCATGTTCCATCTGAGCGAAGGGAACATCCTGGTGAGGATTTTTGTGGCTCCGGCGAACATCGTTATCGGCTGACGGTTATTAGGTTCGTTTCGTTCGTGTGATTCGTGCGTTTCAAAAACGGTGCAAAGTTAAAATCATTTCCGTCATTTGACAAGATATTCTAAAAAAGAGCTACTTTTGTTCGAATAAAACCGACCGGATTATGAAAAATATGCGAAAGATTCTTTGTTTCGGAGCACTCTCCCTTCTGCTGGGCGGTTGCGGGGCGCCCAACAAGCAGATCACTTCGAGCGGCGGCCTGTACGAAATCTTCGTGGTCTGCCCCAAAGAGAAGTGGGACGGACGGCTGGGCGATACGATCCGTTCCATCCTGCAGGAACCCGTGCCGATGATCAACCAGCTCGAACCGATCTATGACCTGTTCTACGTGCCGAACTATACGGGGCTGGTGATGCGCCACCGCAACCTGCTGACGATCAAGACTGGTTCCGATTACGCCGAGCCCTCCATGACGGCCTCCTACGATGTGGATGCGGCGCCGCAGATCATCGTTTCGGTCACCGGACCTTCCGATTCCGCGGTGGTCGCCTACATGTCCGGGCACCGCTACGAATTGCAGACCATTTTCGAACTGGCCGAGCGCGAGCGGGCCATCGCCCAGGGTAAAAAGCATTACGAGCGCGAACTGGTGGAGCTGATCCGCCGGAAATTCGACATGCAGATGCAGGTGCCCACCGGGTACAAACTCCGTCAGGAGAGCCCCGATTTTCTCTGGATTTCCTACGAACTGCCGCTGGCGAGCCAGGGATTTTTCATATACAGCTATCCCTATACGGGGAAGGCGGATTTCACGGTGGGGGCTCTGCTGGCCCGACGCAACGAATTCGCCGCACGGATTCCGGGGCCCTCCGACAGCTCCTACATGGCCACCTATCCCGATGCCCTGCCCGATCTGAAACACGTGCGGATCGACGGCCGCTATTGGGCCGAGATGCGCGGTTTCTGGGAGGTGCACGGCGACTTCATGGGCGGTCCCTTCATCAGCTATTCCACGCTGAACCTTACCACGAACCGGGTGACCACCATCGACATGTACGTCTATTCGCCCAAGAAGCCCAAAAGGAACTACCTGCGCCAGCTGGAGAACCTGATCTACACGGTCAGCTTCCCCGACGACGAGGCGAAGGTCAAACGGCAGGCCGAAACGGGAAAATAGTTCCGGACGTTTTTTCCGGAACGGAGGAGATGTTCCCGTTCCGGCGGCATCCCATGTCAATCACGAAGAGCGGTTCCCTTGCGGGAGCCGCTCTTTCGCTTCGGAATTATGATTGGTAAAGAAAGGTATCAACCGCATTTGGAGTGGCCGCAGCTCATGCAGACAGGGCATCCGTTCTGGTAGACGAGCGTCTCCTGTCCGCAGTTGGGACACTTCTCCTTGGACTTGGTACCGTTCGAGATGTACTGCTTCAGAGCCCGGGCCACGCCGTTTTTCCACGTGTTGATCGAGGCGCTGTTCAGGTGGAGCGATTCGATCAGCGTCACCACGTCCAGAATGGGCATTCCGTTGCGGAGCACGCCCGAAATCAGCTTGGCGTAGTTCCAGAACTCCTCGTCGAACAAGCGGGAGATGCCGCCGATCGTGTTGGTATAGCCGTATTTGTCGGTGTACTGGAAGTCGTAGCGTTTGTTGCCTTCGGCGTCCACCACCTTCAGGATCACACCTTTTGTCACCTTCTTCGGGATGAACATGGCGTCCTCTTCCAGTTTACCGGTGAAGATTTCGTAGGGGCGGCCGTTGTAGATGCCCACGAACGAAATCCAGTCCTCCTCGCCGTTCTTGAAACGGACGATGTCGGCTGCCAGCTCTTTCGGACGGTGCAGGGGCGGTTTGTACTCGCCGTTGCCGCTCTCGTCGCCCTCCTTTTTCTTCTTCTTGCTGTCGACCAGCACGCCGGCCCGCGAACCGTCGCGGTAGACCGTGACGCCCTTGCAGCCGCACTCCCAGGCGGTGAGGTAGACCTGCGCCACCAGCTCTTCGGTCACTTCGTTGGGCAGGTTGACGGTCACCGAGATCGAGTGGTCCACCCACTTCTGGATGGCGCCCTGCATCTTCACTTTAGCCACCCAGTCGATGTCGTTGGCCGTGGCCTTGTAGTAGGGCGACTTCTCGACCAGCTTGTCGAGCTCCTCGTCGGTGATCTTATCGAGCATGTCGGTCGAGTAACCGTTCACTTCCAGCCATGTGAGGAACTTGTGGTGGTAGACGTTGTACTCCTCCCACGAATCGCCCACCTCGTCCACGAAGGTGATCTTCACGTCCTTGTCGCTGGGGTTCACCTTGCGGCGCCGTTTGTAGACCGGACGGAAGACCGGTTCGATGCCCGAAGTGGTCTGCGACATCAGCGACGTGGTGCCCGTGGGGGCGATGGTCAGCATGGCGATGTTGCGCCGGCCCTTCTTCACCATCTCCTCGTAGAGAGCCGGATCGGCCTCGCGGATGCGGGCGATCATGGGGTTGTTCTCCTCCTTCTTCGCGTCGTAGATCGGGAACGCTCCCCGCTCCCCGGCCATTTCGACCGAAGCGCGGTAGGCCCCCAGCGCGAGGGTCTTCTGTACCTCCACGGCGAAGTCGATCGCCTCGTCCGTGCCGTAACGCAGGCCCAGCGCGGCCAGCATGTCGCCTTCGGCCGTGATGCCGAGGCCCGTGCGGCGGCCCATCAGGGCCTTTTCGCGGATTTTCTCCCAAAGGCTGTGCTCCACGTGGCGGATATCCTCGTCTTCGGGATCTTTGCTGATCTTTTCGATGATGAGCTGCACCTTTTCCAGCTCCAGGTCGATGATGTCGTCCATCATCCGCATCGCCTTGGCGATATGGTTCCTGAACTTATCGAAGTTGAATTTGGCGTCTTTCGTGAAGGGATCGTCCACGTAGCTGTACAGGTTGAGGGCCAGCAGACGGCAGCTGTCGTAGGGACAGAGCGGGATTTCGCCGCAGGGGTTAGTCGATACGGTGGTGAAACCCCGGTCGGCGTAGCAGTCGGGCACCGATTCGCGGATGATCGTATCCCAGAACAGCACGCCCGGTTCGGCCGATTTCCATGCGTTGTGGATGATTTTGTTCCACAGGGCTTTGGCGTCGATCTCCTTTTCGTACATCGGATGATCGCCCGTGATCGGGAACTGCTGGTGGTATTTTTTGCCCTCCTTCACGCAGCGCATGAATTCGTCGTCGATCTTGATCGAGACGTTGGCTCCGGTCACCTTACCCGTCTCCACCTTGGCGTCGATGAAGTTCTCGGCGTCGGGGTGCTTGATCGAGAGCGAGAGCATCAGCGCGCCCCGTCGGCCGTCCTGCGCCACCTCGCGGGTGGAGTTGGAATAGCGTTCCATGAAAGGGACGATACCCGTCGAGGTGAGGGCGCTGTTGAGCACGGGACTGCCCGTGGGGCGGATGTGCGACAGGTCGTGGCCCACGCCGCCGCGCCGCTTCATCAGCTGCACCTGCTCCTCGTCGATGCGGATGATGCCGCCGTAGGAGTCTGCCGGGTTCTTGTGGCCGATCACGAAACAGTTCGACAGCGAGGCCACCTGCAGGTTGTTTCCGATGCCGGTCATGGGACCTCCCTGCGGGATCACGTAGCGGAAATCCTTCAGCAGCCCGTAAATCTCCGCCGCGTCCATCGGATTGGGATACTTCTCCTCGATCCGGGCGATCTCGCCGGCGATCCGCCAGTGCATCTGCTCCGGGGAGTTCTCGTAGAGCTTGCCCATCGAATCTTTCAGGGCGTACTTGCTCACCCACACCGTGGCGGCCAGTTCGTCGCCCCGGAAATAGGCCTTGGCCGTCTCCACCGCATCGGAGTAGTCGTACTCTTTCAGAGCGCCGTCGGCACTCTTCTTTTCCTTGTTACCTGACATGTTCGTATTGTATTGTTGTTACATTCAGACTGTTGAGGTACTGCCGGGCCGGAAGCCGCAATACAAGTTTACACACTCTTTTCGGGAGAACCGCCCCCCGTGCCGCATAACTTATCAAGAAGTTATCAACACTTTCCGCGAGCCCCTTATTTTGTTAGGGTTACGCTCACCCGTTCGATTTTGCCGCCCAGCGGCGGGGCGAGTTTCGACACTTTGGCCGTGACGCGCAGGACTTGCGGGAAGCGGGCGCGGATCGCGTCGATGATCCGTTCGGCCACGTTTTCGATGATGTCGGAAGTGACGGCCATCTGCTCGCGCACCAGTTCGAACACGGTGAGGTAGTTGACCGTCTCCCCGATCGAGTCCTTCGCGGCGGCATCCCCGATTTCGGCTTCGATCGCCACGTCCACCCGGAACAGGTTGCCCACCTTCTTTTCCAGGTCGTAACAGCCGTGAAAGGCCTTGAATTCCATGTTTTCGAGTTCGATGAGGGTACGCATGTCAGAGTCGGTTTTCAGAACAGGTATTTTTCCGTTTTCACTTTGTGGACGAGCCGCAGAATCTCCGTCCAGGTCTCTTCGCCGAACGTGGTGCCGATCACTTCGATCACCTTTCCGGCCGCGATGGCTCCGATCGTGCCGCACTGCCGGAGCGTCAGCCCCTGGCACAGGCCCGCCAGGAATCCCCCGGCGTAGAAGTCGCCCGCCCCGGTGGTGTCCACCCGGTTGGCGGCGGTGAGGATGCCCACGTGGATCACCTCCCCGCCCTGCCGTTTGATGTAGGCGCCCTTGATGCCGACCTTCACCACGGTCAGTTCGCAGGCCCTCGAGATCACTTCCAGCGCCCGGAGCGGTTTCACCTCCCCGGTGAAGGCGCGGGCCTCCTCCTCGTTGGCGAAGAGGATGTCGACGTACTCCTGCACCAGTCCGCGCAGGAAATCGAGGTTCTCCTCCACGATGTTGAAACTGGCCAGGTCGATGGCCACCTTCATGCCGCATCGTCTGGCGGTGGCTACGGCCGTTCGGATCAGGTCGTGGTCCTGTACCAGGTATCCTTCTATATAGAGGCAGTCGAAACCTTCGAAGACCGACGGAGCGATCTCTCCGCCCTTCATCTCCAGCGCGGCGCCCAGATAGGTGGCCATCGTCCGTTCCCCGTCGCCCGACACCAGCGACACGCACCGGCCCGAATGCAGCGTTCCCCGGAGGATGGTGGGTTTCACGCCCAGGTTTTCCAGCGCCTTTTCGAAAAAGTCTCCGGTCGTGTCGTTGCCCACCTTGCCCACGAAACCGACCTGCGCGCCGAGGCGGGCCATGGCCCGGATCGTATTGCCGGCCGAACCGCCGAGCGACAGGGTGCGGGGCAGGTCGGCCGTGCTCTCCGAAATCTTCCGTTGCAGGTCGGCGTCCACCAGGCTCATGCTGCCTTTGGGCAGGCCGAACCGTTTCAGTATCTCGTCCGAGGGCAGGTTGATCAGAATATCCGTGAGGGCATTGCCGATGCCGATGACTTTTTCCATGCTTTTTCGTTTTTTGCTCCACAAAAATAATGCTTTTGGCCGATTAATCCCCATAATTGCCTACTTTTGTGGAGAAGATCGAACAGACGCATATGGCACTCATACTTTGCATCGAAACGGGAACCGATATCTGTTCCGTGGCGCTGGCCCGCGGAGGCCGGCTGATCTCCCTGCGGGAGAGCACGCAGGGACGCGACCACGCCCGTCAGCTCGGCGTGTACGTGGAGGAGATTCTGCACGAAAACGACATACGGGCCGACGAACTGGACGCCGTGGCCGTGGGAAAGGGGCCGGGTTCCTACACCGGATTGCGCATCGGCGTTTCTCTGGCCAAGGGAATGTGCTATGCGCTGCAAATCCCCCTGATCGCCGTCGGTTCGCTGGAGGCGCTGGTGCGGGTGGCCGCCGAGGACGACGAGGCGGGGATTCTGGACATCGACGATTTCGCCTCGGCCCGTCTCTGTCCGATGATCGACGCCCGCCGCATGGAGGTGTATGCGCAGGTGTTCGACGGCCGGCTCCGTCCGCTCACCGAGGTGGCTGCTTCGGTGGTGACTCCGGACAGTTTTTCGGAGTTCGTCTCCGGGCCCGGAGAGTTCGTCATTTTCGGCGGCGGGGCGGCCAAATGCCTGGATGTCCTGCCGAAAGGCCGCGTCAAGTGGGTGGATGTCACTCCTTCGGCCCGCGGTCTGGTCACTCCGGCCCAGGAGGCTTTCGATGCCGGCCGGTTCGAGGATATCGCCTATTTCGAGCCCTTCTATCTGAAAGATTTCGTGGTGACCGAGTCGAAGAAGAAATTTTTCTGACGGTCTCGTCAGGTAAATCCGAAGGCCGCTTCTCTTTTCGGAGAAGCGGCCTTCGGCATGTTCGTTCCGGACCGTATCAGAACGGCAGGTCGTCGGGATCTTCCGCCGGGGCGGCGGGAGCGGCCGGCTGCTGCGGTTGGGGTGCGGCGCCGTAGGCAGGCTGTCCTCCGGGCTGGGGCGAGCCATATGACGGCTGGGCGGGGGCTCCGGCGGGAGCGGCTCCGTAGGTGGTTCCGCTCAGGGGGGCGCCTGTCCCTTCCTGTTTGCGGCCGAGCAGTTTCAGATCGTCCGCCATGATTTCGATGGCGAAGCGTTTGTTGCCCGCCTCGTCCGTCCAGTCGCGGGAACGGATGCGTCCTTCGACGTAGACCTGGCTTCCCTTTCGGATGAAACGGTCGGCCACGTCGGCCAGATTGCGCCACAGCGTCACACTGTGCCATTCGGTGTGCTCGCGTGCTTCCTGCGTCTGCCGGTTGTAGATGCGTTCGGTGGTGGCGATGCGGATGCGGGCCACCTTCACGCCGCCCTCCAGCGAGCGGACTTCGGGATCGGCCCCCACGTTTCCTATCAGAATTACTTTGTTAATCATCGGGTCTGTATGGTTTTGCGTTCGGTTAATTTGCGGTGATGTCGGGTCCCAGGTACTTCGCCGCCACGGCGGTGAGTGCGGCGGCCATCTCCGGCTGGCGTGCGATCGCGCTGGTCAGGTAGGGCGATGCGGCCGCTTTGGCGTATTTGTTCATCTCTGCGGTGATGTTCACGTCGTCGTAGGTCCCGAGAAACTGTTCGGCCGCCGCTTCCAGCGTGGCCCGTGCTTCCGGCTGGCGCGCGATCGACTCGAGCAGCGATCCTATGGCGTTGCCCCGGGCCACGCCCCGGGCGTTGACGGCAGCGTCGGTCAGGGGAAGCAGGGCCGTGTAGCTCGCGTAAATCGTCTCTTCCGCCGTTTTTATCAGTTGGCCGGCCGATTCCGGCTGGCGTGCGATGTTTTCGAAAAGTGCGCCGACCGCCTCCATCCGAAGGGTCTTCAGATCGGGTTCGTTCGTGTCGTAATACTCTTTTTTACAGGCGGATAGTACGGTCAGGCAGACCGCTCCGACGCAGAGGATACGGGTAAGCGTTCTCATCGTTACAACTCTTTCAGCAGTTCGGTAAATAGGCGGGTCATCCGTTTGCCGGCCTTGATGCCCTCCTCCTGCACCTCTTCGTGGGTGGACTTGAGCCCCGTGAGGCCCATGTTGGTGATGACCGATACGCCGAACACGGTGACGCCCATGTGGCGGGCGGCAATCACCTCGGGCGTGGTGGACATGCCCACCGCGTCGCCCCCGATAGCCTTGAAGTAGCCGTACTCCTTCTGTGTCTCGTAGGTCGGGCCGGTGCCGCCCACGTAGCAGCCGAACCGGAGGGGAATCTCCTCGCGGGCGGCCACCCGTTTCGCCTTCTCGATCAGTTCGTGGTTGTAGGCGTCGTTCATGTCCGGAAACCGCGGTCCCAGTTCGGCTATGTTGGGGCCGATCAGCGGGTTGGGGATCAGGTTGATGTGGTCGGTGATGACCATCAGGTCGCCCGTGCGGAAGGTTTCGTTCACCCCGCCGCTGGCGTTCGAAACGAAAAGGTACCGGATGCCCAGCATCTTCATCACCCGGACGGGGAAGACCACCTGCTGGGGCGTATATCCCTCGTAGTAGTGGAAACGGCCCTGCATGGCCACCACTTTTTTGCCGCCGAGCATGCCGAAGATCAGCCTGCCCCTGTGTCCCTCCACCGTGGAGACGGGAAAGTCGGGAATCTCGCGGTAGTCGAGCGAGGCGACCGTGTCGATGCCGTCGGCCAGTCCGCCGAGGCCGGTGCCCAGAATGATGCCTACTTCGGGCTCGAACGCAACCTTATTGCGAATGAAGCAGGCCGTACTTTTGATTCGATCTAACATCATAATCCAGTTTTCGCAGAAAATTCCGCTTGGAATCCTCCGTCAGTGAGACTTTTATCGGAAGGAAATAGAGCGCACGCTGAATCTCTTCCGGAATCCGCTTCCGGTTGGTCAGTTTCACGGCGTCCTTTTCGGTCGTTACGATAATCGTGCCCGGAGGGGCCGATTCCAATGCCTTTTTCATCTTGTCCAGATCGCGCATCCGGTAGGGATGGTGGTCGGGAAAGACGAGCGTGTCCACCACCTCGTAGCTCTCCCGGAGCGAACGGATCATGGGGGCGGGATTGCCGATTCCGGCCATGGCGATCACGGGGCTGCCCGCCAGTACCTGTCCGGAGGCCATGTCGGCGAACAGCGGGGTGATGCTGCCCGTGGAGAGCGAGGAGAAGTAGAGCCCCTGGTAGGGGAACAGGGCCAGCGATTTGGTCACGATCCGCATGTCGAGCGGATTCATCTCCGGCGGACATTTGGTGACGATCACGAAATGGGCCCGGTAGAGCTGGTTGGTGCGGTCGCGCAGCGAACCCCATGGCAGCAGGTGGTCGCGGTAGATAGGTCTCGAATAGTCCATCAGCACGATGTTCACCCACGGTTCCACCTGCCGGTGCTGGAAGCCGTCGTCCAGCACGATCAGATCGACTTCCGGGTGTTCCTGCCGGATGCGCCGGATACCTTCGGCCCGCTTTTCGCAGACGGCCACCACGATGTCCGGAAACTTCAGCTTGATCTGCTTGGGTTCGTCGCCCACCTCGCGGAACGAGGAGCGGAGGGTCGCTTCGACATATCCCTTCGTACGGCGGCGGTATCCCCGCGAGAGGAGCGCCACCTTGTAGGTGCGGCTCAGATGTTCGATTAGCATCTCGGCCACGGGGGTCTTTCCCGTGCCCCCGACCGTCAGGTTGCCCACGCAGACGATCGGAATGTCGAACTCCTCGGAGTGCAGAAAGCCCCAGTCGTAGAACTTGTGGCGGATGGTCACCGCAAGCCCGTAGAGGAAGGCGAATGGGGAGAGAAGCGCTCTGAACATCTGATTCAACGTGTAATTTCCAAAGGTAACGCAAAAGGTTCGATTTCCAAAGCGATTTGCCGAATTTCGCAGGAACGCGTCCTATTTTACCATGTAGTTTTTCTCCTCCAGATGCCGGTAATACTGCTGTATGACGGCCTTCAGGCGGCGTTCCGCATCCCGGACGGCGCCGTTTTCCCGTCCGGCCAGGTCGTGCCGCTGGAGCGTGTCGCTGCGGGCGTAGGCGCCCAGTACCTTTTCCTCGTCGAAATAGATCACTACCGAGTCGGTGACGGCCTGGAAATTTTGGTTGGCGTAGTTCACCGCCATCGGCATCCGTTCGGGTTCGCCCAGAATGTCCCGCCCGAAAGCGAAATAGGGTTTGTCGTACCCGATCAGCCCCAGCAGGGTGGGCATGATGTCGGTCTGCTGCGCCACCACGTTGTCCGTGCCGCGCAGGGCGCCGTCGGGCGTGTAGAGGAAGAGGATGATGCGGCTCTTTCCGGTCGGGGTGCGGGTCTTGGGCGCGAAGGTTTCCGAGGAGACGTGGTCGGCCGTGAAGACGAAAAGCGTGTTGCGGAACCAGTCGGTCCCGGCGGCCCGTTCGAAAAAGCGGCGCAGGGCCAGGTCGGTGTAGGCCACTCCCTTGTGGATGCGCGTGCGTCCCTCGGGCAGCGTATCCTCGTATTTTTCGGGCACGACGAACGGATGGTGCGAGGAGAGGGTGAAAACCGAGGCGAAGAAGGGCTGCGGCAGCTCCCCGAGCGTCTCCTCCATGAAGCCGAGGAACGGTTCGTCCCAGATGCCCCAGTAACCGTCGTAATCGTCCGTCCCGTGTGCCTTCTCGTAGTCTTCCTGACTGTACAGGCGGGTGATGCCGGAGGCCGTGGCGTAGGCCCCGAAACCCATCGAACCGCGGGGCGAACCGCAGAAGAAGGCGGTGGCGTAGCCCTCTTCGCCCAGTATCTTCGGAAGTCCCCGGGTGGGGGCCAGCGACTGGGGCAGCAGGACGAAGGGCGTCTTGAACGAGGGGATCGAACTGAATACGGCGGGCAGCGCCTCGATCGACTTGTGGCCGTTGGCGAAGCCCGACGTGAAGGTGTATCCCTCCCGCATCAGCGAGTCGAGGAACGGGGTGAATCCCTTCCCGTCGGGATAGAGGTCGGGATTGAGCAGGCCGGAGTGCTCGGCGCTGAAACTCTCCAGAACGAAAATCACGATGTTGCGCTGGCCGAGGACGGGGCGCAGCGGTCCCGGACCTTCGTACGGGGCGGAGGTGTCGGTGAGGAGTGCCGCCTCCCCGCCGGCCGGATAGTGGCAGGGGGTGAAGATCGACTCCAGCTCTTCGGGAGCGTAGTATTTCGTATAGGCGATATGTCCTTTGCCCAACGTGCGGATAATGCAGAACGGATTGCTCAGGATCAGGTTGGCCTTGTCGGGCGAGGGCGTGTAGAGGGTGGCGTTGCTCAGGGTGATCGGCCGCACCGAGCGGCCGAATCCGCCCCGGATGCCTCCGATGACCAGGGCGACCGCTCCCAGCAGGAACAGTGTGCCGACGGCGAGGTACCCTCCCCTGCCGGCGACCGGCGTACAGGGATGCCCGCTCCGGCGCCATGCCCAGACCAGAGCCGCGATCAGCAGGATGCCCGCCGCGACCAGATACCAGTTTTCGGCGGCGAATTTCAGGATCAGTCTCGCTGAGTTGTCGTTGGAGGCGAAAAAGATTTCGTCCGAGGTGAACCGTTTCTGCGTGTAGCGGAAATAGACGGCATCGGACAGGTTGACCACGACGGCCGCTCCGTTGACGGCGATCCAGTAGGTGAACAGCATGCGCTGGTATCCTTTCCGTTCCCGTATCCGCAGGGGAAGCAGCGAAAGGAGAATGAACAGGGCGTTGACATAGAGGATCGAAGCCGTGTCGAATACGAGCGACCCTTTCAGCAGGGGCCACACTTCCCCGCCTGCGACCGGGCCCAGCAACGGGGCGTTGTAGAGGTAGAAGATGATCCGGCAGAGGAAAAGGGCGGCATAGACCGCCAGCAGCCGTTTGGCCAGCACGGCCATGTCGCTGTTCCACCATTTGGCGCATGTTTCGCACTTCATATCGTTCGGACGTTTGGTGTTCGTAGTACAGGGGAACCGTAGGTTATTTCAGGACTTTTTCCCTTTTGGGGCGGGCGGCCCCCTTGATGACGATTTCGGGACGGTGGTAGACCCGCGAATTGGGCGGAACCGACTCCGTGAGCCACACGTTACCGCCGATCACCGTGTCGTGTCCGATGGTGGTGTCGCCCCCGAGGATGGTGCTTCCGGCGTAGATGATGACGTTGTCCTCGATCTTCGGGTGGCGGCGCACCCCTTTCAGCTCCTTGTCCACGTAGGTGGCGCCGAGCGTCACTCCCTGGTAGATCTTCACGTTGTCGCCGATGATGCAGGTCTCCCCGATCACGATGCCCGTACCGTGGTCGATGTAGAACCGTTTGCCGATCGTGGCCCCCGGGTGGATGTCGATTCCCGTCTGGCTGTGGGCCCATTCGGCCACCACGCGCGGCAGGATCGGGATGTTCAGTTTGTGCATCACGTGGGCCAGCCGGTGGATGGTCATGGCGTAGAATCCCGGGTAGCAGAGGATCACCTCCTCCTTGCAGTAGGAGGCGGGGTCGCAGCGGTCGTACATTTCGGCGTCCTGCATCAGTCCGGTGAAGATAAGCGGAATTTCGCCGAAGAAACGCTCCGTGAGCGATTCGCAGCAACACTCCTGCGAGGCGCACAGCGGGGTGATGATCTTCAGGAACCGTTCCTGTATCTGTTCCCAGCGCAGTTCGATCTCCTTGAGCGACATGTTCTTGTTGGCACGCACCAGGAAGAGGAGGTTGACCAGCGAGTCGATGAACTCGCGGGCCTCGACCGTGGAGGGGACTTCGCGGTAGAACGCGCGGGTCATCTTGTAGAGGCGTGCCGGGAAATTTTTCAGCGTATTGGTCATCGTGCGGCTATTTCGTTCGTACTCTTTTACCATAAGGCGGCGATCACATAATAAAACATAAACCCTGCCGAAACCAGCTTGATACCCGTGCCGAGCACGAAGCCCAGCAGGGAGCCGAAGGCCACTTTGAGCGCTTTCCACAGATCGCGGTTTTCGGCCCGGTGGCTGTACAGTTCGCCGAGCAGGGCCCCGAGGAACATGCCCCCGATCATCCCCACGGGCGGGACGATGAAAATTCCCGCCAGCATGCCGGCCAGCGACCAGCGGGCGGCCGCTTTCGATCCGCCCGTAAGGCGCGTCAGGTAGGGCGGGATCAGGTAGTCGATCAGTGTCACGGCGGCCGTTACGACCAGCCAGGTGAGCAGGAACTGCGTGGAGAACTCCCCGCGTCCGGCCCAGTGCACGAGCAGCAGTCCCACGTAGCTGACCGGAGGCCCCGGGAGTACGGGCAGAATGCTGCCTGCGATGCCCGTTACGGCACATAGTACGGCCAGTATGATGAGCAGTGTATCCATCGTTGCGGTTTTCGGTTCGGTAAAGGTAATGATTTTCGCCGGAATCCGGTAGCTTTCGTCGGAATCTCCCCTTTCTCCGGAGTGAGGGAACGGCCGGGGTGCGGGTCCGGGCAAAAGAAAAAGGGCGTCCGAGACGCCCTTTTTCCGTATGCGGAAGACGATTCCTTTAGTCTTTCAGTTTGGCCGACAGGAACTCCCGGTTGAGGCGGGCGATATGGGCGATCGAGATGCCTTTCGGACACTCGGCCTCGCAGGCTCCGGTGTTGGTACAGTTGCCGAAGCCCAGTTCGTCCATCTTGGCAACCATCGCCTTGGCGCGGCGGGCGCCTTCCACGCGGCCCTGGGGCAGCTTGGCCAGCGACGATACGCGGGCGGCCACGAACAGCATGGCCGAGCCGTTCTTGCAGGTGGCCACGCAGGCTCCGCAGCCGATGCAGGCGGCGGCGTCCATGCTCTCGTCGGCGTCCTTCTTGGGGATGGGAATCGCGTTGGCGTCGGGCACGCCGCCCGTGTTGACCGAAACGAATCCTCCGGCCTGCAGAATCTTGTCGAATGCGCTGCGGTCCACGGCCAGGTCCTTGATGACCGGGAAGGCGGCCGAACGCCACGGTTCGATGGTGATGGTCTCCCCGTCGTGGAACTTGCGCATGTGGAGCTGGCAGGTGGTGATGTCTTCGTCGGGCCCGTGGGCATGGCCGTTGATGTGCAGCGAACACATGCCGCAGATGCCTTCGCGGCAGTCATGGTCGAAGACCACCGGCTCCTTGCCCTCGTGGATCAGGTTGTTGTTGAGGATGTCGAGCATCTCCAGGAACGAGGTGTCGGGCGAGATGTTCTCCACGTGATAGGTTTCGAAGCCTCCTTTGGATTTGGCGTCCTTCTGGCGCCATATTTTCAATTTCAGATTCATGATCTCTTGATTTTACACGTTTTTGATTGTTCGCTCCCTCGCCTTAGTCCTTGTAGTTGCGCTGGGCCAGATGTACGGCCTCGAAGTTGAGCGCTTCCTTGTGCAGCACCGGTTCGGTCTCCTTGCCCGTGTATTCCCACACGGCGGCGTAGGCGTAGTGCTCGTCGTCGCGCAGCGCCTCGCCCTCGGGGGTCTGGTACTCCACGCGGAAGTGTCCTCCGCACGATTCGTTGCGGTTCAGACCGTCGCGGGCCATCAGTTCGCCCAGTTCGAGGAAGTCGGCCACGCGGAGCGCCTTTTCCAGCTCCTGGTTGAACTCGGCGGCCGTGCCCGGCACCTTCACGTCGGCCCAGAACTCCTGACGGAGTTTCCGGATCTCCGCGATGGCCTTTTCGAGGCTCTCTTTCGTGCGGGCCATACCCACGTTCTCCCACATGATGTGGCCCAGCTTCTTGTGGATTTCGTCCACGGTCTGCTTGCCCTTGATCGAGAAGAGCTTCTCGATCCGGGCTTTCGCCGACTGCTCGGCCTCGTCGAACTCCTTGGTGGTCACGTCCACTTTCGGGGACTGGATTTCGTGCGAGAGGTAGTCGCCGATCGTGTAGGGCAGCACGAAGTAACCGTCGGCCAGACCCTGCATCAGGGCCGATGCACCGAGGCGGTTGGCGCCGTGGTCGGAGAAGTTGGCCTCGCCGATGGCGTAGAGGCCGGGGATCGTGGTCATCAGGTTGTAGTCCACCCAGATGCCGCCCATCGTGTAGTGTACGGCCGGATAGATCATCATCGGCTCGTGGTACGGGTTCACGTCGGTGATCTTCTCGTACATCTGGAAGAGGTTGCCGTAGCGCTGGCGGATCACCTCCTCGCCCAGCCGCTCGATGGCGGTCTTGAAGTCGAGGAAGACGGCCAGGCCCGTTTCGTTCACGCCGAATCCGGCGTCGCAGCGCTCTTTGGCGGCGCGCGAAGCCACGTCGCGCGGCACGAGGTTACCGAAGGCCGGGTAGCGGCGCTCCAGGTAGTAGTCGCGGTCCTCTTCGGCGATGTCCGACGGTTTTTTCTTCTTGGCGCGGAGTGCCTCCACGTCCTCTTTCTTCTTGGGAACCCAGATGCGGCCGTCGTTGCGCAGCGACTCGGACATCAGCGTCAGTTTCGACTGCTGGTCGCCGTGTACGGGGATACAAGTGGGGTGGATCTGCGTGAAGCAGGGATTGGCGAAGAATGCCCCCTTCTTGTAGCACTGCCATGCGGCCGAACCGTTCGAGTTCATGGCATTGGTCGAGAGGAAGAAGGCGTTTCCATAGCCGCCCGAAGCGAGCACTACGGCGTGCGCGCCGAAACGCTCGATCTGGCCCGTCACCAGGTTGCGGGTGATGATGCCGCGGGCCTTGCCGTCCACGATCACCAGCTCCAGCATCTCGTGGCGCGGGAAGCTCTTTACCGAGCCTTTGGCGATCTGACGGTTGAGGGCCGCATAGGCGCCCAGCAGCAGCTGCTGTCCCGTCTGGCCGCGGGCGTAGAAGGTGCGCGATACCTGCGCACCGCCGAAGGAGCGGTTGTCGAGCAGACCGCCGTACTCGCGGGCGAAAGGAACGCCCTGGGCCACACACTGGTCGATGATCGAGTTGGATACTTCGGCCAGACGGTAGACGTTGGCTTCGCGGGCGCGGTAGTCGCCGCCCTTGATCGTGTCGTAGAAGAGGCGGAACACCGAGTCGTTGTCGTTCTGGTAGTTCTTGGCCGCATTGATGCCGCCCTGTGCGGCGATCGAATGGGCGCGGCGGGGCGAGTCGGAGATGCAGAACACCTTCACGTTATAACCCAGTTCGCCCAGCGAAGCGGCCGCCGATGCGCCGCCCAGGCCCGTACCGATGACGATGATGTCCAGTTTCCGTTTGTTGGCGGGGCTGACCACCTTGATCTCGGCCTTATGCTTGCTCCATTTCTCGGCCAGCGGGCCGGCAGGAATTTTCGAATCTAACGTTGCCATATCTTGTGTTTTTGTTTTTCGGTTAGGGACTACTTAGCAGGCGTAGGGGCACAGGCTCCGGAAAAAGAAGACCAGCACCACCAGCGCGAAGCAGAGGAATACTACGGTGGCCACGATGTTGGCGATGCATTTGGTGCGCGAGAGCCATATCTGGTTGTTCCAGCCTACGGTCTGGAACATGCTCCAGAAACCGTGCGTGAGGTGGAACCAGAGGGCCACGAGCCATACGAGGTAGAGGGCCGCGTAGTACCACTGGCTGAAGGTGTATTGGATCAGGGCGGCGCCGTCGGTCGGCGAGAGGCCCAGCGAGTTGGTGTGTTCACCCAGGATTTCTACCAGCTGCATCTTGCTCCAGAAGTTGAACAGGTGGAGCAGCAGGCCCAGGATGACGATCAGACCCAGCACGAACATGTTTTTCGAGGCCCAGCTGACTCCCGTTTCCTGGGCGGTTTCGGCATAGCGGATGCCGCCCCGGGCCTTGCGGTTGCGCAGGGTGAGGATGATGGCGTAGATGAAGTGTACCGCCACGCCGGCAGCCAGTACGAGCGTTCCCGCCAGCGCGTACCAGTTGGCGCCCAGGAACTCGCAGATCGCGTTGTAGGCCTCGGCCGAGAAGACGGCCGCCAGGTTCATGCTCATGTGGAAGAGCAGGAACAGCACCAGAAAAGCCCCCGAAACGCTCATGATCAGCTTTCTGCCGATCGATGAAGTGAACAGATTACTCATAGAATAAATTTTTTGTTTGTACGGTTTGTGCAGCGTCTGTCGCGCCGTTTAAAGCCACAAAGGTATCCTATTGTTTGCAAAATAACAACCAAACGGGGGACAAGTTTTCGAAAATTTTATACCTTTACAAATTGGTTGACCAATTTCGAATTCTAAAATTTATCCCGATGAACTTGAACTCATTCCTGATTTTGTTAAGAAAGGCTGTTTTGCTTCTTGCGGCGACGGCCGTTGCGGCTTGCAGCGAGAACGGCACGACGGATACCGGCGACGGCGGCGGAAACGACGGAGGGACGGCCGTTCCGCACGTCGTTTCTTCGACGGATGAACTTTCTGCACTCGGTGCGCTGAAATCCGGCGACGTGGTGATTTGGAAAGACGGAACTTACGATGCGCAGCAGATCGTTTTAACGGGCCAGGGCACCGCCGGAGACCCGATCGTTTTCAGGGCGGAAACGCCCGGGGGAGTCTGCTTTACGGGAGCTTCCTCGCTCGCTGTAGACGGCAGCGGCATCTGCGTCAGCGGCTTTCGCTGGCAGGACCCGGAGCCGGCGGGCGAGCACCTCATTTGTTTCCGGAGCGGTTCCCTGTCGTGTCGGCTGGAAGATTGTGCCGTCGACGGTTCGGGGACGCTCCCCGATGCCGAAAACGGCACGAAATGGGTCTCGCTGTACGGAAGCGGACACACGGTGACGCACTGCGATTTCGAGAACAAACGCAACATGGGCGCACTCATGGTCGTATGGCTCGAGGAGGGCGTGACGGCGGGGCATACGATCTCCTACAACCGGTTTACACGGCCGGAAACCATCTACGATGAGACGGACGAGCCGGCCAATGAACAGGAGACGATCCGTATCGGCGACAGTGCACACTCCATGCAGGAGGCCCATTGCATCGTCGAGCACAATTATTTTTACCGGTGCAACGGAGAGGCTCAGGAGATCGTTTCGAACAAAAGCTGCCGGAACACCTACCGCGGCAACGGCTTTTTCGAAAGCAAGGGTACGCTGACCCTGCGGCACGGAAACGACTGCACCGTCAGCGGGAACTATTTCCTCGGCAACGACATCGAGGATACCGGCGGCGTTCGCATCATCGGCGAAGGACATACCGTGGAGAACAACCGGTTCGAACGGTTGAACAGCGTCGGTTACAAGGCGGCTTTGTGTCTGGTGCGCGGCGAAGAGAATCCTTCCCTGAGCGGTTATTTCCAGGTCCGGAATGCCGTTGTCCGAAACAACGTCTTCGTCGACTGCAACCTTGCCATGCATGTCAACTACGGGAGTTCGAAAATGACGCTTCCGGTCGTTTCGAGCCGGATCGAGAACAACACGGCCGTCGCGGCCGAGGGGACGACCGATTACGTGGTCCGTTACGAAAGTTCCGATCCGGAGGCGGAGATCGTCTGGGAAAACAACACATTTTACGGACGTTTTAAAAACAACTATTTCGGCCTGTCCGCCCAGAAGGAGCGTCCCGGGATACCGGACGGCTCGGCGCAGCTGTCGGCCATCGAAGAGGCTGCCGGTACGACATGGGAGTGATTCGAATATTTTTCGTATTTTTGGTTCGAACAAATGTGTCTAACCCTTAAAGATTGTTCGATCCTATGGAAATCATCCGCAAAGAGCCGTTCCAGCCCGATTATACCAATATTCTGAAGGTGCTGTACAACGAACGGCCCGGTTATCTTCCCCTGTATGAACACCATATCGACGCTCCGTTCATCTCCAAGGTCCTCGGCCGCGAAGTTTCCGCCGAGGGAAGGAAAGGGGATGATCTGGTGGAGCATTACCGCACGGTGATCGGTTTCTGGCGGGACCACACCTACGACGCTTTTGACTACGAAGCGGCCATCTGCGAAATTTTTCCCGGTCATGGCGCCATTCTGGGCGGGGAGGGACCGATCCAAAGCCGGGCCGATTTCGAAAAATACCCGTTCGACGAGCTGCCCGGAATCTTCTGGGATACCTATACGCCCCACCTGGAAGCCATCCGCAAGGCGCTGCCCGAAGGCATGAAGGCATACGGGGGATGCGGCTACGGTATTTTCGAATCGGCGCAGGACCTGGTGGGCTATACCAGTCTGTGCATGATGCAGTACGACGATCCGGAGCTGTTCGCCGATCTGTTCAGGCGCATCGGCGACCTGTACGAGACGCTGTGGAGCGAGATGGTGAAGCGGTATTCGGATATTTTCGTCTTTTTCCGCATGGGAGACGACCTCGGTTTCCGTACCAACACGCTGCTCGATCCGCAGGTGCTGCGCGAGCATGTCGTTCCGCAGTACCGCCGGGTGATCTCCCTGGTACACGGTGCGGGCAGGAAATTCCTGATGCACAGTTGCGGCTGTATCTTTTCGCTGATGGACGACCT
The DNA here is from genome assembly GCF_014982715.1 of Gallalistipes aquisgranensis. Taxonomy (NCBI): domain Bacteria; kingdom Pseudomonadati; phylum Bacteroidota; class Bacteroidia; order Bacteroidales; family Rikenellaceae; genus Gallalistipes; species Gallalistipes aquisgranensis. The sequence goes on along the minus strand of NZ_JADCJY010000002.1, from coordinate 358,605 downwards.
GATCGCGGCCGGCATCGACGCCAAGCATTCCAACGAGGACCAGATCGCCCCTTTCAGCCGCTGGATCGACGACTATTCCGAACGGATCGGGCTGTTCGGCGGTTTCGATATGAATGAACTGATCCTGAATCCGTACGATTATGTGTACAGGAAAGTGCTGGAAGAGGGTACAGAATTCCGGGCGAAGGCCCGGGGATACGGTCTCGGGTCGGGCAACTCCATTCCCGAATACGCCTCCGTGGAGGGATTCGAGGCGATGGTCGATGCCGTGAAGGAGATTCGGAGACGGGAAAAATGATCTTTCCGTCCGTCGTCCGGGAAGTCTGGAGAGACGGCAGACCAGATGATATACTGTTCGAAACGGTTGCGCGGTGCGGCCGGATAATTTCGCAGACCGTGAAACAGGATGAGAAACGGGCGCTCCGGCGCCGGATCGGGGAACTCGCCGGGCAGTACGGCGAAGAGTGGCGCCGGGAAGCCTCCCGGCAGATATGGGAGCGGGTGGAACGTCTGCCGCAGTTCCGGAGGGCACACACGGTGGCGCTCTACTGGTCGCTGAAGGACGAGGTGGAGACGCACGGTTTCGTCCGGAAATGGTGCGTCTCGAAGCGGATCGTGCTGCCCGAGGTGCGGGGAGAGGAGATGGTGTTCCGGGAATACGATCCGGCGGATGGGGTGACTCCGGGAGCTTTCGGTATCGGGGAGGCCCGCGGGGCGGAGTGTCCGGCGGCGGCGATCGACCTGGTCGTCGTGCCCGGGGTGGCGTTCGACCGCAGCGGGGGGCGTATGGGACGGGGAAAAGGATTTTACGACCGGTTCCTCACCGGGTGCCGCGCCTGTAAGGTGGGCGTCTGTTTCGGCTACCAGCTGGTCGGGGCGATCCCCTGCGAGGAGCACGACGTACGGATGGATGCGGTGGTGAGCGTTCCCGACATGCCCGGACAATAGACGGTCCCGTTGCCGGACAATGAACCGGAGGCGTGCCGCTTCGGGAGGGGTGTCACCGGTTGTCGAACCGGCGGAAACGGGCGATCACGTCGATGTCGGTGATCTCTTTCGAAAGCATCTGGATGATATTTTCGGGCACCTTTTTCAGATCGAGCAGCATCAGTGCGTCGAGGGCGTCGCAGAAGTCGTGGTCCACATTGAAGGCCAGCACGTGGCTGTTGAGCTGGAGGTATTTCCGGATCAGGATCGGAATAGCCATTTCGTCCCGTTCGATGTCGCAGACGATCTTGTTGATCAGGTCGATGTTCTCCACGCCGTCGATCAGCGAGTCGTCCAGGGGAAAGTCGATCCCTTCGAGCCCCGTGACCGGACGGATGAAGGGAGCCAGTTTGCGGTTCATGTGTTTTTTCTGGAGATAGCGGACGATCAGCGTCTTGGAAACCCGCTCGAATTCGCCCGAGATGGTGACCGGGCCCAACAGGTTCCGGTATTGCTCGTGTTTGAGCAGCACGTAGAGAATGCCTTTCCAGAGGAGCATCAGGGAAGCCGCCCGGCGCTGGTAGTCGTGCGCAATGAAGGAACGGCCCAGTTCGATGGTCCGGGCCATGATCGGCTCCATCTGCGGCGACATCCGGAACAGGGAGTTCGTGTAGAAACCGTCCAGTCCGAACCGCGGGACGATCCGGTCGCCCAGCCCCAGACGGTACGCCCCCACGAGCGCCTTTTCGGCGGTGTCCCAGACGAAAAGCTGGTGATAGTAGGCATCGTAACGGTCCGTGTCGATACTTTTCATCGAACCCTCGCCCACTTCGCGGAAAGTGACCTCGCGCATGCGGCCGATCTCGTGCATCATGAGAGGAATGGCCTCGGGCGGGGTGAAGTAGGTTTCGTAGTTGTTGTACGCGAACAGCAGGTGGTCGGCGCGGATGGAGCGCAGTTCGGCCGTCAGCGCATCCATCGCTGCGGGCGAGACGATCTCGTCGGCTTCGGGACGGACCGGCTTGCGGCGGGGAAGGATGCGGATTTTCCTGCGCGGCTTTTTCTTCCGCAGGTAGTCGACGTTGGCCCGCAGGTAATCGCCGTATGCCCGTGTCTCTCCCAGTTCGGCGAGCCGGCGGGGCGTCAGGGCGCTCCCGATGTTGATGTCGACCGTGACGCCCCGCTTGTTGACCAGTTCGTGCGGCAGCAGGGCGGTCCGCAGCAGGGGGTGTATCTTGCCGGCCAAGTGGAACAGCCGGCTGTTGCGGCCTTCGATGCAGACGGGGACGACCGGCACGTTCGCCCGGCGGATGAACCGGACGGCCGAAGGGCTCCACGGCTTGTCCCTGACCGTCGAGAAGCCCTTCTGCCAGGTGGCAACCTCTCCCGCAGGGAAGAGAACCAGCGCCCCGCCCCTCTTCAGGTGGGCGAGCGATTCGCGGAGGCCCCGCAGGTTCTTTCCCGCGTCCTTCGAATCGAACGGGTCGACCGGGATGAAATACCGGTTCAGCGATTCGATCCGCTCCAGCAGGAAGTTGCCCATGAAGCGGACGTCGGGTCTGATTTTTGAAAGGAGGTCGATCAGCATGATTCCGTCCAGCAGGCCGGTCGGATGGTTCGAGATGAAGATGACGGGACCCTCGGCGGGAATGTTGGCCCGGTCGTGGTCGCACACCGAAACCGTGACTCCGAGCTGCCGGAGCAGCTCCTCGGCACAGCGGTCGCCGGCGGCGAGCGTATCGGCATAGAGCCGGTTGATCTTCCCGATGCCGAGCAGGCCCATCAGCAGGGATGCTCCCGCGCGGGCGGCGGCCCCCCTCTTTCCGAACATCAGGTCTTCACGCTCTACGAGCTGCATGCGATTGGGTTTAATTCTTCGAATCCGCGACAAATTTATATTAAATTTTATCAATTATACTCTTCCTAATCATTAATTTTGCCGGAGTCCAATTTCCTCAAAATGTCTGCCGAAACGCGCGAGAAGCTCAAAGAACAGGTGGCCCTGCTGCCCCTTTCGCCGGGGGTGTACCAGTTTCTGAACCGGGACGGGGTGGTGATCTACGTGGGGAAGGCCAAGAGCCTGCGCAAGCGGGTCTCCTCCTATTTCCTCGACAGCCGCGACCATACTCCGAAGGTGCGGGTACTGGTGCGGCAGATCGCAGAGATCCGCCACATCGTGGTGGCGACCGAAGCCGATGCCCTGCTACTGGAGAACAACATGATAAAGAGTCTTCAGCCCCGTTACAACATCCTGCTGAAGGACGACAAGACCTACCCGTGGATCGTGATCCGCAACGAACCCTTTCCCCGGGTGGAGTCCACCCGCCGCATGGTGCGCGACGGGTCGCGTTATTTCGGGCCCTACGCCTCGGTCGTGATGCAGAAGAGCGTGCTGGAGATGATCCGGGGTGTCTGCCAGCTGCGCACCTGTTCGCTCAACCTCTCGCCGGAGGCGATCGCACGGGGGAAATACGGCGTCTGCCTGGAGTATCATATCGGAAACTGCAAGGGGCCCTGCGTGGGCCGGCAGAGCGAGGAGGAGTACCGGCACGACATCGACCTGGTGGTTTCGATGCTGGGAGGGGACATGCGGACCACGCGCAGTTTCCTCGAACGGCAGATGCACGCCGAGGCGGAGAAGATGAATTTCGAACTGGCGGCCCGTTACAAGATGCGTCTCCAGCTGCTGGAAAACTACCAGAGCAAGTCGGTGATCGTGAGCAGTACGCTCTCCGACCTGGACGTCTTTTCGCTGCTGGCGGACGACGGGGTGGCCTATTGCAATTTCGTGCGGATCAAGGCCGGGGCCGTGGTCAATACCTTCACGGCGGAGTTCTCTCTCGGGGCCGAGGAGGACGAGGTGTCGATCTTCACCCACGCCATCCGTCAGATGAGTGAACGCATCTCCGGGGAGCCCGCCCGTGAGGTGGTGGTGCCGTTTCTGCCGGAGACGACGCTTTTCCCCGGCGTGGAGTTCGTCGTTCCCAAACGGGGCGACAAGCTGAAACTGCTCGAATTCTCGCAGCGCAGCTGCAGGATATACCGGCTGGAGAAGCTCAAGAATATCGAGATCAAGGACCCGGCCCGCCACAGCCGCCGGATCGTGGAGGCCCTGCAACGGGAGCTGAGGCTTCCGGAGCCGCCCCGTCATATCGAGTGTTTCGACAACTCCAACCTGCAGGGCACCCATCCCGTAGCTTCGTGCGTGGTGTTCCGCGATGGAAAGCCTTCGCGCAAGGAGTACCGTCATTTCAATATCAAGACGGTGGTGGGTCCGGACGATTTCGCCTCCATGCGGGAGATCATCGGCCGGCGGTACCGGCGTCTGCTGGACGAGGGAGCCGAACTGCCGCAGCTTATTATCGTGGACGGCGGCAAGGGCCAGCTCAGTTCCGCCTACGGGGTGCTGAAGGAGCTGGGGCTGGAGCACCGCATTCCCATTATCGGCCTGGCCAAGCGGATCGAGGAGGTCTTCTACCCCAACGATCCGGAGCCCTATTACCTCGACCGGACGGGCGAACCGCTGAAGGTCATCATGCACCTGCGGGACGAAGCGCACCGTTTCGGCATCACGTTCCACCGCCACAAGCGGTCGCTGGCCTTCATCAGGAGCGAACTGGAGTCGATTCCGGGTCTGGGTGCCGTTTCGGTGACCAGGCTGCTGCGCCGTTTCAAGACCGTGAGCGCTATCCGGAAAGCCACGGAGGAGCAGCTGGCCGAAGTGGTCGGGCTTGCGAGGGCGAAGGCCGTGAGGGCCTTTTACGACGGGGCGGACTCCGCTCCGGAGCGGAAATAGTCTGCCGGGACACCGGCCGGCAGTCCCGTTGTTGATAAACGGGCGATAACTTCCCGTCCTTTCCGGCGGAGAAGCGGTCCGGAAAGGTTATCTTTGCTCCGCAAACCAAATGAATCCCGCCATGGACAAACGTGAGATAGATATCGAACTGAACGAAACGGTCGCCGAAGGCCATTACTCCAATCTGGCGATCATCTCCCACTCCACTTCCGAATTCGTGCTCGATTTCGCGGCGCTGATGCCGGGCGTACCCAAGGCCCGGGTGAAGAGCCGGATCATCCTGGCGCCCGAACATGCCAAACGGCTGCTGCTCTCCCTGCAGGAGAACATCACGCGCTACGAGAGTTCGGTGGGACGGATCAATATCCCGCAGGCTCCCTCTTCCGAAGAGGGGCAGGTGGCCATGAGTTTCAAAGTGGGCGAAGCATAAACCGGCCGGAAACGGAATGAAAAGAAAGGGCACGGATCGTTACGGTCCGTGCCCTTTCCGGTTTTCGGGTAGTCGGTTTTTCGGCTGTCCCCGGAGTGCCGGGTGAAGCGCTCCGGGACCGGCCGTTTTTCGTTATTTCAGTTCGATGGGTGCCAGGTCGGGTCTTTTCCCTTTGTAGGGGATCGGGTCGAGGTGGATGACGTCGGATCCGAGATTGATCTTCTGGGTCGGAACACCCTTGTCGATCAGGACACTGCCCTTTTTGAGCCGGGCGAATTCGTCCGGCAGTCCGCCGTCAGATTTGCGGGGAGCTTCGGCGCTCTCGGGTGTGAGCGACACGAATTCGGCGGCGGGATCGTCCGTCAGACCGGGCAGCTGCCACAGATTGTTGTCGTACACCATGTCCGCATTCTCGAAACGGTCCTTGACAGGGGCGCCCCACGAGAGGCAGTTCCTCAGCACGAATTCGGTCTTGTTCTTGTTGGGGTGGTTGAAGTTGTAGTTGCGCTTGTTGTAGAAGGCCATGCAGTTCTCGATGACCGCGCCGTAGGCGTGGTGGTTCTGGTCGATGCCGTTGGAGGCATTGTTGAAAGCCACGCATCCGCGCAGGACGTGGGTGCCGCGCGATTCGAACCGGCATTCGCGCCCGGCGATGAAGAGGCAGCCGCCGCCCATCTTGAATCCGTTGCCGTTGCCGTCGAACAGCTCTTCGGTCAGCTCCTTGCCGGTGTGCTGGCGGTACATCTCCTTGTGGTCCTCCATCATGCCCGTACTCCAGGCCCAGCAGTCGATCAGCTCGATGCCGAAACCGCATTCGAAGAAATCCCATGCATCGTCCGAGTTGGCCCAGGCCCGGCAGCCGATGAAGCGGTTGCCCTTGCCCGTGTTCGACTGGCAGGCGAACCCGTCGGTGTTGGTGCCGGGCCGGTCTTTCGTCCACCAGTCGAAATTGTGGTGGGCGTCGCAGTTGATGAAGGTGTTGTAGGCGGCCTTTTCCCCGTCCGGATTGTTCTCCTCGACGTGGGGATAGCCGATGTAGAAGCCCGTTCCCCCGTTATGGTGCGAGGTGCAGCGCTCGAACGTGTTGTGCGAGGCGTCGCGGATCTTCACGCCGGCCTTGTAGGCGTTGCAGACCGAAAGCCCCTTGATGTGCCACCACTGTCCCGTGGTCAGATGCAGCCCGACGTTGTTGTGGGTTTGCTCGCTGCAGTCGAATTCGGGCTTTTCGTCCTTGTAGGCCCAGAGATTCAGCGGTTTGGATTCCGAACCCGCCTTTTTGAGGATCACGTCCTTGTGGAGCATGTATTTGCCCCCGCGCATGTAGATCGTGCCGCCCGGTTCGATACGGGCCACAGCGGTGAAGATGTCCAGCGGCGAGTCGATCGTGCCGCTGCCCGTGGATTTGCCGTCGGGAGCCGCGAAGATCACCTGTCCCTCCGAGGGTTGGGGTTCCGCCCCGTCGTTCAGGGCCCTTTCGTCGGCGCATCCCACCGAGAGCGAGAACAGCAGATAGCCCGCTGTCAGGGCCGCTACGGAAAAGAATTTGTTTTTCATAGGTTTGTAAAGTTAATGTTTTTCGTTGAATTCGAAAGCACCCAGGTCCGGAGCCTTCCCCGCGAAAGAACGGGCCGGCAGGTCGATGGCGTCCCGGGGCGACAGGACCGCTTTCCCGGGCGCTCCCGCATCGACGGCGCGGCATCCCCTCCTGAGGCGGCCGAACCGCTCCGGCAGCGACCCGTCCTTCCGCCGGGGGGCCGCCGCATCGGCTGCGCTGAGGGAGACGAAATCCTCCCGGGAGAAGGTCAGCCCCAGGTCCCAGGAGTTGTTTTCCGAGACATATCCGATATCCATGACCGGTCGGTCGCCGCCTTTTCCGAAAATGATGTTGTTACGCAGCACGTTGGTCCTGCCCGCGTCGGGTTCTTTCCAGTAACGGATGTTCTGGCCGTTGTCGAAAGCGAGGCAGTGTTCCACGACCGTTCCGTCCTGGTGGTTGTTCTGGTCGATCCCTTTCACCCTGTTGCCGAAGGAGATGCAGCCGTGCAGCACGTTCAGCCCCGCCGACCGGTTGGCGCACGCTTCGGGCTCTCCCGTCCAGACATGGTTGCCTCCCAGCTTGAATCCGTTGCCGTTGCCGGCGAACAGCTCCTCGGTCAGCGTCTCCCCGGTCTTTTCCCGGTGCATTTCGGCGAAATCGCTCCACACGCCCGCGTTCCAGCTCCAGCAGTCTACGATCTCCACGCCTCCTCCGCTTTCGAACAGGTCCCAGTTGTCGTCCGAATTGCTCCAGGCCCGGCAGCCGCGGAACTTGTTGCCCCTGCCCGACCGCAGTTTGCAGCCGAAGCCGTCGGCATGCGTCCCGGGACTGTACTCTCCCCGGTATGTCGACCACCAGTCGTAGTTCATGTAGGCATCGCAGTTGACGAAGAGGTTATGGGCGGCTTTTTCGCCCGAATCGTTCTCCGAACCGTGCTCCAGTCCCACGCTGAAACCCGTGCTGCCGGTATGGTGTGCACTGCAACGTTCGAAACGGTTGTGCGATCCCGTGATGAATGCCCCGCCCCCGGCGGCTCCCGTCAGCTCGATCTCCTTCAGTTGCCAGAAACTTCCCGTCAGCCGGATGCAGGGGCCCTTCTCCTCTCCGTCGATCCCGCTGCCGTCCAGTACGGCCCGGCCCTTGCCGAATACCTCCAGGCGGATCGGCTGCGCTTCCGTGCCTTTGGCGTCCAGCATCAGCGTTTCGCGCAGCCTGTACACCCCCGGTTCGAGGCGGATGACGGTGCCGGGCACGGCGTTCTCCACGGCCACCACCAGCGACACGGGACTGCCGTGGGTGCCGGCTCCGGCGGGGCCGGCTTCCGGAGAGACATAGACGCCCTCCGGAAGTTTCCGGCTCTCGCCGCATCCTGTCAGCGCCGCACACAGCCAGAGGATGGCCGTCAGCATGCTTTTGCCTGGATTCCGGTCGGTCATGGTTCGTTTTCCGTTTCTATTTCTCCCACCGGGGGTCGCCCACTCCGGCCAATCCCATCCCGGGTGCGATCGTGTAGTCGGACTCGTCGCGTCCGGGGAACACTTCCGCAGCCTTGTGGCCGATGCTGGACGCATCCTTAATGTCGGTGAAGTAACCGTTGGTGTCGGTTACCCGGTATGTGTTCAGGAAGACGCCCGTGGCGCCGTCGAAAGCCTTCTTTTTCAGCAACAGTTTGTCGTCCACCTTCATCTGTCCGAAGATGCAGTTCGAAATGGACACCTTCGCATTGAGTTTATTGAAGTTCAAGAAACTGCGCGAAGAGGTGTTTTCCGGTACGAACTCGTGCTTGTACGGCATGGCGAACTGGTCGAACGTACAGTTGGCGATCTCTACCTCGGGGACGATCGCTCCCTTGCCCAGGCGCTGTTCGATCAGGCCCGTGTAGAGGTGGTGGAAAGTCGAGTTTTTGATGGAGTATTTCCCGCAGTGGATGTCGATGCTTTCGCTTCCGTTACGGTTCAGGTGGATGAACGACTGTACTTCTCCGATCTTTCCGTTGTTGTCGCTCCGCATGTCGTAGACGAGGGCGTCGTTCACGCTGATCTCCCCGATATGGACGGAGCTGTTGCTGATTGTATACCCCGGCACTTGGATGACGGAGGCAGCGTAGTTGCGCAGCACGCAGTCGTCCATCGTCAGTTTGCCGATCGTGATGTGGTATACCACGTCATTATTGGGAATGGGAATGAAGAAGACGGCTTGTCCGGCCGGTTTCACCGAGGGGTCTTCCGTCTCTCCGCTGAGCGTCACGCCGGAGATTTCGATGTGGCTGATGGTGATATGGTCCATGTTGTACGTGCCCGGAGTGTTGCCGCCCACGACGAACTGTTTGAGGTAGAGCACGGGCGAAGGTGCTCCCGGGGCTCCGGTGATCGTGACGGCCTTGGTCAGTTCGATCTCCTGTGCGGAGTAGTCGTATTTCTGTCCGCCCGTCAGCAGGATGACAGCTCCGTCGGGCGCGCTTTCGATCGTGCTCTTCAGGTCGTCGTCCTTGTCCACCAGAATGCCGTTGTCGGGCACCGAAGGCGTTTTGAAGGCGATGTAGCTGATCGGACCGCCGTCCTTTTTCATCGTGGCGCGGTAGGAGACCCCTTCGCTCAGCCCTTCGACCTTCAGCGATCCCGCCGCGAGGATTTCGGGCGTGATCTCCACCGAACGGTCTTCGGCTCCGCTCGACGTCAGCACCAGTTCGTCGGCGTCCACGGGCACCATTACGCCCTCTTCATCGCCGGCCATTTCGGCCGTCCACCGCAGGGTGACGTACGTGTAGCCCAGCTCCTGATAGGTGGGCTCCGAGAAGATGGAGTACATCCGGTCCGTTTGGCCCTGGGTGTAGACATATTTGGAGTTCAGTTCCGCCTTGTCGGAGACGGCCCGCAGCCGCAGATAGTATTGGGTCTTCTCCTCGAGGTTGGCGAATTTCGTGTTGAGCGAATCGGGGTGTACGAGGTTCGTCCGCTCGATGGGGTCGAATTCGGCGTTCAGGGCCAGGTCCACTTCGTAGTGATGGACTCCGGGACTGCGCCGCCAGCTCGCCGTCAGCCCGTTGTAGCGGGCCTTGACGATGAAGCTGTCCGGCATGAACAGGCGTGCGTTTTTGCGCGGATCGACGTCATCTTCGCAACTCTGCAGGAACAATGCCCCTACGATCAGGAAAAGGGCGGGCAAAAGTGTTTTATAGATGGTTTTCATGGTATCTTCGGTTTTACGTTCGCTTCCGTGAAGGTTATTTGCCGTAATAGTTTTTCAGGGAGCCCATGCTCTCGGCGATCACGTCCTTGTGGATGGGATAGAGGTAGACCATGGGGTCCTGATTCAGCACCACGTCGCGGTAGTAGTAGTTATACTCCTTTTTCAGAATGAACTCTCCGTTCTGGGTCTCCACCATTCGGCCGCACCATTGGTATCTCGTGTAACCTGTGGGGGTGCTGGTCATATTCTGATCGAGACCTTTGATATCGAGTGTCCCATCGGAATTTTTCTTGTAATAGATATAGTTCGGAACGTTGGCGTATTTTCCGCCGTCGCTCGGATTCCGGGACTGTATGCCCATGTCGAAGAGGTTCTGCTTCAGTTCGATCAGCTTTTCGCGCAGCAGATTCCAGCGGATCAGATCGTATTTGCGGATCGACTCGCCGGCGAACTCCCAGGCCCGCTCGTTGACCAGTGCGTCGAAGAAGGTGTCGTGGTCGGTCAGTCCGTCCACGTATTCATCCACCATGGTGGCGTGCAGGTCGGCCGGGAAAGCCCGTTTGCGCACCTCCTTCAGCGCCATGCGGGCCGAATCGGTCGGAGCGCCCTTGAGTTCGTTCTCCGCCTCGGCAAACATCAGCAGGACGTCCGCATAGCGGATGATCGGCCAGTTGATGCCCGTGTTGTATTCGCCGTTGTAACCTTGCGGCGTTTTCATATCCAGTTTGCTCCATTTGCCGACGCACACGCGTCTTACGGGGTCGGCGGGTTCCTGCTCCAGTCTGCCCGTCTCCTCGTTCCATTTCCACAGGTAAGGTACGCAACTGATGTCGCGGCGCACGTCGCCCTGGGCGAAAGAGTACATGAAAGGCAGAGTCACGTTGTAGTAGACGTTGCTGAACCCGTAGATGCTGAAGGAGTTTTTTTCGATCCGCACACCGATATTATGTCCGACGGCGCTGTTGTAGTTGAGTGCCATGGCTACCTCGTAGAGCATGTCGTCGTTGCCCGGGTAGATCTCCTGACACTGGTTGTAGAAGACCTCCTTGAAACTGCTCGCGAGCGTGTGGCGACCCGATTCGATCAGTTTCCGGCTGTAATCGGCGGCGATCTGGTAGTACTTCAGATAGTCGGCGGGACGGTACATCCGGCCGGGTGCACTCGGGTTGTTGAGGTCGGGTCTCAGCGACCAGCCGCCCCGGGTCAGCGCCAGCCGGGCGATCAGTCCCTGGACGGCACCGCGGTTGAGGCGCTCCACCTTTTCGGTCAGTTCGCCCGCGTAGTACATGGTGGGTTCGACTTCGATCAGGTCCTGGATGACATGGGCCTGGATGGTGTCGCGGTTCGTGGCGCCGGGATAGAAGTCGTCGTCGAACCGTGTTTCCCGTGTTAGGAAGGGAACGTCGCCCCAGTTGCGGGTCAGCTCCAGGTACATCAGGGCCCGGATGGCCTTCGCCTCGCCGTACAGGTGGCGGATCATGCTGGGCTGGGTCGGGTCGGAGTTGATGAAAAGCGGACTGTTCTCGATGCCCGTGATACACTCGTTGGCCCGGTTGATGGCGATATACATGTAGTTGAATCCCTCCATCTCGGAGTTCGACGGTGTGGCCGTGTAGTCCCACAGTCCGCGCCGCGTGTCCTCCGGCGTGGCCGAGGTGGTGCCGAATTCGATGTCGTTGTTGTATCCGTAATAGAGGCTGGTCTGCTGCCCGTAGAGCCGGTTGTGTCCCAATACGGCATAGACGCCCAGGATCGCGCGGTAGGCTTCCGACTCCGAAGAGTACATCACCTCTTCGGTCAGCGTCGAAGGGGAGTTCACTTCGAGGAACTTGGTGCAGGACGACATCCCCAGGGTTGCCAGTGCGGCTATCGAAAGAAATATCTTTTTCATGGTCTGTTGATTATTGATGTCGTGGGTTAAAAAGTGATGTTGGCGCCGAAGGTGAAGGTCCGGGCTTTGGGATAGGCGGAATAATCGACGCCCGGCGTCAGCGGAGTCGACCGCCGGGTGTTCACCTCGGGGTCGAATCCGGTGTATTTGGTCCACAGCCAAAGGTTGTTGCCCGTCACGTAGAGCCGCAGTTTCGAAACGCCGAATTTCCGGGTCAGTTTCGAGGGAAGCGTGTAGCCGAGGGTGACGTTGGCCAGACGCAGGAACGAACCGTCCTCGATGCCCCACGAATGGAGCACTACGCGCGACTGGGTGGGGCTCCACATGGTCGCGTTGGCGTTGTAGGCTTTCAGCGCCGCCTTGTCGCCCCGCAGATCGTTGCCGTCCCGGTCGAAGATCATGAAGCGGTTGCCGGTATTGAATTCGTTCGACAAGTTATAGTAGGAATATTTCCACGTGGAGGCGTTCATCAGTTTCTGGGCATTGTAGACGTCGTTGCCGTAAACCCAGTTCAGGAATACCGAGAAGTCGATTCCCTTGTAGTTGCCCGAGAGGGTGAAACCGCCCGTATGCTTGGGTGTGGCGTTACCGATAACCGTGCGGTCGTCCGCGGTCACCATGCACGACTGAGGGTCGTTCGGGTCATAGGGCGTGAGTTTTTTCAGTTTCAGCGAACCCACGCGCGGTCCCTGTGTCACGCTCGGCGCACCAAGCGAACCGGTAATGGGCTGACTGTTGGCTACGCCGGGTTTCAGCGCCCAGTTGCCCTCGCCTTCCATAAAGTCGTCCACCGTGTAGAATCCGTCGGTCACATATCCGTACATCAGACCGATGGACTGGCCCACCTGCAACAGATAGTCCTGCGATTCGCGCAGGTCGGCGCCCAACCATCCGCTCTGGTAGAATTTCGATTCGGCACCGTCCAGTTTGTCGACCCGGTTGCGGTTGAAGGCGATGTTGAACGAGGCGTTCAGGTTGAAGTCCTTTTTCTGGACGATCACGCCCTCCAGCGAGATTTCGATACCCCGGTTGGAAGTCTGCCCGATGTTGCGCAACTGGTCCGTGTATCCTTTGTAGGAGGGCAGTTTCGATTTGATGAGCAGGTCGCGGGTAGTGTTCCAGTAAACCTCAACCGTACCTTTGATTCGGTTTCTCAGCACTTCGAAGTCCAGGCCGATATTCCGGGTGACGGTCGTTTCCCATTTCAGATTGGGGTTGACCAGCGTGGTAGAGGTGTTGGCGTAGTACAGGTTGGGGATATTGGTGATTCCCGCGTACATCGAATTCGTGTCGAACGCTCCCCGAAACGTACGCCGCCACATATCGTTGTCGATCCGGTTGTTGCCCGCCTCACCATAGCTCACGCGGAGTTTCAGGTTGTCGAGCCAGCTCACGTCCTTGAGGAACGGCTCCTCGCTCATGCGCCATGCGAAGGCGCCCGAGGGGAAGTAGCCCCACTGATTGCCGGGGGCGAACTTGGTCGAACCGTCGGCACGGAACGTGGCCGAGAAGAGGTATTTGTCACGGTACGTGTAGTTCACGCGGCCGAAGAACGAAGCCAGCCGGGTCGGAGAGGCCACGGTGGTCTCGGGATACTCCTGGGAACCGAAGGACATCCGGGCGAACGCGTCGCTGGGTGAGATGTCCACCGGCAGGCTGCGGGCCGTCACCTCGAGTCTCGAATCGTCTTCGGACATCGCCTCGAAACCTGCCATCGCGTTGAGCGAATGGCGTTTGGTTTTGTATTTATAGGTCAGGGTGTGGGCCGTGCGCCATCTGGGACGGTCGATGTCGGTGCGCTCCGCCACGGGTTTGCTGCCCGCCTGCCGCGCCTTGTAGGTCAGCGGTCCGTAGAACCGGCGTACGTCTTCCTGCCGGGTCATGCCTCCGATCTCCGAACGCAGGGAGAGGTTTTTGGTGATGTTCCACGAGAGGGCGCCGTTCACGTTCAGTTCGGTCCTCTTGCGGCGCTTGTAGTCCTGGTCGACCAGCGTGATGGGGTCGTACAGGGAACTGCCGTTCTCGATCTCGTCGTAGGCGATCTGGTCCTCTTCGGTCATGTCGTCGGTGATGTTTCCCTTGCCATAGACCGGACGGTAGTTCACGGCGTTCTTGATCTCGCTCGAACTGTTGACCGAGGTGCCGGCGCCCATGGTCACCGAGTTGGTATAATAGGTGGAGAGGTCGACCTTCACCTTCTGGGAGATGCGGTGGTTCAGTTTGAAACTGATGTTGGCCCGTTCGAAACTCGAGTTGCGCAACACGCCGTCCTCGTTCAGGTAGGAGAGGCTGAGGTTGAACTTGGTCTTGTCGCTGCCGCCGTTCACGGCCACGTTGTGGTATTGTCCCCAGGCGGTACGGCCGAACATCTGGTCCTGATAGTCCGTGCCGGGTATGTTCTTGTAGATGTCGAAGTCGGCCGGCTGTCCGTAGTTCCGGATGAAGGCCTCGTATTCGGCGGCCGCCTTGAGCGACGCCAGTTCGTACTGCATCTGCACATACTCGTAGGAGTTCATCATGTCCAGCATGCGGGGAACGTATTTGAACGATCCGTAACCGTTGTAGGTGACGGTCGTACGGCCGGCCTTGGCGGATTTCGTGGTGACGATCACCACGCCGTTGGCGCCCCGGGCCCCGTAGATGGCCGTGGAGGAGGCGTCTTTCAGCACGTCGATCGACTGGATGTCGGAGCTCGATAGCGTGCTCAGGTCGTCCATCGGGAAGCCGTCCACGATGTACAGAGGCGAGTTGTCCTGCGTGATCGAGCCGCCGCCCCGGATGCGGATGCTCACTTCGGCGTCGGGAGCGCCGTCGCTGGTGGTGACGTAAACGCCCGCCAGACGGCCCGCCAGTGCCGAACTGAGGTTGACCGTCGGCACTTCGGCGATAGCGCCTCCGCTGAGCGAGGAGACAGCGCCGGTCAGGTCCCGTTTGGCCATCGTGCCGTAGCCCACGACCACCACGTCTTCGATCACTTCGGTGTCGCTCTGCATCACGACGTCCACTTTCGTGCGGCCGTTCACGGGAATCGTCTGTTTTTTATATCCCAGGAACGAAAAGGTGAGCGAGGCGCTCTTTTTGGGTACGGAAATCGAGTACCGTCCCTTCGCATCGACGGTCGTTCCCCGCGAGGTGCCCTCCACGACGACGGAGACGCCGAGCAGCGGGGCGCCGCTTTCGTCGACCACGGTGCCCGACACCTTGATGGTCTCCTGGGAATAGACATTCGGGATGCCGGTCATCACAAGCGCCGCGACCAGGCACACCTGAATGAAAAGACACCCTCTCAGAAAAGTAGATTTTCTCTTCATGGTTGAATGATTAGGTTAGCGTTCATTTAGAATAACTGCGAAACAAAAGTATGGAAAGGTTTTCCATGCGTCCGGACAATTTGTTTCAATAAACTGACGATTCGTTCCATCCGCTTGTTTATATCAAATAAAATATGGTTAGTTTTGTAAACCCTAAAATAAACCGATGAGACCGAAAACCGTTTTGCTTGCCGCTCTGCTCTGTTTCTGCGGAAATTCCTCTTTCGCCCTGTCGGACGAAAGCGACCGGCGGCTCTCCTTCCGATACATCAGCGTGAACGACGGACTGTCGCAGAACTCCGTCACTTCGATTCTCCAGAACAAGGACGGGATCGTGATGATATCCACCTACGACGGAATGAACTTCTTCGACGGATACGGGATCGTCTCGCAGCGCTATTCGCCTTCCCGTCCCGAGGGGCTGTTCAACAACCGGATCGTCTGCATGGAATCCTACTACGACGGTACGGTCTGGGTGGGACTGGACGGGGGACTGATGCGCTACGATTCCGACCTCCAGCGCTATATCAACTATACCGACTCGCTCGGCATGCTCAGTTTCTACTCGGTGCGTTCGCTGGACAGCGACGGGCAGGGAAACCTCTGGGTGGGAACCAGCGAGGAGCTTATCTTCGGGCGGAAGGACGGGCGGGGAAACCTCTCCTTCTCCGTGGTGGAGGGGATGCCGGCGGCCAACGTCTATGCCATCCAGTGCGATCGCCAGTGCGGAACCTGGGCCGGTACGATCGACGGCCTGTACTTCTTCCCTCCGGCGGGGGAAGGGATGCCCACCCCTTTCCCGGTGGATCATTTCGCGGGCAGGACCATCACCACGATCTACTGCGACCGTCAGGGCGGTATCTGGGTGGGATACCGGGGCGGCCTGGCCGTGCGTCCGCCGCACCGGGCCGCTTTCGTCGAGGTGGAGCTTCCTCCGGGTCCGTCGGTCCAGGTGGACCGCATCGTGCAGGATTTCGAGGGGCGGATGTGGTTCGGGACCAACCGGCACGGATTGTTCTGCGCCGTTGTCAAAGATTACGAAATCCGGAGCATTTCCGGTTATACGCCTTCCGACTTTTTCGGACGGCTGACGGACGAGAAGATCGCCGCTCTCTACATCGACCCCTCCAACGTGCTGTGGGTCGGGACGCGCAGGGGGGTGAACTACGCCGATCTCTCCACGCCCCAGTTCCATCTGTTCCGTCCGCTCGTCACCGAACGCCTCAGCGAGCTGGGCTATGCCGGGGAGCATATCTACTCCCTCTTTTCGGACAGCAGGGACCAGTTGTGGATCAACAAGTTCGAAGGAGATCTGCTGCGCTACGACCTGACGCGGAAAAGGATGACCGACATGACGAAGGAACTGTCGCTCTCGGGGGTTTCCCAGATGATCGAAAGCCGGGACGGCACGCTGTGGGCGGCGGCCCACGATGCCGTGTACCGAATCGAGGGGCGGGGCGGCGACCGCTATGCGAGCCGCCGGGTGGATTTGGGGTCCGGCAACGCGCAGCAGAAGTACCGCTACTATTCGGGGCTTTCCGAAGACCCGCACGGACATATCTGGATCGCTACCCTGAACGGATTGGTCCGTTACCGGCCGGCCGACGGAAGCCACGAAACCTATCTGCGTTCGGACGGCCTCTCCTCCAACTCCTCCTATTGCGTGCTGGCCGATCCGGACGGACATACGCTCTGGGTGGGGTCGTCCGATCTGGGGCTGACCCGCGTACGGTACGACGACCGGGGCATCGTCTCCACGGAGATCATCCGGCAGAAAGGCAACGGCTTCCGGATCAGCCACAACCAGGTGTGGTGTCTGTACCGGGATGAAGAAGGAATCCTGTGGGTAGGAACCGATGCCGGGCTGAACCGGATCGAGACCCGGGACGGGGAGATCGTGTCGGTTTCGCACGTGACCGACCCCCTGTTGCGCGAAGCCAAGATTCAGGCCATCATCGGCGATTCGGAGGGCTGTCTCTGGCTCAACAGCAGCCAGGGGCTCTATTCCTACGATCCGCGGTCGCACATCGCCCGGCGGTATATCAGTGACAACGGCCTGCAAAGCAATACCTTCACCAATGCGGTCACGAAGACCCGCAGCGGATGGATACTGGCCGGGGGAATCAACGGCATCAACTATTTCAATCCCCGGCTTTTCCCGAAACGGAGTTACGCGGGAAGACCGGTCCTGACCCGTCTCCGGGTCTTCAACAAGACGATCCGGCCCGGCCAAAAATACGACGGCAGGGAGATTCTCTCGCGCGGCATCAACGTGACGGAACGGGTTACGCTTCATTACGAACACAACAACTTCGTACTGGAGTTTACCTCGGATCACTATGCGATTCCGCGGAGCAACCGGTTCCGTTACAAACTGGAGCATTACGACCGCGACTGGATCGAAGTGGGCGCATCGCAACGTTTCGCCTCATACGAGAACCTGCCGGCGGGTCGTTACACCTTCCTGTTACAGTCGGCCAACAGCGACCGGCAGTGGAGCCGCGAGGTCAAACGGATCGAGTTCGTGATCCTTCCGCCGCCCTGGGCCAGCTGGTGGGCCGTCCTGCTCTACCTGACGGGCGGGGCCCTGCTGATTACCGGCGTGATCTTCTATTTCCGTTCGCGTCAGCGGTGGCGCCAGGAGTTGTTCCGGCGGGAGGTCGAACAGCAGAACCGAGAGGAACTGAACGAAATGAAGCTCAATTTCTTCATGAACATCACCCACGAACTGCGCACGCCGCTCACCCTCATCTCCGCCCCGCTGCGCGATCTGCGGGCCCGGTACGACTCGGAGGAGTATGCGGGATTCCGGCTCGGGATCATCGACCGGAACGTCCGCAAGCTGCTCAAGCTCATCAATCAGCTGCTCGACATACGGCGCATCTCTTCGCACACGCTGCCCATGGCCGTTTCACTTTACGACGTGTACGGCGCGGTGAGGGGCGTGGTCGATTCGTTCGCTTACCTGAGCAGCCAGTCGGGCATTGCGCTGCGTTTCGTCGCGCCGGAAGAGCGGCCCGAAGGGTGGTTCGACCTCGACAAGATCGAGAAAGTGTTGCATAATCTGATTTCCAACGCCTTCAAGTTCACACCCCGGGGTGGCGGCATCGAGGTCGGACTCCGGTTCGAGACGGGCGATTCGGGAAAGTTCGCCGTCGTTTCGGTACGGGATTCGGGGGTCGGGATTCCCCAGCGGGAACTTTCCCGCATTTTCGACATGTTCTATCACGGTACGCCGCTCCACGGACAGAGCAGCGGTGTGGGCCTTTCGCTGACCAAAGCCCTGATCGAACTGCACGGCGGTCGTGTGGAGGTCTCCAGCGCCCCCCAGCAGGGTTCCGAGTTCACGGTCAGGTTCCGGATCGACCGGGAGGCCTACAAGCCCGAGTATATCGTTGGCGGAGAGCTCTCCGGGCGGGAAAGGGAGGAGGTGCCTTCGGCCGTTCCGGCCGAAAAGCCGCATCAAACCTATACCGTGCTGGTCGTGGAGGACAATGCGGATATGCTGGACTACATTACGGAGTGTCTGAAGGGCGAGTTTACCGTCGTCCGGGCTCCCGACGGGGAGCAGGGACTGGAGGCGGCCTGCACCCGGCATCCCGACATCGTCATCACCGATATGATGATGCCCGTCATGGACGGGCTGGAATTCATCCGCCGGATGAAGGCCGACAGTCGCACGGGACACATCCCGATCATCGTCCACAGCGTCAAGAGCGACCGGGAGTCCATCCGCGAGGCGTTCGTGGCGGGTGCGTACGAGTACATCGTGAAACCGTTCGAACCGGAGACGCTCGTTTTCCGCATGACGAACCTGCTCAACGCGAGGACGCAGTTCGCCCGCAAGGTGCAGAACGAAAAGAATATGGAGCCTTCCGGCGTGCATGTGCCTTCACAGGACGAGGAGCTGTTGGTAAGAATCCGGACCGTCGTCGAGGAGAACATGTCGAACGTCGATTTCGGCGTGGATCAGATGGCTTCCGAACTGGGCATGAGCCGCACGCAGCTCTATCGTCGCACGAAGGCCATTCCGCCCGGCAGGAATCCGAACGAAATCATCCGCGACATCCGTATCCGGCGGGCCGCCCAGTTGCTCGCCACGGGACAGCTGCGGGTCGCGGAGGTGCTGTACGAGATCGGGATGACCAACCATACCCGGTTCATCCGCTATTTCAGGGATGCTTACGGGATCACGCCGAAAGAGTATATCCGGAAGTTCAACTCCCGGCCCGAGGATCTTCCCGAATAGAACGGACGCGTGTTTCCTGTCCTGTTCGGGCGGCGCCTTCCGGAAATGCAGGGAAGTTCGTGCGGTTCCGTGCGGAACAGAAAAGGGCGCCGCGGAGCAGACCGCGATGCCCTTTCGTATGGCCGGCGGGGGAATTTACCGGTTCTCCCGCATGAACTCCTCGATCTGTCCGACGGTGACGGGTACCCGTTGTTTGCCGAGCATGCGGTTGCCGTCGGGGGTGATGAGGATGTCGTCCTCGATGCGGATGCCGCCGAAATCGTAGTAGGGTCTCAGCGCCTCGAAGTCGATGAACTCCCGGTTCAGCCCCTCGTGTTTCCACTTTTCGATGTAGGCGGGGATGAAGTAGATGCCCGGTTCGACCGTCATCACGAAGCCCGGTTTCAGGCGGCGGCCCATGCGCAGCGAGGAGAGTCCCAGTTCGGTGCTGCGCTCCGTCTCCAGGTCGTAGCCTACGTACTTTTCGCCGATGTCCTCCATGTCGTGCACGTCGATGCCCATCTGGTGCCCTAGTCCGTGCGGCATGAAGAGGGCATGGGCTCCGGCGGCCACCGCCTCGTCCGTGTCGCCCCGCATCAGCCCCAGTGCCTTGAGCCCTTCGACGATGACCCGGGCGGCCGCCAGATGGATCTCCTGGTAGCGCAGGCCCGGTTTCGAGAGCTCGAAGGCCCTGTCGTTGGCGGCCAGCACGATATTGTAGACCTCTTTCTGCCGTTCGGTGAAACGGCCGCTCACGGGGAAAGTCCGGGTGAAGTCGCTGCAGTAGTTCATTGTGGTTTCGGCTCCGGCGTCCACCAGCAGCAGGCGGCCCGCTTCGAGCACCCCGTCGTAGCAGTGGTTATGGAGCGTCTCGCCGTGCTGCGACACGATGGAGGCGAACGATACGCCCGCACCCGACTGCATGGCGATTCCCTCGATGGCTCCGGCGATCTCCCGTTCCACGACGCCTGGCCGGCACATGCGCATGGCCGTGGTGTGCATCCGGTAGCCGATCTCGCAGGCCCGTTCGATCTCCTCGATCTCCTCGGCGCTTTTCGATTCGCGCAGGGAGACCACGGCCAGCGCCAGTTCCACGGAGACGCGGTCGGGCACCGCTCCGGGCGTCAGTCCCAGCAGTGAGGCGATCAGCAGCCGGTTTTCGGCCCGGTAAGGTGGCAGGAAATGGACTCTGCGTCCCCGACGCACGGCGTCCGTGATCCGTTCCGCCAGCCTGGAGAGGTGAAAGGTATGTCTGATGCCGACCCGTCCGCCCAGTTCGGCCACCGAGGGCTGGGGACCCGTCCAGATGATGTCGTCCATCGACAGGTCGTCGCCGTAGAGTGCTTCCTCTCCCGTGTCGGCGTCCAGCACGCCCACCAGATCGGGATGGTTCAGCCCGAAAAAGTAGAGGAACGTGCTGTCCTGCCGGAAATGGTAGGTGTTCGAGGGGTAGTTGGCCGGGGCCTCTCCGTTGCCGGGCAGCAGGATCAGTCCTCCTTTGGTGACCCGTTCGCGCAGCAGGGCACGGCGGCGGGAGTAGGTTTCAGCTGAAAACATGGTCTTGTCGTTTTGGTTCGATTCCAAATATAGGAAAAAAATCCGTCATTCTCCGATTGCGGTGGCCACGATCCGGCGGCCGCCGCCCCGGTTGCGGAATTCGCAGAGCCAGATGCCCTGCCACATGCCCAGATTGAGCCGGCCGCCGGTGACGGGAATCGTGAGCGAGGCTCCCGCGAGGGTCGATTTCGCATGGGCGGGCATGTCGTCGGCCCCTTCCAGCGTGTGTTCGTAATAGGGTTCCCGTTCCCGCACGAGACGGTCGAAGATCGCCGCCATGTCGCCCCGCACGTCGGGGTCGGCGTTTTCGTTGAGGGTGAGCGCCGCCGAGGTGTGCTGCAGGAAGAGGTGGAGCAGGCCCGTTTCGGGCAGCGGGGGCAGGTGCCGCAGGATTTCGTCCGTGACCAGGTGGAAGCCCCGGCTCCGGGGGCGCAGTGAGAATTCGGTCTGTCGTACCATGTCGGTATTTTTCGGCGAAGATAGCTTTTTTCGGCGTAACCGCCGAACGGGGATGGAAGCGGATTGGGTTTCCCGTCGTAAAATCCTATCTTTGCCGCGGGCCGGACGGCCTTTTGAAAAGACATTCCGATGACACGACAGCAAAAACAGGAACTGACGGGGCTGATCGCCCGCGGCCGGTCGCTTCCCGAGGGCGGCGTGACAGGCGTGATCGCCCTGGTGGACGAAGGGGCTACGGTCCCCTTTATCAGCCGCTACCGGAAGGAGGCCACGGGCGGGCTGGACGAGGTGCAGGTGGCGGCCGTGAAACAGGATTACGAACGGCTGACCGAATTGCTCCGGAGGCGGCAGACCGTGTTGGATTCGATTGCCGAACAGGGAAAGCTGACCGACGAACTGCGCCGGCGGATCGAGTCCTGCTACGATTCCGCGCAACTGGAAGACATCTACCTGCCTTTCCGTCCGAAACGGCGGACGAGGGCGACCGTCGCCCGGGAACGGGGACTGGAACCGCTCGCCGCCCTGCTGATGCGGCAGGACGGGGCCCGGCCCGGGCAGCTGGCCTCCCGGTTCGTCCGGGGGGAGGTCGGGGACGCGGAGCAGGCGCTCGAGGGAGCCCGCGACATTATGGCCGAATGGGTCAGCGAGAGCGAGCGGAGCCGCAGCGCCATGCGCCGGCTTTTCCGTCACGAGGGGATGATCGTCTCCCGGGTGGTGAAGGGAAAGGAACGGGAAGGGGTGAAATACGCCGATTATTTCGACAGTTCGGAACTCTTGCGCCGGATTCCGTCGCACCGTCTGCTGGCTCTGCTGCGCGGGGAACGGGAGGGGGTGCTCCGGCTTGCGGCAGCGCCCGACGAGGCGCGTGCGCTGGAACAGCTCGAACGGATTTTCGTACGGGGAGATTCTCCCGCACGGGAACAGGTGGAGATTGCCGTGAAGGACGGGTACAAGCGATTGCTGAAACCCTCCATGGAGGCCGAGGCGATCGCGCAGGCGCGGGAACGGGCCGAAGAGGAGGCGATCCGGGTATTTGCCGCCAATCTGCGGCAGTTGCTCCTCTCTCCGCCGCTGGGTCGCAGGCGGGTCATGGCGGTCGACCCGGGCTTCCGGAGCGGCTGCAAAGTGGTCTGCCTTGACGAGCAGGGTGCCTTGCTGCACAGCGAAACCCTCTATCCCCATCCGCCTCAGGGCCGGGAGAAAGAGGCTTCGGAGCGTTTCGCGGCGTTGGCCGCACGTTATCGGACCGAGGCGGTCGCCGTGGGCGACGGTACGGCCGGACGCGAGACGGAGGCGTTCCTGCGGGGTGTCGCTTTCCCGCACCCGGTGGAGATATTCTCTGTCAGCGAGGATGGAGCCAGTGTCTATTCCGCTTCGGAGACGGCCCGGGAGGAGTTTCCCGACTGCGATGTCACGGTGCGCGGGGCGGTCTCGATCGGCCGCCGTCTGATCGACCCGCTGGCCGAACTGGTGAAGATCGACCCGAAGGCGATCGGTGTGGGACAGTATCAGCACGACGTGGACCAGAAACGTCTGAAAGAGAGTCTGGACGCCGTGGTCGAAAGTTGTGTGAACCACGTGGGGGTGAACCTCAATACGGCTTCGAGACATCTGCTGGCCTACGTCTCGGGCGTGGGGCCGGCGCTGGCACAGAATATCGTGGAGTACCGTGCGGCCAACGGACCTTTCGTTTCGCGGGCCGGACTGCTCCGGGTGCCCCGGCTGGGACCCAAGGCGTTCGAACAGTGTGCCGGGTTCCTGCGTATCGACGGTGCCGAAAATCCGCTGGACAACAGTGCCGTGCATCCCGAATCGTACGGAGTGGCGGAGCGGATGGCGGCCGATCTGGGAACGGACGTGCGGCATCTGTTGCAGGATGAAGCGCTGCGCAGCCGGATCGACGTCCGCCGCTATGTGACCGAAAAGACGGGTATCCCCACCCTGACGGATATCCTGGCCGAACTCGCCAAACCGGGCCGCGATCCGCGCAGTACGATCCGGGCTTTCCGGTTCGCGGAGGGAGTGCGTTCGGTCGATGACCTGTACGAAGGGATGCTGCTGCCGGGGATCGTGACCAATATCACCAATTTCGGCGCCTTCGTGGATATAGGCGTCAAGCAGGACGGGCTGGTGCATATATCCCAGCTTTCCGACCGTTACGTGAGCGATCCGAATCAGGCGGTGAGGCTGCACCAGCAGGTGACCGTACGGGTGACGGGGATCGACCGGGTGCGGGGCCGGATCAGTCTGTCGATGAAAAATATCTGACGGAGTTTCTCTCCGGGGAACCGGCCGGCAGTTTCGGACGGAAAAAGGGGGGAGCGATCTTTGATCGCTCCCCCCTTTTTTAACGGTGTCTCGCAGCTATTTGGTTTTGTACCACTGCTGCATGACGTAGAAAGCCTGTTTTTTCTGGCCGTGTTCCGACACGAGACCCTTGCGGTTGTAGCCGTCCTGCATGTTGGGCATCACGCGGCGCGGGGAACGGTAGTCCTTCAGGAGCCAGGGCGTGGTGCCGGCCAGTCCCGGAAGGCGTTCGTCGAACATTTTGGCAGATTTGGCGTAGAGTTCGGCCTGGTACTCCTCGGACCAGATCTTCTTGTCGGGCGAACGGTACCCGGCGATGCACTCGCCGCCGTATTCGCTGACGATGATCGGTTTCCCGTAGGGGATTTTCCAGCTCACGCGGTCGATCTTGTCGTTGCGGCCCACGTACCAGCCGACGTACTGGTTGAAGCTCACCACGTCGACCAGTTCGTGCAGGTTGTCCTGCACGGTCATCTCGTTCTCCGAAATGTCGTGCCGTTCCATGGCCAGGCTCACCAGACGCGTGTCGTCCTGCGCGCGGGTATAGGCGATCAGGCCCGAGAGGAATTTGTCGCGGGCCTCGCTGTGAGGGGTTTCGTTGGCCACCGACCAGATGATGATGTTGCCGCGGTTACGGTCGCGTTCGATCATCTCGCTGAGCTGGTTTTTCGCGTTGGTGAAGGTGGCGGGGCTCTCCCAGTTGATCGTCCAGTAGACGGGGACTTCCGACCACACCATGATGCCCATGCGTTCCGCCTCGCGGATCATCTGTTCGCTGTGGGGGTAATGGGCCAGCCGCACGAAGTTGCAGTTCATCTCCCTGGCCCATTTGAGCAGGATGTGCGCTTCGTCTTCCGAGTAGATGCGGCCGCCGCCGTAGGGGGCCTCGTCGTGGATGCAGACCCCTTTCAGAAAGACGGGTTTGCCGTTGAGCAGCACCTGGTGACCGCGAGTGGAGATCGTGCGGAAGGCGATGCGGTCGGCGACGCGGTCCGTCTCCGAGGCGATCACGACGTCGTAGAGTTTGGGCGTTTCGGGGCTCCACAGTGCGGGAGACGCCTCGATCCGGAACGCAGCGACACCGTCGGCTCCGGTCGAAGCCGTCCGCCTGACGTTCAGTTCGGGGATCTCCACCGTGATCTTTTCCCCGGCTTTCCGCTCGCTGAGCCGGACTTCGGCCGCGATCGTGCGGTCGCTGCCCTTTTCCAACTGGATGCGGTAGGTGCGGATGAAGCGGTCGGGCACTTCGACCAGCATCACGTCGCGGGTCAGTCCGCCGTAGTTGAACCAGTCGAAATTGACGGTCGGCACGGCATCCAGCGAACGTTTGTTGTCCACCTTCACGATCACGGAATTCTCCCCTTCGCGGAGCA